>JAEEVO010000034.1 GCA_016290905.1 Lachnospiraceae bacterium | reverse complement strand
CTTCTCAATGACGGGAGTGTTTACAGGCTCAGGTGTATCGATTACAACCGTAGGCTGTACGGGAGGCTCTGTAGGTTTCTGAGGTTCGTCGGTAGGCTTCTGTGGCTCACCTATAGGATCCTGCTTGGGAGCTTCAGATATCGTTACTTCGAAAGATTTAACAGCAATATCATTGTAATTTGTATTACCTTTTACTTTGTACCATACCGTGTAATGGCCTGCTTTATCTGCTTCCGGGATATCAGCGGAAAAATCCGAGTCAACCGGGAACTTATTTAAAATACTGTCATTAACACTGTAAAGAACCGTGCCGTTCTTTGAAACACCGGCTTCTATCAGTACTTGAGATGTACCGTCTTCAAAAAGATTTGTTTTGGCTTTGGGTTCGGTGAGATCAGGTGTGATTTTGTTGATGGTAACGGTAACACCGGTAGGCTGTTCGCTCAGAACATAATTATCTTTATCAGTTCCTATGAGTTTTACTCCGGTTATGGTAACAGATTTATTTTCTCCGGCGTTATCATCAGTCATGTTTCCAACAGCCTCTGTAAGGTCGATGGATACATCGTCATTGTCTTCGACACCGTTGAGTTTACCACCGGAAAGAGCCACTTTTGTATTGCCCTGCTCATAGTCACGGTTTGTTGCAGTGATATCCGATATTGTAACTTTTTTGGGAATGATCCCGATCGTCGCGGTTTTCTGGCTGTTTTCAATGTCAATCGTATAATTGGCGGCATCGTCACCCGAGAGAGTCCATCCGGAAAGGATGACTGTCTTGTTGTCTCCTATACCTGCGTCGGTCAATGCTCCGCTTACAGAGAATTCTACCTTGTCAGTTCCTATGATCTCATTGATCTGTGCATTTGAAAGATCCAGATCGACTTTTGTTGTACCGTCATAGTCTTTTTCTTTTGCTGCAACACCGGAAATCGTTACAGGCAGCGGATCTATATCGGCTTTTATATTAAGATATTCACCTGTAGTGTCTAATGTATAATTGTCTTTAGCATTTCCGTCAAAAACGATATCGGTTATGGTTACATCCTTGCTTGTTCCGGCAGCTGCGCTTGTGAATTCTCCGGTGGCAGAGGATACTGTAAGCTCATCTCCGGTAACGACACCTTCGATAACAGCACCGCTTGTGCTGATAGTTACCGAAGTTTTTCCGTCGTAGGTTTTATTTTCGGCGGTAATGCCTTTTACTACAACAGGCTTAGGGTTGATGGTGAAGTTCTTTGATGCGGATCCCATATATGAGGAGCCACTGGTACTTGTTACCTTTACGGTTGCGGTTCCTGAGCCTGCGGATATATTATCCGAATAGCTGACAGTATAATCGGTATCCTTGACCAAAGTGGTTTCGCCGTCATTGACGGTTACGTCCGGGGTAACTTCGGAGCCTGTATATATAATATCAGATGCAGGAGTTATCATGTCCGGTGTGATTGTCTTTTTGAATACCGCATATACATATACGTCAAATTCGGGCATTGTGAAATAATAGCCCGTATCTGAAGCTTTTACCTCAACCTTGGTTTCGGGATTTCTGTAATCAGTTACTGAGAGTGAGTACAATTGATATCCCGGATCGGGATTAACGGTGATGGTGACTTTTTTATCATCCTCGGATGCTCCGGGGAGGATAATGGTTTTATCTGCATCAACACTTCCATGTAAGATACTGTCAGAATATACACCATATGCAGGAATCAGCTTTTCACCATTCATGTTGGCCTTGGTAGCCAAAACCGTAGGGTTGGAATCAAGCAAAAAGGATTTCTTAAATGATAATGAATTACCGTCATATGTGCCTATACTGCTTGTAGTAAAGGAATCCGAAGCCTTCTTCCAGGAGAGCCTACAATAATTGTAATATGTTATGCCCCAACTACTGGAGGTATTAGTTGCAGATGAGACATTAACGTTACCACCGGTGTAGTCCAAAAAATAGCAGGTTATTCCTGATTTAACTGAAGAAACATTTAATGAACCTGAATTTACGACAATATTGTCTGATCTTATCGAAGGATATGTATCATTGGTGTTATCAGTGGTGACCTTAACGTCATTGATGGCTAATCCGAGACAGCTATCAAGACTTACATGGCTTGAATAAATATTTAGTTCACCGTTTCCCTTAGTCTGTCCGTAAATAGTAAGTGCTGTATCCTCGTCTTCGGGAACATATACCGTCTGACCGTCTTTATTTTCTATATGGTATTTATAAAATATACCATCTTCAACACGGGAAGTTGCTGAGCCGATGTTTAAAGAACTGTCATCCGCCAGAACGAGGGTAATGTCGCCTTCAATATTAACGGTGCCTTCTATGTTTACATTTCCTTCAACTACATAGGTTCCCTCAGTCCAAGTGACTTCACCGCTGGAGCTTTCAACAGGAGTGTATTCTCCGTAACTAAGCTGAACATTGTTGCCGGATTCATCAACATAAGTTACCTTCTTTTCAAATACATCAATAAGTTCCTGGACAGCCTCTGCATAAGCTTTGGCTCCTTCCTCGTTAGGATGGATAGAGTAAGAGCTTACGATTGCATTTCTGTCTAAATCCTGAGCTTGAGCCCCAAAATACACGGGGTTGATATAGGGCTTAGTTGTATATGCTTCTTGTCCATTGAATTTGTCTTCAACCGATACAAAATATATATTCGTATAGCCTTCTGTACGTAAATCGTTAACTATTGATTCCAGTTTTTGGTTAAATTCAGAAACAGCATCATTGATCTTTTTTGAAGTTGCACTTCTGAATGTTACGTCTTTCTTTAAATTGATAGTAACAGGCCGCCCCAAAATAGAAACAGAAAAAGATGTATCAATAGGTATTACAAATTCGGATGAATTAAGCAAAGCTGGGTATCCTGCGACAATTACTTTAACGTTAGGGGAGAGAGATACTTTGTTTAAGATAGCTTTGTATGCATTTTTTATATCTATTCCGATACCTTCTGTTGTTGAATACAGACTATCTAATTTTTCTTCTAATACACCATCCAGAGTACGACCATCTTTAATATATGTACACACACTAGAAATAGTAGAGTCGTTATCTGTATTAGAAGCTTCCAACTCTTCGGCGATTGCAAGAGTAATGATATCTGTAAATCCGATATCATTTCCACCGATTGTTACTGTTACATAATCAACTTCTTGCATCCAGCCTTTTTGATTTGCAAATTTCTCAAATGCCTCAAGCTGGGCTGGTAAGTCTTTTGATGTTGATTGTCCTGTAATATTTGTTTCTTTGGTTTGAGCAGTGGTTAAATGCTTGGTTTCAGCTCCTGAGGCAGCGTAAAACAACCAATTATGATTGAAATCAACTGTTTTACCATCAAGCTTTAACAAGCCTGACCAAGCTTTTTGGGATCTGTGAGCAAGCCAGTTATCATTTGTTTCTTTATCTGAATCACTCTGATTAAAAAATGGGTCAATGCCCTCACCTGCCGAATAGGAATCTCCAAGAGCTAAAACAATCCTTCTACCTGACTGCTCATCTTTCGCGGCAACACTGATCGAATCCGGTAGCACAAAAGCACCGAATACCATGACCACTGCTGTAAAAAGTGCCATCAGTCTTTTTGTGAATTTTCTCATACTTGCTCCTTTCGTTATATAGAAGAAAACAATACCCCATCATTACTTTCATTCTATCACAGTTTATAGATTTTACAAGGGGATTTTGGGGAATAATAGTGTCCCTAAGGGACATTGTTTTTCAAAGGCAGGATTGTTATAATAAACTATTATTGGTATTATGTGGCGGATTACCGCCGGCTTAAAAAACGGAGGAGACAAAATGAGAAGGAGATTACTTACAAGAACCATAATTGTGTTTGCTCTGATCCTGAGCATCCTGGTATGCACTATCCCGGAAGATGCTGTTCGGGCGGCAACAGTTACAAACGAGAAGGTACAGAAGGTACTTAAGAAAAAAATAAAAAACAAATTATGCAAATATGCTTTTGCAGACTTGGATAAAGACGGACTTGATGAGCTTATTACATACCAATATCAAGGACCGGATTGGTATGATAATGGTGATGCATTCTTTTATGTTTATATTATAATCTATAGATATTCGGATGGAAAAGCAAAAAAAATTCTTTCAAAGCGTTATTTCAGATATAATGGTAATGAAATTTCGTTTGAGCTGTATTATAAAGATACCTGCTATCTGAAAGTGTTTGATGACTCAGTTTATAATTTAGATAAATATGCGTATTATGAGTTTTCCAAAGATAAAGGTACTTTCCGCGGTTTGTGTTACAAGAATATAGTTGCTACTGGTCCTTCCTATTTTTCACGGGGGTGGAAATCTGTCAGTGAAAAGAAGTTCAACAAAATCATGAAAAAATTCCCGGGGGACGATTCGAAACTTGAGATTGAAATGGAGTTGTCGGATAAAGAGCTTGCAAAGAAATTTGTTGAAGAATATCTTACTGAAATGATACCTGAATTGTCCGAAGGTAAAGAGTCTGTTACAAGCGAAATAAAGGATTTCAATGGAGATGGGTTCGCAGATCTAAAGTTAAAGGATGCTTCAGGAGAAAGTATTATTTATTCGCTAGATTTTGAAAGTGACAGCTTAAGCTTATTACAATATACGGATAGTGTTACGGATGATCCGGATGATTCGGAAGAAGTAAGAGAGTATGTCAAGGAGAATTATCCCGGACTTATCAAGCTTGCAGACGAGGGACTTATCAGTTTTTCGGCGGAGTATGAAAGGGATACCGTAAAGCTTGGCAGCTGGGATATGGAGTATTGGGAGAAAAACGGTGAAGGCGAAAAGGCTAAGGAAGTTCTTGTCACTGACGGAAACAAGGAGGATATGGAATGGTATATCCTCGGATATTCCGGAGACGGTCAATATGCTTACTGTTTAAGCAAATATATTTTGTTTAACAAGCAGTTTAATGAAACAAGGGCAAAGCTTAATTTTAGCGAATCAACACTTTGTCAGTATCTGAATACCGATTTTTACGAAAATGCTTTTACGGAAAGTGAAAAGGAACTGATAGGTGACAGCTCGGCAAACAGTCGGAATTTCAAAGTCATCATAATGACTACAAAGGATTTGAGACTGTATTATGATTATGAACTGGAAATCAACACAAAGGAAAGGATTGCCACTTATATTGACGGCAGAGCGGGATCGTGGTGGACAAGAACACATGGATTGAAATATAATGACGATTATGAAAGTTATAGTTCATCTGTACAATCCTTGAAAAGGATGGTATTAAGCAACGGAAGCATTGAGGGTGTCAAAAACGCTTATAACGAAGAAAGCAATGTAGGTATATCCGTCGTTTCAAGCTGCGGAGTACGTCCGTTTATCACTATACGGCTTACTCCCGAATTCATCGAGGCTAACAATCTCTCCGTAGGAAATGCAAAACCTAAGCTTAAGAAAGTTTATGTGGTATTTGGAACCCGTAATACATCCGAAACAAACAGTATTCCGATGGAATGGGATATCCTTGACTATAATGAAGAGAGCGGGAAGACCCTTCTTGCGAGCAGATATATCGAAGCATCCATAGCCTATGATGATAAAAGTGATATTGAGGAAACAAGCTGGAAGGATTGTACTCTCAGGAGTTGGCTGAACAGTAAGTTTTATGATAGCGCATTTGACGAAAAAGAGAAGGCTTTGATCGCCGCAAATAAATATTCTGAAGGAGAGGATCTCGAGGACAATGTTTTCATCCTGTCATATTCTGAGGTGGAAAAGTATTATCCGATAACGGACAAATTCTCTGTATATGACAGAATCTGTGCTTTACGTAACGGAGCTTCCAGGGAATGGTGGCTCAGAACGCCGGATGAAGAAAGCGGGATTACATCATCCACGGTAGCACTTGTGAGTGTATTGGGAGGTTTATGCTACGCGGACGCTAAGTACGAAGCGAAAGAGGGCGTTTGTGAAGCAGATATTATTTTTGATGATTGGAATTTCAGTATCTATGATCATACCGTGCGCCCCGCAATATACATAAAACTGAAATAAGACCGAAAGAGTAAAACCTGGAGGAGAAAAATGAGAAAAAGATTACTGACAAGAACATTGCTTGTGTTTGCTCTGATCCTGAGTATTCTGGTATGTGCAATCCCGGAAGGCACAGCTCAGGCAGCAAAGGTTACAAACAAGAAGGTACAGAAGGTACTCAAAAAAAACTTAAAAAACCAATTCTGTAAATATGCATTTGCAGACCTGGATAAAGACGGACTTGATGAGCTTATCACATATCAATATGTAAAAGATGATGGGAATGAATACGCTCTCAGTATTATGCTCTACAAATATTCGGGTGGAAAATCCAAAGTTATGTTTTCGTGGGAAGACATACCGTTTAAATATTATGATACATCGCTTAATCTGTATTATAATGATGACTGCTATCTGAGTTTTGCACAAAAGGGAAAAGGACCGGATGGAGAGGATTGTGATTATTGTGTGTATTATAAGCTTTCCAAAGGTACTTTCAATGAAATATGCAGCAAGTTTTTGAATGAAAATAACAAGTATGAGTATTTCTTGCCTGAGAAACCTACTACTAAAAAGAAATTCAACAAAATCCTGAAGAAATTCCCGGGAGAGGATTCGAAGCTTGAGTTCAAAATGCAGCTGTCGGATGACAAAACTGCAAAGGAATTCGTTGAAGACTATCTTAATGCTAAGTTACCCGAATTAACTGAAGGTAAGGAGTATGTTACAAGCGAAATAAAGGATTTCAATGGAGATGGGTTCGCAGAGCTAAAGTTAAAGGATGCTTCCGGAGAAACTAATGTATATTCGATGGACGCTCAAAGTATCGGATTAAGATTAAAGCAATATACGGACAATGTTACCGACAATTCGGAAGAAGTAAAAGAGTATGTCAAGGAAAATTATCCCGGACTCATGAAGCTTGCAGACGAGGGAGTCATCAGTTTTTCCGCTGAATATGAAAGGGATACTTTTAAGCTCGGAAGCTGGGATATGGAGTATTGGAAGGAAAGCCCTGAAAGCAGTGAAAAAGATCCTAAGTATGTTCTGGTCACCGACGGGATCAAGGAGGATATCGAATGGGATGTTCTTGGGTATTCCGAGGATGGCCAATATGCCTATGCTATAAGTAGATACATTTTGTTTGACAGGCAGTTTAATGAAAAGAAAGCCAAGGTAAACTTTAGTAATTCGACACTTTGTAAGTATCTTAACGGTGAGTTTTACGAGAATGCTTTTTCAGAAAGTGAAAAAGAACTGATAGGTGATAGTTCTGCAAATAGCCAGAATCACAAAGTTACCATTTTGACTGTGAATGACATGAGACTGTTTTGGGATTACGATATGGAAATTGCCTCAAAGGAAAGGGTAGCAACTTATATTGATGGCGAAAGCGGATCATGGTGGACAAGATCTGATGGAGCGAAATATAATGATGATTATGAAAGTTATAAATCAAATCAGTCTATGAAAAGACCGGTTTTATATGACGGAAGCATCGAATCTACACGTAATGGCCATAACGAGGAAGATGATGTAGGATTGTTCGTTAATTCAAGCTGCGGCGTTCGTCCGTATATTACTGTACGCCTTACTCCGGAATTTATAGAGGCCAACAATCTCTCCGCAGGAAATGTAAAACCTAATCTTAAGAAAGTCTTTGTTGTATTTGGATCGGATGCCATAACTGAAACAAGCATCGTTCCGATGGAGTGGGAGATCCTTGACTATGATGAAGAGAGCGGGAAAACACTTCTTGCGAGCAGATATATTGAAAAAATCATAGCTTATGATGACAAAGAAAATGTTACGGAAACAACATGGAAGGATTGTACTCTCAGGAAATGGTTGAACAGTGAGTTTTATGAGGAGGCGTTCAGCAAAGATGAGAAAGCTTTGATCGCTGCCAATACTTATTCTGAGGGAGAGGATATGGAGGATAATGTTTTCATCCTGTCATATTCGGAGGTAGAAAAGTATTATCCCATAACAAATGCCGGATCTATAATTGACAGGATCTGTGCTTTACGTAACGGAGCTTCGAGAGATTGGTGGCTCAGAACACCGGATGAAGAAAGTGGGATCACATCAGCCTATGTAGCGCTAATAACTGCGGACGGAGGGTCTTGCAAGCCTTATGCCGAATTGGCAAATGAAGGTTTCTGTGATGAAAGCTTGTGTTACGATGATTATGATTACGGTATTTTTGATCATGCCGTACGTCCCACAATATATTTAAAAACAAAATAAAATCTGTTTACTGATCGATCCCCTGCATGTATGCAGGGGATTTTTTTCTTGTTTTTCATAGGTAATAATGGTATTCTATAAACGAGTAATGAAGGAGAAACCTAATGCCATCAAGTTAGACTCTTTTGTCATCCTGAACGTTAGTGAAGGATCTTAATATAAAAGATTTCAAAGATTCTTCGCTTCGCTCAGAATGACATATATCGCTCAGAATGGCATTTATATAACAAAACAGAAGATGCGGAGCATCGTTTTGTTACCGAGGAAACGCTGAAGGCGTTTTCGAGGTGACTTTGAATAATGGCATTTATTCAAATACATTGGGAATGAGAAACAAAACCGTCTTCGGGAGAATAGATATGTCTGTATACGATGATATAAAAAAGAAGTTCGTACTGCCTGATGCATACGATGACTGGAAGGAATACCGGGAGCTGCTGACTGACAAGGTTATAGGCTTAAGGAAAGGGAATCCGGAAAAGACTGTATGTGTCATAGGAGCAGGACGGTGCAATGATATTGATAAACATAAGCTGCTTGACGCATTTGCCAATGTTTCGTTGGTTGATTATGATACCGAGGCAGTGGGAGGGGTTTTTAAAGGCCTTACAAATAAGGAAATCTGGAAGCTGTATATCCGTGAAATGTCTCTTACGGGGATAACGGAAAAAGATATTTCCGGATTCTGCGAGGATACGATCCTTGCCATGAGAAGCTGTGGGAATGCCCTGAGGGTTGATGATTTTTACGGAATCGTATGTAATGGGATTGAGAAGCTGAAGAGCCGGATGATAAAAAGCAAGGAAGATATATCGGAAGCTTTACCCAAGAGTGACATAGTGCTCTGTAACGGAGTGTTCAGCCAGCTTTTTTCGACAATCTCGTTTTTCATACAGTCGTGCGCTGCCAGTATGCCGGACCTTATGGCCCCGGAAGCAATGAAGGCAGCATCAAAGCTTGAGGAGCAGCTTACACTTATCAGCAGGGACATAGTTCCCGTCATAACAGGAGCTATAATCGCGTCGGCACATGAATATGCGGTGTTTGGGAACGAATACAGTGAGGAACACCCTGTGGAGGGCGCCTGCCGGTGCATAGATGCGGTCAGGAATGAAAAGGTCGTGGAAGAATCAAGACATATCTGGGATTTTAACCGTAAAAGGAACATAAGATACGAGATGCTGATACAGGTTGTTGAGACGGGAAAAAATGTGGCTTTTTAGGAAAATCTGTGGTATAATGTTCCCGAAAACATTATTTTGTGAAGGAAATAAGATATGAGTCTTAAAAATGTTGATAAAATGGGAAAAAACATAATACTTATAGGGATGCCGGCTTCGGGAAAAAGCTCGCTGGGCGTTATCCTTGCAAAAATACTCGGCATGAGTTTCGTCGATACCGATCTTGTGATACAGCAGAGGGAGAAGATGCTTCTGTGTGATATCATTGCAGGAAAAGGGACTGACGGATTCCTTAAGTGCGAGGAAGACGCGGTGCTTTCCATAAGCCCCGAGAATTCTGTCGTAGCCACCGGGGGCAGCGTCGTGTACAGCGAGAAAGGCATGAGATATCTTTCGAAGCTTGGAAGAATAGTTTATCTTAAGGTTGAAAAGAAGGAGCTTTTCAGAAGATTAAAGAATATCAGGCAGCGGGGAGTTGTGCTGAAAGACGGGGAAAGCCCTGATGAGATGTATGAGCACAGAAAGCTGCTCTATGAGAAATATGCGGATCTGGTCATCGATGAGACCGGACTGACCATGGAAGAAACGGTAGAAGAGATAGTATCTTTTTGTAAACGGGAGGGATGAGGCTTATGTTTAAGAAGAAAAAGATAATAGGATTCTTTATAGCTCTGGTTACAATCCTGATGATACCCGGAGTGAAGAATATAGACGCAAAATCTGCGGTCGGGGATCAGTATATTACCGGTTATATACAGCTTCCTGATGAGAAACATGCTGAAAGTATAACCGACAGAGGCGATGATTATGTTCCTTTGTTAAGGGGTACAAGGGAAGAAATTCCGACAAAATGGGATTTTAATAATTTTGAAGCCTATATGCCGCCTCTAAAGAATCAGGGTCAGTTTGGTTCGTGTTGGGCTATGGCAACCATGGCGGCTGCTGAGATAAACTTGCGAATAAAAGGCCTTGAAGCTCCGGATCTTTCGGAAGTTCATCTGGCATATTTTTCATATAACTCGGTAATCGATCCGTTAGGGGGAACGGAAGGAGACAGTAATAAAAGCTTGTTTTCAGATTCATGTCTGGATCATGGAGGTAATTATTTAATGGCAGCTTATTCATTACCTTCATGGCGTGGAGCAGCTGCTGACGTTGGAGAACTGCAATACCCGGAAAGTCCTGATAAACTTCTTAAAACGATAGATCCAGGTTATGCATATGATGATGTGGCGCATTTAAGGAACTGTTCTTTTATAAATCTTGGATGTACTGATATAACCCAAAATCAGAGTGTGAATAATGAGGACATGAAAGCTGCCAAAAGGGCAATTATGGAGCATGGCTCGCTTGCGATATCCTATTATGCTTTAAACGGAAGCGAAGATCAGTATTCTACGGTTTATAATGCCACAAATAACGCTTATTATGATTCGAATAACTATGGCGGATCTACAAATCATGCCGTGCTTATAGTTGGCTGGGATGATAACTTTCCGAAGGAAAAATTTGGTGAAAATCCTCCCGGTGACGGAGCGTGGCTTGTAAGGAACAGCTGGATGTCACAATCTACAACCCAAGCAGATAATATGTATTATTACGGATATTTCTGGATGTCCTACTACAATGCAAGTCTGGATGATACAGCTTATGCATTTGATTTTGATGTTGCGACCAATTATGATAATAATTACCAATATGATGGTACTACAAATCATATAATTGTAATTGAAGACAAAACGGCTGTAAAGGGAGCTAATATCTTTCAAGCTAAAGCTTCCGAAGACGGGGAAGTCTTAAAAGCGGTAAGTCTGGATACAGATTATCCAAATTTCAATTATGAAATCAAAATATATTTATCCGAAGATGAAGTTACGATAAAGCAAAATCCTGAAGCAGGAACTTTAGCGCGGACTCAAACGGGGACGTTAACCTTTGCAGGATGGCATACAGTAGAGCTTGACAATCCGGTAGACTTGAAGAAAGGTCAATTCTTTTCTGTGGTCGTGGAAATGTCAAAAGAAGGGAAAAACGTTTCATTGAATGCTGAAAAGACATTTACAAGTGAGGGCTGGCGCAGTGTTGTCGCACATATTGATAGAGGTGAAAGTTTTCTGTATGATTATAATAATGGAAAGTGGACGGATCTTGTCGATCATACGGATAAAAGTTTTGGAAATCTGTGCATAAAAGCATTTACCGTTAATAAGATATCTTCTCCGGTAAATCTAAAGGAGAGTAATATTACCGTAAATCCCGGCAGCTATATCGGAAAACCTGTAACACCTAAGGTTACGGTAAGAGACGATAAAGGAACCGTTATAAATGCATCAGAATATACTGTTGCGTATAGTAATAATACGGATCTGGGCAACGGCAGTGTTACTGTAACGGCTAATGAAGATAGTACGAAGTGCAGTGGGTCTGCGACAAAATCATTTCCGATAAATATACCGTTAAGCTGGACTGACAGATATTATCAGAATGGTTCGGAGCCTACAAAGTTTGATGATGTGCAGTATATCGATCTTTCGGTAGTCCTTCCTGTACGGGATCTTTCGAGAAACATCTGCCTGAAATACGGTGAAGAGTTTTTGAGAGAAGGTGTTGATTTTGAAGAGATTGACCCGGACAGCAATATTTTTCCGGAAATAACGGGCGTTACTCAGATAGGAAGTAAATCATATCCTACAGTTGTTTTTAAAATACAGGGAAAAGGTAAATACAGAGGAGAACAGACCGTAAAACTCGCACTTAATCCCTTGGATATAGGATCTGATACATGTATTAAAACTTCTGATGGAAATACAGTCCTCTATGAAGGAGTTGAGATAAGCGAAATACCCGATCAGGTTTATTCGCCAGAAGGGAACAGACCGGAAGTCACAGTTACTGATAAGAAAAGAGGAGTTCTTGTTGAAGACAGGGATTATACGGTTTCATACGCCGGCAATACCGAGGTGACGGACAGCGCAAAGGTCATCATCAAAGGAAAAGGAAACTATACCGGTACACTCGAAAAGACCTTTAAAATCAAGGTAAAACCGATCACTATCTCAGTATCTGTAGCAGATAAGGAGTATGACGGGACTGTCGATGCATATTTTTCGGAGACTCCGAAGATAGTAGGTATTACTACAGGACCTGTTGTCACTTTGGGCGGTGGGAAAGCATCTTTCAAGGATGCTAATGCAGGAAAGGATAAGGAAATCGTTCTTTCGGGATTTACTCTATCCGGAGAGGGTGCAAAGAATTATGAATTGTCTCTGGATTTTACAGTTACGGCATCCATCCTTCAGAAGGAGATAGGGCTGTCATGGGAAAATACAGAGTATGTTTATGACGGAAGTCAAAAATGTCCCAAAGCATCCGCAACAGGGCTTGTCGGGAAGGATACATGTCAAGTAACGGTTAGCGGAGGAGGAGTGAACGCCGGAGATTATACTGTTACGGCTACAGGTATTTCAAACGGCAACTATAAGCTTCCGGCGAATAATACATATGTGTTCAACATAGCAAAGGCAGGTCAGGATAAACCGGCTGCACCGGTTAAAAAGACATCCTCCGTAAACAGTATAGCTCTTGAAGAACATACAGGATATGAATACAGGCTTGGAAACGGTGAGTGGAAGGCTAGCGCATCCTTTACAGGGCTGCAGGCGGATACCGAGTATACTTTCTATCAAAGGATAAAGGCCGACGAAAACCATAATGCATCCGAGAGCAGTGAAGGAACGGTAATCCGGACCGAAAAGGCCCAGGTAAGCGGAGGAACATACAACGGTTACAGCGGAGGCGGGAGTTATTTCCCTGTATATACCGGGGGCGGATCGGTGACCGGAACGGATACCGATACTAAGGATGATACCGAAAAGAAAGAAGATGAGAAGGAAACTAAGGATAAAGATAAAGAAAAGGACAAAGATAAGGATAACGGTACTAAGCCTGAGATTATTGAGACTGAAGACGGGATAACAACCAAAACAGTTACTACTTCGGGTAACGGGACGGTAACGACTGTTTTAAAGACAGAGAATCATGATAATTCATCTTCGATAACAATAATCAAAGAGACCGTAAAAGGCAAAGTGGTTTCCTCAACTGTTAAAGTAAATGCTGATGGTTCTTTTGAAGAATATGAATCTGAAGAGTATAAGAGTGGCAATAAGAATTATACGGCTACTTTCAAGGATAAGGATGGAAACATAGTCGGAACGGAGTATTTCCATGAAACAGTAGGGGAAGATGGAAGCAGTACATCGGAAGGCATAAAAACAGACGCAAAGGGAAACACTGAGATTACGACTGGCAGCTGCAGTGCGGACGGAGAAAAAACGGAAGTACATTATCAGCTTGAGGAAAACGGGAATGTTAAACTCGTAGGAGTTGATACTGACGCTTCAAGCATAACAATACCGGCCACCTTTAAGGTAAACGGTAAGAAGTATAAGGTTGATGCAATATCAAAGGGAGCATTTAAGGGAAACAAGACGCTTACTGAAATAACGATCGGGAAATATGTAAGAACCATCGGTAAGAAAGCTTTCGCCGGGGCAAGGAACCTGAAGAGCATTATTATAAAAGGTGCCATCGAAAAGGTTTACGAGGGTGCGTTCAGGAAGATAAATATAAATGCTGTGATAAGCATAAAGGCGAAGAAGTCGGTTTATAAATCCGTAGTGGAAATGATCAAAAAATCCGGCGTTAGTTCAACAGTCAGCTTTATAAGGATCAAATAATTATGGGGGGCTTTAAGCCCCCCTAAATTTATTTACGTCTCTTAAACAGTGCAGCTGTTATTATTCCGAGAAGGAGGATTGCTGCCGATGTTCCGAGAAGGATGTATTCGGCTACGTTGCAGCCACTTTCACTTCGACAGTGAGGCAGCTCAATCACTTCGTGGTTGGGATAACCACCTTAATGGGAAAGGCTGTACAAAAAATCATTGAATAAATGAGAACAGGAATACCATGAGGCTTGCTGCAAGGGCAACGGTAACAAGGCCTTTTCCAATGAGAGCGAGGATTATGGCAACTCCGACCCCGGCGATTATCCCGGCAAGATTTCCGGCACTGTAGAAAACGGCGGGAAATGTCATGGCTATCAGACAGGCATAGGGAACATAATTAAGAAATGATTTTATGAACCTGCTCTTTATCTTTCCCCTTATGAGGGTTAAGGGAAGCATCCTTATGAAATAGGTTACAACAGCCATTACCAATATGTAAATATATACGTTCATGATAAGAACCTTTCTTATATATCAATTCTTCTTTATGTTTTCTTCGGTATCTGAGGTATTTTCGTTTTCATCCTTAACAGGAAAGAAAACAGCACCTAAGCCGGCTGCAAGTACGGTACAGATACTGATCGCTATGCCCTCCGATACTTTGTCAAGTCCGGGAACGTAGCGGAACAGGCAGCTGAACACTATTGCCATACAGGCGACTATGAGTACCGGTTTTGATTTTTTGGCTGCAGGTACGACGATGGCTATGAACATACCGTAAAGCATGACGTTCATGGCTATGCTTATGCGCTCCGGCATAAGATTTCCAGCGACCGCACCGAGTAGTGTTCCGAGAGTCCAGCCTAATATCGGCAGCAGCTGAAGACCTGCCATGAAAGGAAATGTGAGGCTTTTCTGGTGGCTCATCGCTACGGCGAAGATCTCATCGGTGTTGGCGAATGCGATTATGAGCTTTTTCCAGAGACTCATGCTTTCCTCGAGCTTCTGGGAGAGGCTCATGCTCATGAGAGAGTATCTTAAGTTTATAATGACCTGTGTGAGTACCATTTCGGCCAGCGTTCCGCCGACTGCTATTATCCTGATGCCTGCAAATTCTCCGGCGCTCGTGAGATTGGAGAGGCTCATGACCGTTCCCTCGGCTGCGCTTATCCCTGAGGCTATCATGGTTATACCAAGACTGAAGCTTACCGCAAAATATCCGAGTGCTATGGGTATGCCGTTTTTTAACCCATGTTTAAATTCCTTGTTCAATTTATGTACCTTCTTCGCTAAACACCCCCGTCAGCAGGTGTCTGACGGGGGTTTAAGTTAGCTATTTCTTAGATTTCGTATTCTTATATTTGACCTTAACGGAATATGACCATTTCGTATAGGTCTTTTTGCCTGTGTTCGGGTCTACGTAATATCCGCGGACACGGAATACATATTTCTTCTTGTTTATGGTATCCTTGAAATTAAATGCCAGCTTCGTGGCCTTTTTAATGGTCTTTATGGTCTTGAATTTCTTGGAGCCGGGTAACTTAACCTGTACCTGGTAGCCGTCAAGGAATGCTTCAAATACAAGACTGTCGGTGGACTCCCAATTGAGTGCCAGCTCGTTGTCCTTCTGTTCAACCTTAAGGTCTATGCTTGACGCTTTTACCATTTTCTTTATCTGTTTTATGGTAATGCCATCGGCCAACTCATCAGGCGTAGGAGTTGCTGTGGGAGTTGCGGTAGGCTTAGGAGTCTTGGTAGGCTTCGGTGTAGCTGTGGGTTTGGGAGTAGCAGTGGGCTTCGGAGTCTTGGTAGGCTTCGGTGTAGCTGTGGGCTCGGGAGTGGGCTCCGGAGTAAGTGTAGGAGCTTCTGTGGGAGTAGGTGTATTCTTTGCCAGTTCTTCATCCTTTACGATAAGAAGACACTGTGAAGAATTGCCGTATTTATCCTTTACGGTAATGACCGTAACGCCGGGCTTTACTACACAGAAACGTGCGAAGGTTGAAAGCTGGTCACCGCCTGCGAGGTAAGCAACGCTTTTATCCGAGCTGCTCCATTCAAAAGCATATGCGTACTCAAACTCATATTCGAAATACTTAAGGAAGAGAGTGATGTAGCCGTTCTTACCGGCCTTTTTCTCTACAACATATTCGGTCTTCTCAAAATCGAGAGGACGGCAGTATACATTTACATTCCTCTCTTCGGTGAAGTTTTCTGTGGAATTGTAGAAGGTAAGTGTTGCCTGACCGGGATTGTTTGCCCTTGCCTCATATTCGGCATTAAATGATCCGGTGGCAAGTCGGGGCTCATTGATGATCTTCGTGTTCGAAGAGGTCTTGGAATGGTTCATCGCCTGCTGAGGCTTGATGTGTGCCAATCTTCCTACCTCAAGGTCAATATCGAAGGATATCTTCTGGGGAGTCTTTTCTTCAGGGATCACGTATATATTGCCCTTGCTGTCCGGCCTGATAACAGGAGGGATCGGAGTCGTGGTCGGCTGTGGTCCGGGTGAGGGAACGATTGTCGGAGTCTGCGTTAATTCCGGGGTAACTACATATGACGGAGAAACTTCCTCATAATATGTAGGTGTAGGGCTGACTTCGTAATAGCCGCCCGAGACATAATCATAGTCGTTAAAATCATAGTAGGAATTGGATACTTCGTTGTAATCCTGTACAACAACAAGATTTATGTCATCCTCGGCCGTGCCCGATATTCTTTTGTCGCTGATATCAGCATTGTTGTTGTCCGTTAATACATCGTTTGTGGGAATGTTATAGATGAGCTTCCGATCACCGTCGGTGATAAGATCTTCCCAGTAAATGACATTTTCGTTATCGGTAGCACCCATAACGTCGAAGCCGGGAACAAGTAGCGCAAGCACAACAAGCATTGCCCATAGTTTCTTTAGTTTCATACCTGCCTCCATAAATTCTATATTGGGTAGTCGTAAGTAACAAACATACCTATAATAAATAATATCATTTTTTAAAGGCTTTTTCAAGAACAAATTTGCACCTCTCAGGGAGCGGGCATATTGAGGTCCGGATAATAAAAAGAGTGACATTATGTGGGGGTTATGTTATAATCAAGTAATGAAATAAGATTGGGAAGTGAGGGATTCTGATGGATGCTAAGGTTCTGATAATAGATGACGATGAGGTGATCGCACAGTCAACTGCCGAGTACTTCAATATGTTTGATGTTAAGACCGAATATGTGACAAGCTTTGACGCAGCAGTGGAATTCCTTGACAAAAACATGGTATCCCTTTTGCTGCTGGATATAAACCTCGGGGATAAATCGGGCTTTGAGCTTTGTAAGAAGGTTAGGGAAAAGTACGATATGCCCATCCTTTTCATCAGCGCAAGGACAAGTGATGATGATGTGCTGATAGCGTTGAATATCGGCGGGGATGATTATATCAAGAAACCGTTCACGCTTAATGTCCTTCTGGCAAAAGTGAAGGCAATCCTGGCGCGATACGAAAAATCAAAGGAGGCCGCGCTTCTTTTGAAGCAAAGCGCAGATTCGCCGGATACCGCGACTGCCGCTTTAAACAAAAGCACTCAGAATCCTGTCATCAGGCTGACAAAAACCATAAGTATGGAAACGGCTTCACACAAGGTAAAGAACGGCAATGAGCCTGTAAGCCTAAAAGCTATGGAGTACAAGCTGATTAAGTATCTTGTAGACAATTGCGGAAGGGTTGTGACAAAGGACGAGCTGTTAAAAGATGTCTGGGATGATGAATTTATAGGTGAGGGTACACTTGCGGTCCATGTGAGACATCTGAGAGAAAAAATTGAGGACGATCCGAAAGAACCTAAGCTTATAAAAACAGTATGGGGCGTCGGATACATGATGGAGGCCTATGAAGAATTATTATAAAACGGTTCTTGTGCTTGGAATTTTATATTTTCTGGCAGTCATAGGTTTGGCTGCTTTTTCCGCTCAGGATGAGAATGCGTATTCTGTGAGAGGAGAACAGATTTTACTCTTGAATGACATAGTTAAGGATGCCGGAGATAACTGGGGTAACCTTTATGTACTTAAAGATAATGATTATGGTGTTGATTTTGCAATACTGAACACAGAAGACACAGTATTATTCTCAGGACTAAAGGATGACAACGCAGGGGAAACGCTTTCCGTTCCGGCTGCCATAAAAAAAGGATACCCTTATACTTATATAACCAAAGGCGACATAATCCTGGGCTCGGTGATACTGAGAGAAGATGGACTCGGTAATCTGCGCAGCATCCGCAACGGAATGATAATCGGATTGACAGTATTCGGCGTATTTCTGATCATTATTGCATGTTTGTACGGAAAACACATAAGGAAAAATATCATAGATCCGTTCGATAACATGAAGAATTTTGCCGGAAGGATAGCCGAAGGAAAATTAGATGAAGTTCTGGTAATGGATAAGAACAATATGTTTGGCTCTTTTACCGAGAGTTTCGATATCATGAGAGAGGAACTGGAGGCATCAAAAAAGAGAGAGATCGCACTCCAAAGACGCGAAAGAGAGCTTGTGGCTTCGCTCAGCCATGACTTAAAGACCCCAATAACGGGAATAAAGGTGACGACAGAACTTCTCAGAGCAAAGCTGGCTGCCGGAAAAACCGACGACATGGACGAGAAGCTGGACAATATATATAAAAAGACGGAACAGATAGATGTTTTGGTCAGCGATCTGTTCTCTTCCACACTTGATGATCTTGGAGAGTTTAAGGTGGTCTGTGCTGATGAGCCGGCTAAAGTACTTGGCGAGCTCATAAAGAAATATGATGACAGATCTAAAGTTTCGTCCACAGATATTCCTGATGTATTGATACGCATCGATACCAAACGTATGAGCCAGGTAATAGGCAACATCATATCAAATTCATATAAATATGCAGGAACTGCTATAGATGTTTCCTATAAGATAGAAGAAGAATTCCTGGAAATGACGATTGGGGATCATGGTCCCGGAGTCCCCGAAGATGAACTGAGCCTTATAGCCAATAAGTTCTACCGTGGCAAAGACTGGAAGGACGGTAAGCAGGAAGGAAGCGGTCTGGGTCTTTATATAGCAAAGACGCTCATGGAGAAGATGGACGGAGAACTGCTTCCGGAGAGTAAAGGGGACGGGCTGAGTATTACACTGCTTATACCGCTTAGTTGACAGTCCCGGATGTTTTCCGGTTAATAATTTGATAAGAATTTGATAGTACTTCGTTAAAGAAGTTTTATAAAAAACCATATATAATACAACCATAAGATGAAAAAGCGTGAAAGGGAGTATTATATATGGTTTCTTCTATTTTAAAAACAGAAAAGCTTTGCAAATCATTTTCGAACGGAGGAGTTCAGCAGCACGTGATCAAGAACCTGGACTTAGAGATCAGAGAAGGTGATTTTACGATCATAATGGGAGCGTCTGGCTCGGGTAAGTCCACACTGCTTTATGCATTATCCGGAATGGACAAGCCTTCGATGGGCAAGGTCTTCTTTGACGGTACAGCCATCCAGGATTATTCAAACGACCAGCTGGCAGTGTTCAGACGCGGAAACTGCGGATTCGTTTTCCAGAGCATTTATCTTCTGGAAAACCAGACTGTACTTGATAATGTACTGACAGGAGCTCTGATAGTTCAGAAAAACAGCCCCGAGCTTGTCGCCAAGGCAAAGGAGCTTTTGAAGAAGGTTGGAATAAAGGAGGAAGGCTGGAAGAAATATCCGAACCAGTTATCGGGCGGTGAGTCACAGCGTGTGGGAATCGTAAGGGCGATAATCAACGATCCCAAGATACTTTTTGCGGATGAGCCTACGGGTCAGCTGAACTCGGCATCAAGTACGGATGTGCTCGATATCTTTACGGAGGTTCACAAGAACGGTCAGAGCATAGTAATGGTAACACATGACTTAAAGACAGCTCTCCGCGGTACAAGAGTCCTTTACTTAAGAGACGGCGGCGTTGTAGGAGACTACGTGATGAAGCCTTACGACGAAGACGACATCAAGGAGCGCAGGCGCGGGCTTACCGCATTCTTAGAGGAGATGGGCTGGTAATATATGAAAATACTGAGATTATCTATATTTAATTTGAAGAAGAACAAAAAGGAGGCGTTTGTTATTGCCTTCCTTACAATGATAACAACTTTGGCGTTATGTATATTCATCGCAAATAATTCCAAGAGCGACAAAATCTTCGAGGAAAGTTTTAAAGCTTCGGGCTCGGTAGAAAACCTTGTCATTATCGAAAAAGAACATTATCGAAGTGCATACCGCAGTATTCTTGAGGAAAACTACAATCCCAGGAATTTTTCGGAAATAAGCCTGGTGTTCGGAGCAGCAACGGATGTTATCGAACCTGACGGGAATACGATATCATATAATCTGCTGTTTTTAACGGAAAAAGCGGAAAGAAAGGTAGAAAGCTTTAATCAGAAAGAGAAGCTGTCTGATGAAGAAATATCCGGGTTAAGCCATCCTATATGGTTGCCGGTCTACTTCAGGATCGTTAAGGGATATAAGCTGAATGATACATTTACTATCATAAGGGGTAGTAAGGAGTATCCTTTTACGGTAGCGGGGTTTTATGAAACCGGTATTGGATCGTCGGACGGTTATGGATATAAATGCGTTGTCAGTGAAGAGGACTATGAGCTTTTCACACAGATTTTCCGTGGTAATATGATGGCGGAATATACAGGCTTTGCATTTGATACGGATGGAGAGTTCCCATATAATGAGTTCATTGAAAAATGCGAAAACACTACTTCCGAATATCTGAAATCGGCAAATATCTATCATAGGAAGAATCTTGAAAAGGCCAATGAAACACAGTTTATTACAATATTCCTCCTTTTGATCGTATTTATATCATTCGTTACTTTGATAGCTTCATTTGTCCTGATCAGGAATAAGATCAACAATGACATAGAGGATCAGATGCAGCAGATCGGCGTCCTGGAGGCGCTAGGGTACAGGTCGAAAGAGATATCCCTTTCGTATCTTCTGGAGTATGTCATCTCCGGAGGAATAGGTGCCGTACTCGGAGTGATAACTGCCATATTGCTTACACCCGTACAGAACAATCTGATACGTTCCATGCTGGGAAGAGAGTTTGAAGGTTATGCGGAAATAGGCGGTATGATCCTCGGCGCACTGGCAGTAATACTGGCGGTAACCCTGTTTGCTCTGTTAAAAGCACGTACGGTAAAGAAATATCCTCCCGTCATAGCATTCAGAAAGGGCATTAAGACTCACAGCTTCAAGAAAAATGTCATGCCTCTTGAAAACTGCAAAGGAAGCATTAATTTCAGGCTTTCCATGAAGAGCATGTTCCAGGAGATGAGAGGAAACATAGGTATCGCGATCTGTATCATAGCAACCGGAACGGCAATCCTCTTCTCACTGATGTCATTCGCATTTTTCAAGGATGGGACAAAGGGCCTTGAATCAATGATGGGAATAGATGTTGACCAGCTTGCCGTAAGCCTTGTAAATGGCGCGGATGCCGAAAAAATGCGTGAGGAAATTATGGCGGACAGCCGGGTGGATTATGCGATGATCACTTATGATCTGGGACGTGTAAACATCCCCGGATCCGATGAGGCAGGAAGTACCATTATTTATGATGATTTCAAAAACACCAGGATCATGGTTCCGTTTGCGGGACGTTTCCCCGAGCATGATAATGAAATAATGATCTCTGTTAAAAGAGCAGATGAAGAAAAACGTTCCATCGGGGACAGTATGGTCCTGGAATGTAACGGCGTTAAAAAATCCTATATTATAACCGGAACCATCAGTTCACTGTATAATGGCGGATCCGGCGTATATCTGACTTCGGCCGGCTATAGAAGGGTAAATATAAATGCACGTCCGGGTATGCTCTATGTATTTCTTAAAGACGGCGTTAATGAGGACGAGTTCAGCGCAAGCCTTCTTGAAAAATACGGCGGAAGCGTAAAAGATATGGCAAAGGGCGGCAGCTCCGGAGGAACCCTGTATGACAATTTAAGCGCAGAGGCCAAAGAGAAAATCGCGGTACTTATGTCTCAGTACGGTGTAAGCTCAGTGGATTACGCCATAAGGATAGGAGACGAACTCCTTACAGGTAACAGCAGGCAGTTTGCGATAAAGGAAGTAAGATCGTGGAAGGGCATGATAAAATCCCAGATGGAGCCCATAGCCGACGCTACAAAAACCGGTACATTGGCGGCTGTGATCCTTGTCGCTGTCATAGTTGCGGTAATACTTGCGATAATTGCAGCATCAAATGTTAAAAGACAGAGGAAGAGCCTTGGTATCATGAAGAGCATGGGGTATTCGTCCAAAGACCTTATGACACAGATAGCATTAAAGATAATGCCTGTAATGATCGTTTCGATGATAATAGCTTCTGTTGTGGCAATATATGTAAACAAGGCTTTCTGGTACGTGATGTTCTCCTCCATAGCGCAAACCGATATGCTTCTTATCATCGCGGCTGATATAGCAATGGTAATTTTTGCGTTTATCGTTACTTACATCGGCGCAGGAAAGATAAAGAAGATTTCCGTGACAGAGCTTATGACGGAGTAGGGTGTCAGAACAAGAGGAAAAAGACAATGAAAACAAAGAGAAATAAAACATTAATAGGTATGGCGATGATACTAGGTATAGTGATCCTGGCCGGTTGTATCATCTTCTTCAAAAATATAAATGAAATATCAGGTAGTACAGCTGATGATCAAAGTGAAAATACGGTTGGAAACTTTGCAGGAAATATGACGGAGTATTCAGACAAGGGAATAAATAAAAATCCTTCTGCAGTATCTCATACATCACTGACCGGAGCCGATGATGAGCTTGTATATTGTATCGCATCTGTCAGCAAGATGTATTCGACAGCAGCGGTCATGCAGCTTGTTGACGAGGGAAAGGTAAAGCTTGACGGATACGTTACCGAATATCTTCCGGACTTTAAAATGGCGGATGAAAGATATAAGGATATAACGGTCCGCATGCTGATGAACCATACCTCGGGCATAATGGGAACTACTCAGAAGGGTATCTTCCTTTATAACGGATACAATGAATATTATGAGAAAAATCTCCTGAATGTTCTTTCCGCACAACGGCTTAAGGCTGATCCGGGTGAATATGCGGCTTATTGTAACGATGGCTTTGACCTTTTGGCGCTGATAGTTGAAAATGTCACCGGCATGGATTATAACGACTATATACGTAAAAACCTTATGGAAAGAACCGGCGGCACGCAGACAGGAACGGCTTCTTACATAGAGGGAAATGAAAAACTTGTTGCCGGAGTCGCTCCCGGTAATCTTCGTTACGAAAATGAACTGACAATGTGCATGGGAACAGGCGGAGTTTATGCGACGGCATCAGATGTGGCCAATTTCGGAGCCGGTTTCTTTAAAGGAAATGATGCTATCCTTTCGGAGAACTCAAAAGAAGAAATGGCTAAACGTTCGAGCACAGATGAATATAGGGACGGAAGCGGTCTCGGATGGGACTACGCCGGTATGGATAAATACAGCAAAGCGGGCGTAGAATTCCTGGCTAAGGGCGGAGATGTAGCGCTTAACCATTCATTCCTCTGTGTCGCTCCTGAGGAGAAGATCAGTATTTCGATCCTTACAAACGGCGGATCAAGTACGTATAACGGATGCTTCGCTATGGAGCTGATGGATATCATCCTGGAGGACAGGGGGATCAAGCTTAATGAGGAGGAAGCTCCTTTCTTTGAAATAGTAAATGAAATTCCCGAAGAGTATATGGAATATACAGGAGTATATGCTTCTACAGATTCGAAGAATGGGGCGGCTGCATTGTACAATGTTACTTTCCCGGACAGGAAATATATGCATGTAATCTCAACAACACCGCTTAAAACAGAGAGTAAGGACTATATTCTCACTAAGGACGGAAGCTTCGCGGAGCTTGCATATGAATTCGGAAGCGGCAAGACGGACGAACTACGTATAGCCTCCGATCCTGCTGTGCTTAAGTTCATAAAGGGTGAAAACGGTAAGGTTTACTTTACGTATGATGCAGAAACGGTCGTTCCGAGTATGGGAAGAGTAGGTAAAAAGATGTACGCGGGAGAAAAGCTTGAAGCCAATCCTTTAAGCGGGGAAGCAGGAAATAGCTGGAAACAGATTTCAGGTAAAGAATTCAAGCTTTGTAACGATCTTTACTCCTCAATATGGTATGATGCTCCTACGGCAACAGTTTATACGCTTGGCGGATTGGACGGTTATGTTTACGTGGTTGTCTGCGGAAATGCAAGGATACTGAAAGTCATTGATGAAACGCATGCGATAGCATTCCAGAGTATCCCGTCATCTGCAAACAGAGATCTGATCGATCTGACGCTGATAAGAGACGATAAGGGCATAAGACTTGGGTTAAGCACCGGTCTGGAGTTTATTTCAGTTGAAGATATCCCTATGTTTGATAATTCTGTTAAGTCGGTCACTCTAAAGGATGATGAAGCCAAATGGTTCAGGATAAGCGACAGCGTAGCCGGATCCGACATAACCGTTGACATGAAAGAGGGCAGCGCAACCTATGTCTTCAATAAGTTTTCCGAACCGGTCTACAGTACTCATGTTGTTGACAGAAACAGCGAAATCCCGCTGCCAAAGGACGGATATATACTGTTCCTGGGTAAAACCGGAGACAGCATCTATATATTATAAGGGATAATTTGTGTGTAAAAAGGCCTTGAAAGCAGTTTTAACAACTGTTTTTGGGGCTTTTTCTTTTTTGTTGTTTTTTTCTTACCATAAAAATATAAATCAATAAAAAAACTGTTGAAAAATAAATGTAAAATAGCTATAATAGTTTTAATGGTTTAAAGTTGGGGTGTTATTGTTTTTTAGAGGAGGTAATTGCCGATGAGACCTATATTGTGTATCAATGGGCATGAATTTGATGCTGACAGCTACTATCAGTGCCCGTATTGCGGAGCGGCAGGAGCTGAGCAGCCTGCAGGTCAGTATGTTCAAGGAAACGGAGAAAACGCCGGATATGATCAGGCAGCAGGATATCAGAACGCTCAGGCGTTTCAGGGCGGAGCTGCAGGAAACTGGTCAGGAAATGGGTACGATCAGCAGTATCAGTATCAGAATAACGGGAATTATCAAAGCTACGATCAGCAGGCAGGTTATTATGACCAGCAGGGGTATGCTTATCAAAATGGCGGTACTGTTTGGAATGCAGACAATATCGGAAATGTGAACACGGGAGCCGGACAGGAACAGACGGAGCTTAAGCAGTGTCCTTCCTGTTTTGAAATGATATACGCCAAGGCAAAGTTCTGTCCCAAATGCGGAACCCGCGTAGTAGATGTGCCTGTTATTACAAATACAGCTAACAATCAGGCATATGATAACAGCGGTTATCAGCAGGTACAGGGCGATATGCAGAACGGCTACGGTCAGGCATATGATAATGCCGGATATCAGCAGGTACAGGGCGATGTACAGAACGGTTACGGTCAGACATATGATAATGGATACGGATATCAGCAGCCGGTACAGGAAGTTCAGACTGAAGCCGAGACAGTAGTACAGGATGTACAAGAAGTACAGGCTGAAGCTGAGACCGCAACAGAGACTGTGGTACAGGAAGTACAAGAGGTACAGGCTGAAACAGAGGTTGTA
Organism: Lachnospiraceae bacterium; assembly: GCA_016290905.1. Lineage (GTDB taxonomy): Bacteria > Bacillota > Clostridia > Lachnospirales > Lachnospiraceae > RUG11977. Next base: position 1,339 of record JAEEVO010000034.1, on the reverse strand, counting down.
GCACAGGATGTTCAGGAAGCGCAGACAGAAGCTGAGAGTGTAACAGAGGCAGCAGTACAGGAAGTTCAAGAAGTACAGGCTGAAGCAGAAGCAGCAGTACAGGCAGAAGCTGAAACCGCAGCAGAGGATGTAGCACAGGAAGTTCAAGAGGTGCAGGTTGAAGCTGAGACTGTAGAAGAACAGCAGACAGAAACCGACGGATTCAGCATAATAGAGGCCGAAAGCGAAGAAGAAAATAAAGCTGACACAGCAGAAACTGAAGCTGAGGAAGTACAGGCTGAGGCAGGAACTACGGAAGAAGCAGAGGCTCAGGAGGAAACAAAGGAAGCTGCCGAAGAAACTGCGGAAACGGAAGCAAAGGCAGAGGAACCCGCTCCTCAGAAACCTGTTCAGAAGAAGAAACCTGTCGTTGGTTGGCTTGCATGTATCAAGGGAGAGCTTAAGGGCAGCTCGTTCAATGTATATACAGGAAAGAACACTGTAGGAAACGGCGGAGAAAACGCGATAAATCTTGAGGGTGATCCCAGTGTACTGGCCAGCGGTCATGCAATGGTTGCTCTTGACCTGAATCTGAATTTCTTCGTACTTCCGGGAAACGGTGCCACATTTGTAAACGGAACAGCGGTTACGGCACCTAAGTTTGTAAGAAACAGGGATACGATCACATTTGGTGACGGAGATTATATATTCATATCACTTCTGGACAGAACTTTCAACTGGAAGGAATACCTTTAAGTTTTATTAGATAAAAATATTCAGAAAGGAAGTGAGAGTGTGTTTTGCAGTAAATGTGGAAATAAAGTAGAAGACGGTGCTAAGTTCTGTAATAATTGCGGAGCTAATCTGGCGGAGGATATGGAAGTTTCATCCGCAGAGAATGCGTCTTTTATTCAGTCCGAAGTTCAGGCTGTGCCACAGGAACCGGTTATGGTAGCTGAGCCGGAGGCAGTAGTGGTAGCAGCTGAGCCTGAACCTTTGATGCAGGGGCAGCCTCAGGCAGAAGCAGAGCCGGTACCTGTATTCGAGGAAGAGCCACAGGCAGCAGCTGAGCCGGTACCTATGCAGGAGCAGGCTCAATTGAGACCTCAGGGTCGTCCGGGTATGAATCCGGTGCCCGTTCCGGGACAAGCTCAGATGGGACCGCAGGGACAGCCGGGAATGCAGCAGGCACCCATGCAGGGACAGCCTCAGATGGGACCGCAGGGGCAGCCGGGAATGCAGCAGGCACCTATGCAGGGACAACCTCAGATGAGACCGCAGGGACAGCCGGGAATGCAGCAGGCACCTATGCAGGGACAACCTCAGATGAGACCGCAGGGACAGCCGGGAATGCAGCAGG
>JAEEVO010000002.1 GCA_016290905.1 Lachnospiraceae bacterium | reverse complement strand
TTTTCAAGATCCGGATTTACTTTCATTTCTGCCCCACAGGAAGGACATCTTAAATCTATCAGCCTCATAACGCCACCTCCAATCCGTTATAAACATACTTATAGTATCCCTTCATATATAAGATACCACGGATTTATAATGAAATAAAGGGGTTTCCGGTCAGAAATACCGCATTGTAATCCGCAATAAAAAAACCTCTAAAAGAATTTAGAGGTTTTTGATCGTCATGCTTTCAAGCTGTAAATGAACAAACGGTTTTCGCTCTTTGAGGAATTTCCTGTCCACCATACTTTTCCGTCGGAGTATACGGGAGTTTCACAAGGATTGAGCCTGCCGGTTGAAGAACATTTTGTGATCTTGGTCGTAAGGTTACCCTTGTTGTCTACTACACAGTAGAAGATCCCTTTATACTTGTTATTCTTATACTGTTCGAACAGGATAATGGTATTGCCCTTGTTGTCTGCAACTGCCTGTACATTATCTATGGTCTTGCCACTCTTCTTTGTATAATTCGTCAGCCACTTTATACCGTAATCGGTCTGCTTCTCATCACCGTTAGGACCCGACTGCCCGCTGCGTTTTCCGGCGATTGTATAAGCAGAAGACTTATTCATGTTTTCCTTAGGATTGAATATCTGTATGAAAATCTGATGAGTCTGACTGTCAGCCTTTGAATTCATGGCCTTAACAGATGATGCAACAAAGGAAGCCGTTCCGTTTCCGAGATCGCAGAGATCGCCGATGGTTGCATAGTTTCGGTTAAGTGTTCCCATATCGCCGGCATCCAAAGTCCCCTTCTTTACCCAGAAATGGAATATATCGGCAGTATTTGATGTCACGCCATCCTTTGTCATACTTTCATAATTAACGGTAAATGCTCTGGGATAGCAGTCACCTTCGCTCATGAACAGGAAGCCTGTGCCGAAAGGTATGGCTCTCTGTCCAAAAGAATGTGTGTTATAAATAGGGCTGTCAGGACTTACAGTAGTAAGCGTGCTGCGCTTAACTATCCATACGGAATTGCTCTGATAACCATTGTACATGCTGCGGGCATAATTAACTGCGATATAATCTCCGTTTATAGCTATGTCACAGTTACCATGTGAAAAGGGCTTCTTTGTATGAAAATCGGCAGGGTAATTATATGCAAGACTTGAACTACCTTCATCACCGACCGTCTTTATATGCTGTCCGTCAGCCGAATATTTTGATATAAAAATGGTCTCAGCGTCCGTATTGTCGCCGTTATTGTCTTCACCGGTCACAAGATAGAAGTAACCGTCGCTGTCACAATCAACGCAGCCGAAGATGCTGTGCTTTTTCTTAAGCTTGATCTTCTCGGTTATCTCACCTTTGAAAGTCTTTACCACTATAACCGTTGTATCATTATCATATGCAAAGCAGTAATTCCCGCTGGAATCGGTAAACTGCGAGATGTTCGAAATACCGTCCCAGTTGGCGTACTGCCCTATAGCCTCCACTTCAAGAGAAATCCCTGTTTTCCTGCTTTCAACATCTTTTGCGGAAACACATACGGATCCTATCAATAATATAGCAATAGCAAGCGTCAAAATAAATGCTGTCTTTTTCTTCATATAATACTGTCTGCCTTTCAAAAACTATACCTTTTCCTTTGGGCTTTTGCCAATTATTTCTTATCATACTATATTTTTTCCCGATATGCAATACTTTACTTAAAATTTGAGTAAAATTTAAGTAAAGTTTTCATAATTAAAAGAGGGACGGCTTGTTACCGTCCCCTTGATGGTATGATCATCCTTTGGTTTTATTTTCATTCTTAAGTAAACCGGTTCCTTTTCCGATACTCCGTTGCAGACGCAATAAAGTATGTTTGCTTTTTAAGCAAACAGTCTCCTGTTTGATACTTCCGGTTTTTCGAAATCGTTTTCAAGATATATCCATCCCTTGATACCGGTGCTTGTCTTTACATAAGCAGCCATAGGCTTCTGTCCGATTTCCGAATCTTTTCCGTAATTCACAAGCTTAAGCTTCTTTACATAAAACTTGTTTCCTTTTGCAAGCGTATCGATCTGCTTGGTGCAATTTGAATCCGAATAAATCTTCAGTGAAACTGTGGTCTTGAACTTTGTATAAGAACCTGTAGCGGAAAAATCGGGCAAAGCTGTATATACATCATTCTTAGCCTTCTTTAAAACAAGCTTGCCGTTTTTGATCTTGTAAGTGTTCTTGATCCATACGCAGCCAAGTGAATCATTCCAGAAATCAACAGCTACATTTATATACTTGTTGTTTCCCTGTGCGATGTTAAAATACGAATAACCGCTGATGCTTTCATCATCACAGATGCACTTAAGCTTACCTTTCTGAAGTCTCAATATCTTTATCTTTAAAAGCAGGTCGTCCTCGATGCAGTAATATTTGAGCAGGATCTCCTTGTACTTGTCGTCAGGATTTATATCGACAATCTCTGCCTCGATATACCCAAGCTCAGCCACATCATAGAAATTCTCCATAGAGGTTATCACAAGTTCTTCCTTAAAAAGTGTTTTACCATCTATCTTCAGATAAAAATTGAAGAAACCGGTATAATTTTCATAATCGCACTCGCCGTTAGACTCAGTAGAGACCTTCTCTACCTTGCCGTCCCCGTCCAGATCTGCCGACATTTTATCCGCACACTGTCCCGGAACAGATTTCGCGGTCCAGATGAATAAAACTGCCAGAAATGCCAGAACTACATAATTCAACTTGAAAGTTTTTAAAGTTCTTTTCATATTTGTACCCCTTTTCTAATTATCTTGAGCATTTCATGCTCCTTTTTTAGCTCCACGACCAAACTATACCACCTCAAAGGCAGATTTGCAAGCATTTCTTCTTTATAGCAGCAAAAAGTGTCCCTTTGGGACACTTAAAAAACAGTATAAATCGATACTTTTATCTATCTTCCCGGAGCAGGTTCTCCAAGGCTTCTCTGATGGTCTCGGAACGAAACCCCTTCCTGTAAGCCGAGCTCATAAGCTTCTGTTTTTCCTCATATGGCAGTTCCTCACCCGGGGCTGTTTTCAGCTTTTTTCTCAAAAAGCTTTCAGCTGCCTTTAGCTCGGTATTGCCGTTCTCTTCATCCTCGTTTTCTTCAGCAATTCTGTCATATGCCATATCTATGGTCTCATCATTTATACCTTTTTCCGACAGCTTATAACGTATTTCCTTTTCACTGCTTGAAAACATCTTTGTCCTGATATAGTTCTCGGCAGTTCTCAGTTCGTCAATATAATGAAAGCTTCTGACGTACTCTATTGCGCCTTCGGATGTTTCTTCCGAATATCCGTTCTCCCGGAGCTTGCGTTTAAGCTCTTCCTCCGTCTTATCGGCTTTCAGGAGCAGGTTCATCACATATCTTTTTGCCCTTAAGAGCAGGCATTCCTTCTGTACCCGTTCCAATGCTGCTTCGGATATTTCACCCTCATCCTCCAGATTATACTGCCTCAGTTCTCCGGGATACAGGGCGCCGATGTATGCACCATCAACATACACCGGAGTTTTCTTACCTTTTTTATCTCCAAATGTTACTGTCATTCTTTCCCTTTCTCCAATTTAAAACAGGCGGTCACAGGCATAAAGCATGCCCCGCCGCCTGTTAAAATTTTTATTAACGATCAATCCTCGCCGTCCAGATCCTCGATGAACTCGCCTTCATCCTCTTCGGTCAGGCTCTCATCAGGCTTGATGACATATTTGTCTCTAACCTTCTTTTCGATCTCATCAGCTATATCCTGATGCTCTGCAAGGAACTGCTTTGTATTATCCCTGCCCTGGCCGATCTTGTCACCGTTATATGAGAACCATGATCCGCTCTTAACGATAATGTTGTCGTTTACCGCAAGGTCTATGATATCCCCGAGCTTGGAAATGCCCTTACCGTAAATGATATCAAACTCAGCTTCCTTGAAAGGAGGCGCTATCTTGTTCTTTACAACCTTAACACGGGTCCTGTTACCGATAACCTCGCCGGCACTCTTAATGCTGTCAATCCTGCGGACATCCATTCTTACGGAAGAATAGAACTTAAGGGCACGTCCGCCGGTTGTCGTCTCGGGATTTCCGAACATGACTCCGACCTTCTCACGGAGCTGGTTGATGAATACCACTATACAGTTTGTACGGCTGACAACGCCGGTAAGTTTTCTTAATGCCTGTGACATAAGACGTGCCTGAAGACCTACATGGGAATCGCCCATGTCGCCCTCTATCTCTGCCTTGGGAACAAGGGCTGCAACCGAGTCGATGATAATAATGTCAACCGCACCCGAACGTACCATGGTCTCAGCGATTTCAAGAGCCTGCTCGCCGTTATCGGGCTGCGAGATATAGAGGTTGTCGATATCGACGCCTATGTTCTTTGCATATGCGGGATCGAGTGCATGCTCCGCGTCAATAAATCCTGCTATGCCGTTTCTCTTCTGTACTTCAGCTACCATATGCAGGGCAACGGTAGTCTTTCCGCTTGATTCGGGTCCGTAGATTTCTATGATCCTGCCCTTGGGAACTCCGCCGAGGCCGAGTGCAAGGTCAAGGCTTAAGCAACCTGTGGAAACCGTCTCGATATTCATATGGGCGCTCTTGTCGCCAAGCTTCATAACAGAGCCTTTTCCGAAGCTCTTCTCAATCTGTGCCAGAGCAGACTCCAAGGCTTTCTGTCTGTTGTCATCTGCTGCGATCTTTGTTTCTTTCTCTTTTGCCATAACTAAAATGCCGTAATCACGGCTCCCCTTTCATCTGCGTTCACATCCGATGAACACAAGGTAATACCATACACAAGATTTATTGTACTTAAATTACTTATTTTGTCAACTTCTTTTTAAAGAATTATTCTTGTCCTTTGGCAGCTAAATATGCCTCAAATTCTTCCATTGTCATAAGTATTTTACGAGGCTTCGTACTGTCTTCGGGACCGACTATGCCTTCCTCTGCCAGCTTATCCATAATACGTGCGGCTCTGTTAAAGCCAATGCGGAATTCCCTCTGCAGCATGCCTACCGAAGCCTTCTGCTTCTTAATGATAAGTCTTCCGGCCTCCTCAAAGAACTCGTCCTTGTCACTGGCCTCAGCCTGTGCTCCGCCCTCGTCCTTTGACTGCTGTTTATCTGCTGAATTCGCCTCAATATGGTTGCTTATAAGATCGCTGTATTTTACTTCCTTACACTGATCCTTTATATATTTGACAACCTTCGCTACCTCGGCATCGGAAACATATGCGCCCTGAAGCCTGACGGGCTTCGGATAACCCTGAGGATAGAACAGCATATCTCCCTTTCCTATCAGCTTTTCGGCTCCGGCCTGGTCTATGATCGTTCTCGAATCCACTAACGAAGATACCGCGAAAGCTATCCTTGTGGGGATATTTGCCTTTATGGTACCTGTGATAACATTTACCGAAGGACGCTGAGTCGCAAGAATGACATGTATGCCGCAGGCGCGCGCAAGCTGCGTCAGACGGCAGATATCAGCTTCGACCTCTTTGGAATTGGCTGTCATCATAAGGTCGTTCAACTCGTCTACGATGATCAGTATTCGAGGAAGCTTATCGGGACATTCTCCCTCTCCGCCTTCCTCTATAAAACGTTCCTCCATCAGAGTATTATACGAAGCAAGATTCGTTACGGCATTTTCCGCAAAACGCTTATAACGGTCATCCATCTCGGCTATAGCCCAGTTGAGCGCGCCGCTTGCCTTCTTTACATCCGTGACTACCGGTACAAGAAGATGCGGTATGCCGTTGTAGCCTACAAGCTCTACCCTCTTGGGATCGATCATGATCATCTTTACGTCCGTAGGCTTTGCCTTATAGAGAATGCTCATTATAAGAGCATTGATGCATACGGATTTACCCGAGCCTGTAGCACCGGCTATTAGCGCATGGGGCATGCCTCCGATATCGGAAACAATGGACTTTCCTCCGATATCCTTACCCACCGCAAACGCCAGAGTTGACTTGGAATTCCTGAACTCATCGCTGTCTATCAGATCTCCGAAAAGTACGGGCGTACTTTCCTTGTTGGGAACCTCTATACCAACTGCTGCCTTACCCGGAATGGGAGCCTCTATCCTTATATCGGGAACGGCAAGCGCAAGCTTGATATCATCGCTAAGTGCCGTAATGGTCTTAACCTTTACTCCCTGATCCGGAAGCAGCTCATATCTCGTTACCGTAGATCCGATGCTTGCATCTGTTACCCTTACGCCTACGCCAAAGCTCTCAAAAGTACTCTGCAGCTTTTGTATGGTGGCTTCGAGTTCATTTTTCTTCATAGCCGCATTCTGCTGATGAATCTTGCTCTTATTAAGAAGGCTTAAGGGCGGGAATTTGTATTCGGGGATAACAGGCTTTTCGGGTTCCTTGGTCACATCGATAAATACGGCTGCGCCCGAGCCTATCCTCGTAACGTTCTCATACTGCTTCTTCGCTTTATCGGCCTCTTCTATTTGTTCTACTTCTGTAGTCTTTTCTTCTGCATTTTTCTCATCGTCAGTTTTTTCGGATGTTCTGCTTACCTGATCATCCTCCTGCGCTGTCGTTTCCTTCTCATCCGGTATGACTTCTATTATTTCCTTCCGGGCGATCGGAGTCACATTGTCGGAACTGTCGGGCAAAGCTTTTTCTTCATCCTCCTGATCGTCAAGAAGCTTACGTACCTGCTCCGCAATGTCCTTCTCACTGTCGTAATCGGGTCTTGCATCATAGAGCTCCGAGTCCATATCATTTGCAGGCTCTTTCGTACTGTTGTAAAGCTCATCATCAAGATAGGGCTTGACATATTCCGCAGTCCTTTTCCTGATGCCTTCGACGCTCATGATGTTGTCATCTTCCGTTTTCCTGATACTTCCGGAATGAAGCGTCTTTACACCCACCCTCGTTATCCTGTTATCATCGGCAAATTCGTCATGCTTTCTTGTGGTTTCTTTCTTTATGCCGCCCGAAAGACCCTGTCTTCCGTCATCCGCAACCTCTGCAAAATCGAGATCGGTATACTCCGTCTCACTAATCTGCGAAGCTGAATTTTTACCAAGCGGTACGTTTCCGATGCCCGGTATATAAAGATTCGCCGTCTTCTGAGGAGCGGGTTTCTGCTCCTGCCTGCGTTCATCCATACCGGGTTCCTGCACAGAAGTTCTTTTGGCGTTTTTTGCATTCTTCGAGGTTTTTTCGGCGGATACAGTCTTCTCCGCAGCCGGAGCCGCACCCTTTTTCGTGAAGGATACATTCATGGTTCCCATACGTCTCTCGGGAGGACGTCTTACGCCGTACCTGACCCCCGACGGTGTAGCGTTTTCCGGTGCATACTCCAGATCCTCATAGTATCCCTGTTCGTTTTTCTCTATTGCTCTTCTTCTGCGATAATCGTTTATACGCCTGTTAAACTTTCTGACAACGGCCATAATGAAAGGCTTTCCTGTCATAAGGACAAAAAGTATCAGTAAAAGCGCAATGAGTATAAGTACCGTAGCAACCTTTCCGACAAGCGGATAGAGCAGCTTTACGAATAATCCGCCAAGAAGTCCGCCGTAAGTCGGTGACGCACCCTCATAGCCGAGGCTGGAATTTGTGAAATATTCAAAGACTCCTACGGTTTTATCATATTCTCCGACCGCGAGATGTATCAGCGCACCCAGAACCCCGGATAACAGTACTGCATAAACTATTCCAAGCGGGCTTACACCGTTATCCTTGTTGGCAATGATAAATACCGTAAGTACCCACACAATAAACGGAATTATATACCCAAGCCTGCCGAACATACCGAAAACAAAAGCATTTATGCCCGTTCCGACCACTCCGCATATGTTCAGATAGCTGAGCACCATAAGGATGCACACCAGTGTTACGACGATTATGATGATATCATCGCGCTTTGCATCCGAATTCTTCTTAACGGCAGGTGCCCGTCCTATACTGCGCGAACGGCTTTCCACAACCGGTTCCATGACTGCGGTTTTTGTGTTCCGTCCCCGCGACATGCTTTTCCTTCCGTTTATATTCACCGACTCCGGTCCCTGTCTTTTCTGTCCCGAAGCGGTTTTCCGTGCAGTTCCCTTGCCCTTGGCACTGCTGCCGGATTTTTTACTGTTTGCTGCCATTTATTTCTGCAACTCCTTTATGTCATAATGTCAAAAATTCTCTAAACATTCCGGACTTTTGACCTTAGTATCATTTTTTACAGCCTTGAAAGCCATATGAAAGCAAGCTCGGGCCACATATTGATGTCCGCAAACGGATTGTTTTCCATCTTCATCGGAGGCATCTCCGGCATCTTGTTCGGACCGAAGAACTGATCCATAAGCTCTTTCGTCCTCTGTTCCGATACACGTACAAGTGTGCCTGCCTTCAGATGCTCAAGTACTTTTTCAAGCTGCTCCCCGGAATACTTTCCACCCTTCCAGCCTGCAAACTGTTCCATACTTGCTATTGATAAACCGTGATCCCCGAACGGGAAAACATACTGGGCATAATTTACCTTATTCTTTCTCAGTGCTTCAGCAAAAAGATAGCTGTTTTCCACAGGTACCAGTGTATCGCCTAAGGTCTGCCATATAAAGCAGGGCGGAGTCTCGGGAGTTACCTGTTTCTCAAGTGAGAAATATTCAAGCTCGTCCTCCATGGGCTCTTTTCCGAGAAGCGCCTGTATCGAATATATATGCGTATACTCTCCCGATGTGATAACGGGGTATCCGAGGATTACTCCGTCAGGCCTGCAGGAGATACCGTCATATGCCGCATCCGGATCCTTTACATCATCGAAATGCGTTGCAAGTGTTGCACAGAGATGTCCTGCTGCCGAAAAACCGCAGATGATCAGCTTGTCTGACAGGATGTGATAATCTTCCGCATTCTTCCTGATCGCTCTTACGGCCCTTGCGATATCGTTAAGCGGCTGCTTCTTTAACGGTATGGACATGGTGATATCCGTGGTATATGTGAGCACAAATACATTCATGCCCTTTTTGTAGAACTCAAGAGCTACGAGTTCTCCCTCATGAGGCGCGCACATGCAGTATCCGCCGCCCGGCGCTACCAGCATGCATTTCCTTGCCTCATCGTCCTCATCATGTAAGAACGCCATGATATTGGGCATAAAACCATAGGCTGCCTCATATGTATATTCCCCGTCGTTCCAAAGATCTTTTCTGAATGTTCTCATACACTTCTCCCCCTCAATGATAGATTTTTACACACTATTTCTATTTTAAACTATTTTGGGTTTATGTGCAAGGAGAATTTTTCAAATCACTTATCACTCAAAAAAGAGACAGCTTACGCTATCTCCTCGATCTGTGTTGTATACAGTTTATAATATGCTCCATGCTTTGCCATGAGCTCTTCATGGTTTCCGGTCTCAACGATGCCGCCGTCATCTATGTACATTATCCTGTCACAGTTGCGGATGGTGGAGAGACGGTGAGCGACGATGAAGCTCGTCCTGCCCTTAAGCATCTTGTTTAATCCTTCCTGAAGGGCTTTTTCCGTCTGAACGTCTATACTTGAGGTTGCCTCATCAAGTATGAGTATCTTCGGGTCTGAGATAAGCGTCCTGGCAAAGGATATAAGCTGTTTCTGCCCCTGGCTCAAGAGTGAGCCTCTCTCCTTAACCTCGGTGTTGTATCCGCCCGGCATCTTCTTGATAAAGGCGTCTGCACATACCTTAACGCTTGCCTCTTCTATTTCCTTGTCCGTAGCGTCCAGCTTTCCGTATGCTATGTTATCCCTTATCGTCCCCGAGAAAATAAAGCTGTCCTGCATCATTATACCCATCTGGGAACGCAGGGACTGTAAGGTTACCTTCGAGATATCCTGTCCGTCGATGAGCACCTGACCCTTTTCCACGTTATAGAATCTGGAAATGAGGTTTACAATCGTGCTCTTGCCCGCTCCCGTGGGTCCGACTAACGCTATGCTCATTCCGGGCTGCACGTCGAAGGATACGTCGTGCAGTACCTCTTTTCCCTCCTCATAGGAGAAGCTTACGTTCTTAAACTCAACATGTCCCTTGATCTCGGGCATTTCAACGGCGTTTTCGACGTCGGCAACGGTCACCTTTTCATCCATGGTCTCGAAAATACGCTCAAGATATGCCATGTTGTTGAGGAAGTTGTTGAATATGTTTCCCATGTTCATGATGGGCTGCCAGAAACGTGCCGAATATCCCGATATGGCTATGATCGTTCCGATGGACTTGGAACCTTCGGCAAATACCATGATACCGAAAAGGAATATCGCGGCTCTTATCAATACCGATATCGCGTCAATTCCGGGCCACATGAGGTTATTGCATCTTACCGCCTTCATCCATGTCCTGCGGCAGTCCTCGGACAGTCCCTCAAATACCTTCGCATTCTCGTTTTCCCTTGCGAATATCTGGGTTATCCTTGCGCCGACTATGTTTTCCTGAAGATATGCGTTTAAGTTCGAGCTCTTGTTTGATACCGCCTGCCATGCCTTACGCTGCCTGTTCTTCATCCAGAGCATGAATACCGCAAGGATCGGTACGCCGCACAAAACGACCAGCGACATCTGTACATCGACCATAAACATATATATGATTATGATTACAAGGTTTATGGTCTCGAGTATGATGTTTATCAGTCCGTTCGAAAGCATATCCGATACGGAGTTTACATAGTTTACGACACGTATCAGTATCTTTCCGTGAGGACGGTCGTCATAATACTGGAAGGAAAGCTTCTGCAGGTGTGCAAAAAGGTCTTTTCTTATATCATAGATGATACGCTGCGATACCTTTACCATCATCTTTGATCTGATCGTGGTAAACAGGATGCTTACGGCATATACCGATACCAGCAGTACCGACAGTATGATCAAAAGCTTGATATCCGGATGTATCAGCGCGTCATCTATCGCTTTCTGTGTAATGATGGGTGCAAGCAGTCCCAGCGCTCCGCCGAGGATGCTTAAGAAAAGTGCCAGCCCCATCTGTTTTATGTATTTCTTTATATAGGCGGACGCAAGGAGCAGATGCCGTATATCAAACGGCTCCTCAAGTCTTTCATCCTGCCTGTAGGTGTTTTTCTCTGCCATATTTTTCTCCTGTCACGCCGAAATTTCTCCGATCTGGAGGTTAACGAGATCTGCGTAATATCCCTTCTTTTCAACAAGCTCCTTGTGGCTTCCCTCTTCCAGGATCTTTCCGTCCTTTAAGACGATGATCTTGTCGGCAGCCTTGGTGGTTGATATACGCTGTGCGATTATTATCTTCGTACAAGGGAAATCCAAATTTCTTAAGCTGTGCTGAATGACTTTTTCCGTTTCCATGTCGACAGCCGAAGTCGTGTCGTCAAGGATAAGTATCGAAGGTTTTATGGCAAGAGCACGCGCTAAGGAAATACGCTGCTTCTGACCGCCCGAAAGGCCTACTCCTCTTTCTCCGACTATCGTGTCATAGCCCTCAGGCAGCTTCTCTATGAAATCAGCCGCTGCAGAGTACTTCGCGTACTTTGTCACCTCATCGGGCTTCATGGTCGACGCGCCGTATGCTATGTTTCCTTCAATGGTATCCGAGTACAAAAGCACGTCCTGTGTTGCAAGACCTATGTTCTTTCTCAGATCCTCAAGCTTATACTTTTCAACCGGTACATCATCAACCAGGACCTCGCCCTCATTTGCCTCAAAGAATCTGGGGATCATCTGTATGAGCGACGTCTTGCCGCATCCGGTCTCGCCTATTATCGCCACGGTTTCACCCGGATTGGCGACGAATGAGATGTCCTTCAGTACAGGATATATTCCGTCGTCATATTTAAACGATACGTGCTTGAACTCAACCTTCCCCTTAAACCTGTCGGGATGGGGGATGGCGTCGGGCCTGTCAACAATCTCCGGCTCCGAGTAGTAGATTTCCATGACCTTCGCCGATGCTGCGGAGAAGCGCTGGAATTCATTCATGATGTTACCCATCTGTCTCATGGGGTTTGCTAAAGCCCAGATAAGTCCGGAGAATGCAACATAATCTCCCATTGTAAGGTCACCGTTTATAAAGAACAGACCGCCGATGATAAGATGTATTACGGGCAGCGCATTTGCGATAGTTTCAACTCCCGGGAAATACTTGAGCCAAGTCATGTGGGTATTGATGCCGGTTTCCTCAAAGTCCTTATTGGCCTTGTCAAATTTACCTATCTCATAATCTTCCCTTGCGAACGCTCTTACAACTCTGTTACCGGATATGTTTTCCTGTGCGTCCGTATTCATTCCCGCAAGCTTTTCCCTAAGTAGTGCATGCTTGGGAGCTACGCTTCTTCTGAACCTGAACACGATAACGCAGATAAGGGGCGATACGATCAGCAGGCACAGCGCAAGCCGCCAGTTCATGATCAGGAAATACACCGCCGTTGCGGTAAACAGTGTTACCGACTCGACTATCATCCTTATTACCCATGCTATGTTATGTCTTACTGCGTCAAGGTCACCGGTTACTCTCGTCATGAGATCGCCGGTACGATAGGTCCCGTAAAACTTCATATCCTGACGCTGTATCTTGTCATATAAGAAATTTCTTATGCGGTAGAGCGTTTTCTGGGATACATGCTCGTACGCCATACAGTCTCCGTATACGATGATGACACGGATGAGAGTCAGCACTACCATCAGGATTATAAGCCTTATGAAGTCGTTTTTATAATCCGAGATGTTCAGCTCCTGTTCCTGTATGTCCCTTAAAAGCTGTACGATCCTTCCGGAAAAATACGGTACGACCAGCTGCATTATATTGTAGACCACGGTACCGGCCAACGCTATGATGAACAGACCGCGCTTACCCTCCATATTTTCCCAGAGCCAGGACAGCCTGCTCACTTTTAATCTGTCTAATGATTTACTATTTACGGTTTTCATGGTACCTCCGTTACTTTACATATAGAGTAAGTCAAAGTCACCTCGAAAACGCCTTCAGCGTTTCCTCGGTAACAAAACGATGCTCCGCATCTTCTGTTTTGGTCAAAGTCACCTCGAAAACGCTTTCAGCGTTTCCTCGGTAACAAAACGATGCTCCGCATCTCATTTCAGTCGGGGCTTGAACCCCGCCTGAAACGAAGATCTCCCCCCACCTTCGCTACGCTAAGAGGTGGGGGACATCTTCTGTTTTGTTATATTAAACCGGTGTAATTCTGAGTAAAACGAAGAATCTTTAAATATTATGAGATAAGATCCTTCGCTAACGCTCAGGATGACATGTGGAGTTCTGGATGACATGTGAAATTCAGGATGACATATAGAACTTAACTTAATAACATTACAAAAGTGGTGGTATGTTACAGCCGCTCTCTATTGCAACGAATTCAGATATGCTCCGACAAATATCGTCGGTGAGTTCCAGTAGATGGCGATCTCGTTGGTGTCTGCCGAAGGAGTCTCGTCACGGAAATACTTAGCGGGAGGCGTATCCTCTCCGAGCTTTTCCTTGGTCTCCGGATAAGTCATCTTCTTATTGGGACCTCCCGAGATAAGTCCGGGAACCGGTTCTTCTATGTTATCCGCTCCCGAAGGACGGTGATGCGGGAACATTACCCTTCTCTCACCGAAGCCTGTGACAAACGATATATCAAGTGCGTTAAGCCCGAGCGCATAATTAAACTGATTTGCCGCATATTCGAGCATCTCGTCGTTCCCGGTCAGCATCCTGTTCAATATCATGGACATTGCATTGCTCATGACCGTAAGGATGCTTCCCCAGACATACTGATCTTCCTTAAGTGCGGTGCCGTATCCCGACTCCCTGCATACCTCCGGGAGCTTTCCGGTCTTTTCAAGGAATATCCTTTTAACCTCATCATAAAGGATGCTTCCGCCCTTTTCTCCTATCTCGAACAGACAGCATATCGACCCAAGACCGCTCACATCCATCCAGCCGTACTGCGTAAGATCAAGACCGGGCTTGATCTTATCGAAGAATCTCCTCATAGGTTCAGGAATCATCTCCCTGATTTTTTCGGCTTCTTTCGGATCCTTTGCAAGCTCATAGGTTTTTTCCGCAGCTTCCTTATATTTTTCTTCTCCCGTGCAGGCAAACAGCTCACACGCTGCCCAGAAACGCTCATCCTTGTCGCTTAGGTCACCGTATCCGCCTGTACGTACTTCCCTCGGACCCATGAAAGGCTTAAACTCGGGATTTTTCTCAACCCACTCCCAGCCCTTAAGAGCCGCAGCAAACATCTTTTCGGAAAAATCCGCATCATATTCCTTATAAATCCTTGAGCCGAGCGCCAGACATGCTATGGCCGCCTCTGTCGCGCAGTGTGAGGGCGGGATCAGATATTCCGGATCCGTATCGGTCTCGGGCATGATGAATGGAGCAAAATGATCCTTGGTCAGCTTATGATAGAAGGAACCGTCATCCTTCTGCATTTTCAGCATCCATTCAAGCTCATAACGTGCTTCGTTTAAGATATCGGGCACGCCGTTCCCGCTTTCGGGTATGTTAAGATTATCCGTACATCCGGCAGGGAAAAGCTTATGAGCATACAGCATATGCGCTACCGTGACAGCTCCGGGTCCAACATATTTCCCGTAATCTCCGGCGTCGTGCCAGCCACCGAGCACTTTCTTCTTTATGCTCCTGTCCTCCCAATCGGTACATTCTGCAGTATGACATGCGGGATGAGCATATATGCCGGCATGTTCTTCCTTTAGTCCGCAGCCGCAGCGCTGAAAGTACAGTCCCTTTATCAAAGCTCCTGTCACTGCATCATACGCCTTGTCCGACACCGTTATCTTACGCTCACATTCACCGCTCACAAGGGTATACTCGCCTTCTGCAAGCATCCCAAGATTTACAAGCGCTACATTATCTCCGGAGGAAGCATCAAGCTCCGGCTTTATATCATTCTTTTCAATTATCACATTTCCCTTGCTGTCCTTAACCTGTAAGCTTTTTTCCGAAAGCACCCCTACAAATACCGGTAACGCTTTCATGTACCCGGTCTGATTGATCCTTATTTCAGGTAATACGTTTGTCCCCATATGTTTTCTCCTTTTTTTGCTGATATTACGACGCTTTTCATTTCCGATACCGAGTATAAATCAAAAAGATGGATTTGTATATAGGACAAATCCATCTTTTTAAGAAAGTCTATCATTTCAACAAGAAAATACGTGAATCAGCTTATCTTTGCGCCAAAGGGCATGAATGACAGTTTCGCAAGCTTAAAGCACTGTTTGCCAAAGGGTATTCCGATAACCGTTATGCAGAAAAGGATAGCCGAGAAGATGTAACCGATAGCCAGCCAGAGTCCGAGAAGAATGACCCAGATGATGTTTCCAATCGCGCTTCCTGTTCCTTTGCCGGGCTCTATCTCTTTTCCGAAGGGGAAAAGTGAAAGTCTGGCAATCTTAAAGCACTGCATACCAAACGGGATGCCGATAACGGTTACACAGCATAACAGTCCCGAGATGACCCATCCGATACAGCTCCATAAGCCTACAAGGATGAACCATAAGATGTTTCCTAAAAGTTTCATGTTCTTAATTTCCTTTCTGATTTTTTAAGCGGGCAAACCCCGCTTTCAGATCACAAGGAGATATTATAGTCAAAAATCTTCTTTATGCAAGCATTTTTTAAGAAACGTTCCTATAATATTGTGCCTGAGTCTCATACATTTTGGCATAGATGCCGTCCGGTCTGTTTACAAGCTCGTCATGTGTGCCGTACTCAGCAATCTTGCCTTCGGAGAATACCGCGATCTCATCACAGAACCTGCAGCTTGACAGCCTGTGTGAAATGTAGAAAGCCGTTTTATCACCTACAAGCGTATGGAACTGACGATAGATCTCGTATTCGGCTATTGGGTCGAGCGCAGCTGTAGGCTCATCAAGGATAACCACAGGCGATTCCTTGTAGAGCGCTCTCGCGATGGCAATTTTCTGCTGCTCGCCGCCCGACGGTTCGATGCCGCTTTCGTCAAAATATTTAAAAAGCATGGTTCCTGTGCCCTTTTCAAGCTTTCCGAGCATTTCGTTGAGATTAACCAGATCTATGATATTTCCCAGCTTATCTCCAGCCGGTTTTTCGGCTTCTTTCCTCTCTTTCAGGGTTATGTTCTCCTCTATCGGGAACGCGAAGAGCTTAAAGTCCTGGAATACCGGTGCAAAGAGGGACATGTACTGTTTGTAGTCATATTCCTTTATATTAATGCCGTTAACCAGGATCTCTCCTTCCGTCGGGTCGTACAATCTGCAGAGAAGCTTTATGAACGTAGTCTTTCCGGCGCCGTTGAGACCTACTATGGATAAGTGCTCTCCCGCACCGATCTTTATACTTATATTGTCAAGTATCAGCTTGTCGGTCCCCGGATATTTGAAGGAAACATTTTTAAACTCTATTTCCTTTATCTCCTTATCCACAGATCTGTCGCCCTTTTCCAGCGCTTCGGGGTACTCCATGAACAGTACAAACTCATATGCGTAGTTGCAGCGCTTTAATACTTCCTGCAAGTTGAATACCAGCCCGCCCAGGGTGTTGTTCAGTTCATCCGCAGACTGGATCATCTGTACGAGGATTCCGAGCGAAAACACATTTCTTATCGCGAGAAAGCCGACATACAGATAAGAAACCATCATTCTTACGATATTTGCGACATCACCGATAAGAGTGTATTTCATGCCTGTCTCTGCCTGCCACTTCCAGTGCGCGTTGCTTGCCGCGGAATTCCTGTCCCAGCAGTCTACCATCATCTTCCGGGCGTCGTACAGTCTTATGTCCTTGCCGTACCTGAAATCAACTATATTCCAGCCGTAATATCCGAAAAGCCTGTTGATCTTGGCAAGCTTCTTGTAGACCTCTAATCCTATCTTGTTGTTCTTGGCCGAAACAAAACCCATGATGATCACATATACAAGTATGACCAGCAAAAGCAGCGGTGCATGAAGGCTTATGATCGTTACAAGTCCGAATACCTTGATCAGATTGGCAGCTCCGCCGAATATCTGCTCGGCTATACCGTATGCGCCTCCCGAATACCAGTCCATACCTGTTCTGGCTTTTTCAACCTGGTCGAGTGCTTCCTTTTCTTCGGTCAGCTGAAAATCAAGCTCCATTGAATGGAGACCGGTAAGAGTACTGAAATGGTTGTCCAGCCTCTGCTGGTATTTCATCAGCTGATTGCTGATCCTCTCCATGATAACATTTATGATAAGCTCGCCTCCGACAAGGATCGCTGCCAGGGTGATGAGCGTCTTCACGTCCCTTGCACCGATGAGCTCATCTATGATCATGGGTGAAACAATGACAGGAAGCAGGGATCTTGCCGAACTGATGATAGTTTTTACGGCTTCAAGCGGAAAGAACAGCGGGAATTTCTTTGCCGTTATGGAAAACAGAAGCTTTAATACCGGAAAAACCTTGTCTTTTGAAGAAAGCTCTTTTTTATCTTTTCCTTTTGTTTGTATCGTTTGTTTTTTAGACATTTCTTCTCCTTTTATAGCTGTTAACTTCAGTCAATATCACGTTGAAAACACCTTCAGCGTTTCCTCGTTATACCGCTTCATTGTAATATTTTGCCTGGATATTGAACATGTTTGCATACTCGCCGTTCTTTGCCATAAGCTCATCGAAGCTGCCGTATTCTATCATCTCTCCGTCCTTGAACATCGCTATGTTGTCACAGAAACGTGTGGATGCAAGCCTGTGGGAAATATAGACCGCCGACTTCTTTCCTATCATACTGTCAAAACGTTCGTAGAGCTGCTGTTCCGCTATGGCGTCAAGCGCCGAAGTCGGCTCATCAAGCACAACTATGTCCGCACCCTTATATAATGCCCTTGCAAGTGCCAGCTTCTGTTTCTCGCCACCCGAAAGATCTATACCGTCATCTTCCACTATATTTGTGATATATGTATCTATTCCGTGCTTAAGACCGTTTATCTTTTCCTCTAGACCGGCTTCCTCAAGTGAGTTTAAAACTCTGTTCTTATCGGTTTCGGCGGTTGTTTTCATGGAAACGTTTTCCGCTATCGGGAATGCGAAGGTTTCCACATCCTGAAATACTGGTGCAAACAGCTTATAATATTCCTCACGCTCGTATTTCTTTATATCCACGCCGTTCAATGTGATCACGCCTTCGGTCGGATCGTACAGGTGCAGTAAAAGCTTTATCATAGTTGTTTTGCCGGCGCCGTTAAGTCCTACTACCGCGAGTCTTTCGCCGGCCTTTATTTTCAGATTCAGATGCCTTAAAGCATATTTCTCAGCCTTAAGATATTTATAGCTGACATCCTTGAATTCTATGACATATGAATCCGTCTTCGGCAAAGGGATCGTTTCTTCCTTTTTTATTATGTCAAGCTCCAGAAAGGTTCTTAAGTCGTCAACCCTGAGCGAGCACTTCTTATAATCGCCGAATCTCAAAAGCAGGAACGGCAGGCTTTGTGAAAATGCCGTTGACAACGCCAGGAACATCGTAAAGTCACCTATTGAAAGGTCCTTCTTCAATACCGCATAAAAGAGCACTGCATATACAAGCCCCTGAGTGATCAGGGATATCAAAGACGAAAAATATGAGTTCCCGGACCACATATTGTAATGCTTGTCCATTTTTTCTTCTTTTTCACGGAATATTTTTTTCTGCTTTTCTACCAGATACCCGCTTAAACCGAAAAGACGTATGTCCTTTGCGTACTCAAAGTCCTGGGTAACTCTTGACATATAGCCGATCTTACGCCATATGGGCGAAAGCTTGTCCCAGACTTCGACCTTATCCTTCTTGACTATCCTTCTGTAATACAGGAACTGTATTACCGCCAAGATCACAAGACAGATTATCAGTCTGTAATCAAGGACAGTAACCGCAACAAATGTAACTATGACCGTCAGAAGGTTCTGTCCAAGCTCCGGTATGATGCGCAGCATGCCTTCAAAACCGTTCTGATTATCGTTGCAGGCTTCAAGCGCCCTCTCATGTACATCAAGCACATCCGGTCTTTCCAGTATCTCGTAATTTAGTCCCAGCACCCTGCTTACTCTCTCGCTTATCACATGCATACGTATATCGATATATTTATACCATGTGAGCGAACCCGATACTGTTTTGCATAATATAAGAACGGTTGTTATGCTTCCCGCCACCAGCAGGAACATGATGAGATTGTGTCTTTTTGCGTCATCATCAATCCCGTTTTCTATGATATCAAGTACATACTTTCCGAATACTCCCCAGAAATACTGCAGCACAGAGGACGTTACCATGCCTATTGCCGCAAGCACTAACGCCGATAAACAGTATTTCTTTGCTTTACCGAGTACATACTTTGTGTTGCTCCACAACCCGAATTCTTTATGTAGCGGATTATCTTTACTCTCTTTATACTCTGCCATTTTTTCCTCCCAAAATATCAAAGGGGACGATCCTTTTTAACATTATTGATCATTTCTATCACTTTTTCTCTGTCAAACCATGCTTTCCCACGGTTTCCCACCTGCATCGTATAACCGTGCGGAGGATTTATAAGGCTGTCCGTACTTAACAGCAATATGATAAACGGAGCTATACCGCAGGGATCTGCGGAATATGCTTTTTCCGAGCCCTTGGTCTTTACCACCTTAACACACTGTATTACCCGGTTTCCGGCGTCGTTCTCCGTCAAATTGTCCATTATCCTCTGTACTTTATCGACGTCCATTCCCGTGATCTCCGAAAGAGTTGAAACCGATACCGCTTCAAGCCCTTTCAAACTCATGAGGAAGAATACGATCTCAAGCACTCCGGGTTCTCCGAGTCCTCTGAAAAAATTCCTTAAGCCTTCCGTCAGCTTCAGATGATTTGAGAAACCGTCCTCAGGTTCCCTTACAAGAGAATAATACTGTTTATCCAGATTAAGGTTGAAGTATCCGAAGCCTGCGCCGTCCGAAATGATCGAAGACGTACGTACTCCCTCATCGGGAACTCCCCTATTGTAATAATACTTGTTGTTCTTCCAGCAGGCTATCTGACCTGCCCATGCGATATCAAGCAATTTATCAAAATATTTTTTATGCATGCCTCCGTCTTCTTGGCTCTCTTTTTCATGAAGATTGTACAATTCCTCCAAGAGCATCTGTTCAAAGCTCTTATCCTCGGTTTCCTGTCCGTAAAGATATGATATGGAAACCTCAAAGTATTCCGATATCTTTGGAAGCAGATCTCCCTCCGGATAGCTTCCGTTCTCCCATTTCGATACCGCCTGCGGGCTTACTCCCAGATATGTTGCCAGCTGCTCCTGTGTTACGCCCTTCTTCTTTCTTAACGCCTGAAGATTGGTTGAAAATGTATTTGTGTCTTTTGCCATAATGTTTTTCCTCCTGTTGGTTCAGTGTTGTTATGTCAGTGTCATTCTGAGCAAAGCGAAGAATCTTTGAACATTTTCTAAGATCCTTCGCTAACGCTCAGGATGACAAACTGAGATTAATGACATTTTTGGTTGATTGTTTTCATTGGATCCAACTTGTTTTTGATTTAACCACATTATAATGCAATCAGTAGTTGTGTGCAATCGTTATTTTCTACTGTAAGTTAATTTATAATGGAGAAAATCCATTTTTCCTAATATGAGTTGTGTTTATGATTGATTTTCAATGTAAATTTGTTAAAAAATGTATTTTTCTACCATATTTAAGACACAAAAGGGCTCTTGTTTTCGATTTTTCTTGTATGAAGACTGTTTTTGTGGTATTATTTTCTTAAATACAACGATGTTTATAATGCTCTTACACCTTATTGTTTATGTTTTTTAAGGTGAAGATTGAAATAACTTAAGGAGTATCTGCCTATGAAAAAACGGATTATAGGATTTTTATCAGCATTGTTATTCCTGTTTTCATCCTGCACCATCCCTGCAGGAGCGGTTGATATTTATGTACCGGACAGGCTGGACGACTACGAGGATGATTATGATTTCTTCGTAGAGACATCAAGACTTATTTCCGACTATTGGGAGGACGACTATTACGACGAGCTCTTCTACTCGGACAAAAACGGTGCATGCCTTATCGATGATGAATGGTATCTGCCGGTAAGCGCCTTCTGTGAGGATACAGGTATCGAGTACAAAAGGAGCGGCAAGAAATTTACCATATCCTCCGATGAATTTACGTGGGAATGCAGGATAAACAAAACCTCCTCCACCCTTGACGGTGAGGATTATGTTTTCAAGAATAAACCCCGTAAGAAAAACGGCGTCTATGTGATAAACGCAGACGAATTTGATGATAACTCCTGTTTTGAGATAGAGGAGGGCGAGAACGGCGTTACAGTTACCAGTCCTTACCAGCTCAAACGTCTCATTGTCGAGACCAAGAAGGGTAAATCTTTTTCCCCGAAATCTTATGGTGCCGTTGATTACGTAAAACACGGCAATACTTATATCCTGCAGTTCGGAAGCGAAAAGGATACAAAAGCAGCGCACGAGAAGCTCAGCAAAGCCAAGAAGATTTCAAGCGCCGAGCCTGACAGGCTGATCTCCATGATCGAACCTCAGTCGGTTATCAACGCAAACAACGGCTATGATACCTATTATGATTATCGTACTACCGACTGGAACGTGAGCATGCTCGGAGCTGATGCCCTCGCAGAACGTATCAATGACGCCGGCATTGCAGGGAACGTCACTGTAGCAATAGTTGATACCGGTATAGATTATACCCACAGCTTCTTAAGAGACAGCGTTTCTTCAAAGGGCTATGATTTTGTAAACAATGACAATGACGCATACGATGATAACGGGCACGGAACCCATGTTGCGGGTATCGTTGTGAATACCGTTTCAGGTCTTAATGTTTCGCTCCTGCCGGTAAAGGTTCTTTCCGGTCAGGGTTACGGCTCTTCCATTGCAGTAGCAAACGGTATAGTCTATGCGGCTGAATCCGGCGCGGATGTCATAAACTTAAGTCTTGGCGGAGCATGCTACGGTACAAACCACTATGAGGATACCGCAATATCCAAGGCTATTTCCTTAGGCGCCACGGTTGTGGTAGCAGCCGGAAACGATAACTCCGATACTTCAGGCGAATGTCCCGCACATAACTATGATGCGATCGTTGTTTCGGCCATAGATTCCGATTACAACAGGGCATCCTTCTCCAACTACGGTTACAGCGTGGACGTTGCTGCACCGGGAGTAAACATCCGCAGTTCTATACCCGGCGGCGGTTATGAATACTGGTCAGGAACCTCAATGGCAACGCCCCATGTAAGCGGACTCGCGGCTATGATAAAGCTTATCAATTCCTCGGCCTCCTGTTCTACTGTCGAAAGCATCCTGAAATCTTCATGCTATGATCTCGGATCTTCCGGCTTTGACGTATACTACGGATACGGTGTTCCGTATGTCGGAAATCTTGATATAAGCGTTCCTGCTCCTACGGAACCCACTCCGGTTCCCATCGTTACGGAAACGCCGGTATCTCCTACGACGTCTCCGAGTCCTACTCCGGCTAATCCCACGCCGACTGTTACCAACAGTCCCGTAAGACCCACGAGTACTCCGATAGCAACACCTACTTCTACTCCGAAGCCTACGCCGCCTGTTGTGACCACAACGCCGACGCCTTCACCGGTTATCACATGGTTTCCGTATTATCCGACCACAACACCTGTGCTCACCTCGTATCCCACAAGTACTCCGGTGATCACCCAGCCCGTATATTACGGAGATACATCCTGTAACATCAGTTCTTCTTCAAGCACTGTCAATAACGTGGGGACGATGAAGATAAACATAAAGACCGGTTCCGGCATAAAGAACGTGGTTATCAGTGTTTCAAACGGATCGCAGTATAATTACAATAACAGCGGCAGCGGTATAAACCAGACGCTCACCATTTCGGGCAGCCCCTTAACCGCGTATATTTATGCATATGATTATTACGGGAATGTAGTTTATTCGGGTACGATAGGGTGCTGATCGGCATAAATGAAGCTAAAATGCCTTACCTACTTACAAATATCTGAAATGATCCTATAAAAGAAAGTACATCCGTGCAACCTGCCGGATGTACTTTCTTTATCGCACAAAAAAAGACATCAGCCGACACTCAAATGTGTTCGTCCGACGCCCTTAACAAGTTCATATTATAGTCATTTTTTATTTTTTTTCAAGAACTATTTTATATATTTTTTATTTTTGTGTATTTTATACAAAATCTATGTCATATCATTGTCATATTTTGTAACTATTTGAATTTTTTAGGGATATCTCGATTTTCCGAGAAATATTTGGCTCTTTCATCCTGTATTGTTTATTTAAATGTCATACTTAATAACGGTGAAACCGTTCCCATACTATTAATAGGAACGGTCCCTATACCATTAAAGATTTACTTGCAGATATGATTACAGATCGAATAAATACTTTACTATGGAATCAAATTTATCCTTATGCTTGGAAATATCGGTAAATGCAACGACATATCTGTTGGATGTCTCTATACCGTTTACTTTCTCAAGATATTTCTCAATGTTAAGACCGTAAACCGCTTCCTCACCCTCCTGCATGTCCCCATTATCGAGAAGATATGTGGGAAGGACCTTATGTTTTACGGAATCCGGTAATTTGTCATAGACTTCCTTGGAAATCGCTTTTTCTACCGGAATGACAGCCTTATTGTTTACCTGATACTTCAACTCTTCCTTGGTGAGGATAACCATGTCAATCTCACCTGCAGACATATGCATGGTATATGAAAGACTTGAATTATAGTCGGCGATAAGAGAGCTGTAATTATTGTCTACAATTATCTGTTCTTTTTCAGGATCGGTCATGACTATTTTCTCTATATCTTCCGTAAACTTATCCATGGCCTCGGGATAGAAAGGCGACACAACTACTGCTGTGTAGAAAACCGTTTCTTTTCTCGGCTTCAGGGTGGTATATACCAGTCCTCCGAGCAGTCCTGCTATGGCAAGTCCCAAAAGAACCTTTCCAAGATAATAATCCACGAAATACCTGACCTTGGCTTTTCCCTTCAGATCCTTAAAGGTATCCGACGCCGATTTCTGTTCTCTTGTCCTGTAAATATCGGCATTTTCGTCAAGCGCGGTCTTTTTGGCATTCTCCTTGTCACTTTCTTCAATAAACTTATTGTCGTTTTCCAATGAAATCTTCACTTCTGAATTTCCTTCCGTTCCATAACATATAGATATGCGTTAATGAGCATAAATATTGCGTTTTTAAAAAAAGTTGTTGACATTTCCGGTATAAATCTGTATATTTAATAAGTACGCAATTAGCTGGGATAGCTCAGTCGGTAGAGCGACTGATTCGTAATCAGTAGGTCGAGGGTTCAAGTCCCTTTCTCAGCTTGTTTAATAAAACTATTCGCAGTCAAAGCTGCAACATATGCCTTCTATAAGCTTGCTTATATGAAGGCATTTTTGCTGATTTGACGGTGAAAGCCGGACAAAAATCACGAGTAAACATAAGCCGCATAGCGGCGTCTTGTGGCGCAGCCGCAAGGTTTATGAGTGATTTGGGTCAGCTGTGAATAGTTTTATTCACTTTTCTCAGGCCATCGCTTCATGCATCTTTAAGAACAGCATACCGTAATCAACGGGTTTTGAGAATATCATGTTCACGCCGTTCTCCCTGGTATTTACTATGGACTCTGCCACTCCCTTTGTGGACAGAGCAAATATCGGAACCGTTCCCGCATCTTCTTTACAGGAAAGCCTTATGCAATGTGCTACGGAATACCCGTCAATATCCTGAACTCCTATATCCACCAGAACCATATCATAGGTATTTACCGGTCTGACTATGAAATCTTTAACCGCATCCTTACCGCTCATGATCATGGTTACGACGGCACCTCTCTTGGTAAGCATTTCGAGTATTATCTCTCCGCCCAGTTCACTGTCCGGAACAACAAGCAGGTTTTTACCGGTAAAGTCAAAGTCTTCGGGATCCGCCGTAGTGGGTGTGGCTCCCACACCTATTTTCTGCAGGGTCTTCTCGGCCTCACCAATCTTTTCCTCCTCGGTTTCCGCCTCTTTTTTCTCTTCGGCCTCATCCCTTAAAACCATGTTTTTCCCGGTCTTGGCAACAAGCTCACAGAAGCTCTCGTCATCCCTCAGCGCAATCTCTTCATTCTTCGCGCGGCTAACCGCAAGCATCTCCTCCATGAAATCGTTTATCTGAGTTATCTTCTCATTGATAAGCTTAAGCCTTTCCTTTGTTTTCTCCGTGTCGGAAACGGTGCTCTGCGCTATGTCTGCCAAACCAACGATATCGTTTAACGGGCTTTTCATCTCCGAAGCGAATTTCTCAAAGATGCCCTTAAGCTGACTGGAGATCTCCTTTTCATGCATAAGAGAAACGCTGAGAAGCTTTCGGTAGCTCATATCCTCATCTGAAGCATTGTCCAGGATCCTGAAGCAGACAAAATACTTCTTTTCTTCCTCATTTCCCTTAGACGGCATAATGCCCTTTACTTTTACCCAGAAATATTTTCCGTCACCGCGATGCATCCTGAAATTCAGCTTTCTGACAAACGTTCCGTTCTTCATCCCCTCAAGGATTACATTTTTATCGAAAAACTGAGTAAATACGGTCCTGTCATCAGGATGCACCATCTTTTGTGCGGTAAGCAATATCTCAATTTCAATAAACCCTTTTCTGGCGTTGGTAGTGTCCGGATCGATCAGACTCTCAAAAGTCCCACGGTCCAGGCTGACATCCAGGATCTCGTCATAGTAATCACGCCATATCTGCATTAATAGTTCTTCTCTGCTGTTCATACATTCCCCTGTGTTGCGAATCTTATCAAGTTAGCAGATCCTTCGCTGACGCTCAGGATGACAGCTAAACGATACTGTATTACCGATTACGGATTCGGTTTTCGTAAGTTCATTCTTCATTAGCAACAGTGAGTATCTTCATGATCTCGTTGCTTCTCTCTATGAACTCCGTCATTGCTTCGGGAGCAAGCGGCTTATGGCTCAGCATCGCAAGGTCGTAAAGCTGATGTACTATAAGCTCTGTATTCTTACCCTTCTTGTTATCGTAAATATACTTAACAAGCTCGTTCTCGGAATTAAGCGTAAGCGTTACCTGTCCGCCGTAGATATCCGTATCCATGCCGCCCATGCCGTACATCTTCATCATATCGTTCATACGGCGGTTCTCCTCCGAAAGAGTGATAACGGATGAAACCTTCTCGTTCTTGAGCTTCTGTACCTTTACTTCAAGCTTATCGTTCTTAAGCACATCCCTGAAGAGTTTTTCAAGAGCCTTCTGCTCCTTATCTATGGTCTTCTGCTCCTTCTTGTCGACATCTGCCTTTAAGGAATCGGTAAGGTCAGCGTCAACTCTTAAGAATGCTATCTTATCATTGTCTGCTTCGAGCTGTGATATGAAAGGATTGTCGATGTTATGTGTGAGAAGTACTGCGTTCATGCCCTCATCCTTAAACATCTTTATGTACTGGCTCTGCTGTTTCTCGTCGGTTACATAATAAACCTTCTGCTTCTCAGGCTCTTTCTCTTCTGTTTCTTCTGCGGTTTCGCCGTCTTCACCGACTACTTCGCCGGATACCTTTTCAGGTGCATCCTTGCTTTCTTCCTTATTTTCATCGGCTTTTTCTTCGGCCTTATCATAATACTCGCTGCTTTCAGCCTCGCCGTCCTTCTTTTCCTCATCGTCCTTCTTATAGGCTGCGTCAAGGTATTCCTGTAAGGTGAGGTACTTTCCGTTCAGATCCTTGAACAGCATCGTATCCTTTACCTTGTCCTTGAACTTGTTATCCTTCAGGCAGCCGTACTTGATGAAGGGTGAGATATCATCCCAGTACTTCTCGTAATTCTCACGGTCAACATTGAACATGCCGGTAAGCTTGTCAGCTACCTTCTTTGTAATGTAATCGGAAATCTTCTTTACAAAGCCGTCATTCTGCAGCGCCGACCTTGAAACATTAAGCGGAAGGTCGGGGCAGTCGATAACGCCCTTTAACAGCATCAGGAACTCAGGAATGACTTCTTTGATGTTGTCAGCTATAAATACCTGATTGCTGTAAAGCTTTATAACTCCCTCAAGCTTATCATATTCGAGATTCAGCTTCGGGAAATAGAGGATTCCTTTTAAGTTGAAAGGATAATCCATATTCAGATGTATCCAGAACAGAGGCTCCTTGTAATCATGGAATACGCTGCGGTAGAAGGTCTTATACTCTTCCTCTGTACAGTCATTGGGATGCTTTGTCCATAAAGGCGCAGTCTCGTTGATGGGCTTAGGTCCCTTCTTCTCCTCTGCCTCGCCTTCCTTGGTCTCGTCCTTCTTGTCCTCTTCCTTCTTCTCTTCGGGCTTTGCGTTCTCATTTACGAAATAGATCGGAACAGGCATGAAAGAGCAGTACTTGTCAAGTACTTCTTTAGCTCTGTACTCATTGGAGAACTCATAGCTGTCCTCATTTAAGTAAAGGGTGATCTCGGTACCGCGCTCACTTCTTGTACCCTCGGACATCTCAAACTCCATGCCCTCCTCGGATACCCAGTGAACGGGCTTTGCGTCTTTCTTATATGAAAGCGTATCGATAGTAACCTTGTGAGCTACCATGAATGCCGAATAGAAACCGAGTCCGAAATGACCGATGATCTGATCCTCGTTTGCCTTATCCTTATATTTCTCAAGGAAATCGGCAGCGCCGGAGAACGCGATCTGATTGATGTATTCCTTGACTTCGTCTGCTGTCATACCGATACCGTTATCGATAACCTTAATGGTCTTCTCTTCCTGGTTTACCCTTACCTCGATCTTATACTCGTTTCCTTCGGGCTCCTCAAACTCACCTATCATGGAGAGCTTCTTAAGCTTTGTGATAGCATCCGAGCCGTTGGAAATAAGCTCTCTGTAGAAAATGTCATGGTCGGAATACAGCCATTTCTTGATTATCGGGAATATATTTTCCGAATTAATTGATAAGTTACCTTTCTCTGTACTCATTTTAAAATTACCCTTTGATGCCCTTTGGCATCTACCTTTCATTTCTCATTGCTACTATAATAATACTATCATTCAAAAAAGTCAAGCAAAAATTAGCACTCAATTTTATTGAGTGCTAATAACGGTTATGGTCTCATAATTCCCAGCACCAACATGTGCGCGGGATAAAAAACATAGAAAAACCATTTCGGAAGCTTACCCTCAGTCCCGTTATAAAATTTCATGATCGGTATCAGCGCTATCAGTCCGGCCCATTCAAGCTGATGGTTCATGAATATGCATACGATCGACCATACAACAACGGCAAGCACCAGTCTCCATCCCCTGAAACGGAAATAGTAGAAAACAAGTATAAGCCCGATTCCCGGCATCCCATAATCAAGCCTTAGCAGTGCCGCGGCGGCAAAGCCGAAGGTGCAGGTAAGACCCGCAAAGATACTGTATTTGACTACCGATTTATAAAAGTACGCATCCTTTAAAAACTCAAGGACATACATGATCATCAGGCCAAGTGCAAATGAGAACAGCACATTCTGAGTTGTAAGGAACGATTCCGAGTTAAGCCTTTTAAACATCAGATCGAATGCGGCTTCCGAAACAACCGCCGCAACCAGCATCCTGATGAGATATTTCTTATAATCTCCCGTAAGGAAAAAGCCCTCCACAAGGAGGAAACAGAATATGATCAGTGCCGAGCGGCCTATCCCCCTGCCGATATACCATATGATCTCTTCCGTATCAAGCAGCACCTTTAAACGGTCGGGTTCGGGGATAAAGCACAGGGTTATATGGTCTATAAGCATGCAGACACATGCTATAATCTTCAACGCACCCGAACTCAAACCGGAAATACCGCCGCCTTTTTTAGCATTTCCGGACTCTGCCGGTTTCTTTACAGAGTCTGCCATATCCTTATTCCTTCTCCACGGCTATATGTGCCTTCTCTTCAATCTCCTCGGGAGCTTTCTTCTTGTCCCTGCTTTCCTTATAAACGTACAGACAAATAGTCCTCGGAGGTATAAGCTCCTTCTGTTCGCGCGAGCTCTTAAGAGTGCTCTTTATCATGCCGTGGGTTGAGAAAACAAATTCCCATGAACCGTCGGTCATGGTCGGAAGCAGGAACTCATGTGCCTCCCAGTGAGTATTCACAAGAAGCAGGAAGCTGTCCGAATCATCTGCATAAGCTCCGTTAAGCAACACGCCGAAGGTCCTTGCATAATAGCTGAAGTCAGGATACCAGGCCTTTGTCCCGTGGAAGGATATATCCGGCAGCCCGGTATATGAAAAATCGTTTCCCGACAGGAATTTTGGGTTTCTGAATACCTTATGCATTTTTCTTAAAGCTATAAGGCTCTTTGTAAATTCCCTTAATTCTGAAGCTCTCTTTGATTTTGTCCAGACAACCCAGCCCTGTTCGTTGTCACAGCAATACGGGTTGTTGTTTCCCTGATGTGTATTTCCGAACTCATCTCCCGCAAAGAGCATCGGCGCACCCTGGCTTAAGAAAAGCAGAGTCAGGGCATTCTTTATCATCCGGTTTCTTAGGTCAAGAACCTTGCGCTTCTTCGTATTTCCCTCAATGCCGCAATTCCAGCTGTAATTGGCCTCGCGCCCGTCGTGGTTATGCTCGCCGTTGGCCTCGTTGTGCCTCTCATCATAGCTGAATACGTCGTTAAGCGTAAATCCGTTATGATCAACAATATAATTAAGCCTTCCGAAACGTCTTCCGTTATCCTTTATAATCTCCGAAACGGCATGAAGCTGTCCTTCATCGCCCTTTAAGAAACGTCTCATCGTATCCTGGAAGCCGTCGTTTGATACTATTATCCTGTTCCTCAGATCGCTTCTTCCGAGATCGTCCCCGTTAAACTCCCTGCCGATGAGCTTTATGTTGCAAAGATAAGCATCGGAAGCGATAAGCTTTACCGGAACCCTGTCCACGTCGAGCTTGAAACCGTCCACATGGTATTCCATTACCCAGAATCTTAAGTTGTCCAGGATAAAGCTCTCCGTCAGCCCGTTCGTGTAATCCATTTCCATTATTACTTCTATGCCCGTACTGTGAAGGAGACGTACCATTGTCTTAAACTCTGTGCAGACATTTTCGGGCTCTGAGGCATATCCGGACTTGGGTGCGAAATACATTCCCTGAGCACCGTACCCCCAGAAATTAAGCCTTGAATCCGGTACAGTATCAACAGGCAGCGCAAATACTCTCGAACGCTGTACATCACCGGCCGTCCCGGCTCCGACATTCATATGATAATCCATCATCTCGTTAAATTCATAACAGGGCTGAAGGATCAGAGTCGTAATACCGAGACTCTTTATATAGTTAAGCTTTTCACAGATACCCTTAAAGGTTCCCGGATGCTTTACATTTGAAGACTCATGTATTGTAAAGCCTCTGACATGAAGCTTGTAGGCGATCATATCCGATACGGGGATGCAGGGCCTGCGGTCGTTCTTCCAGTCAAAATCACTTTTTTCGACTGCTGAGACCTTACCCAGGGTATCCGAAAAAATATTTCTCTTCTTTAAATCCTTTTCTTTGAAATCCCTTACAAGCTTTCCGTACTCTCCGGGACTTACGACACGTTTCGATCGCTCGTCAATGAAATACCCCTTGTCACACTCAAATATATATTCATATTCCTTAGTTTCATCCGTAGCGATCTCTCCGGTGAATATTGAAGGGAAAAGCGCGTTCGGAGCAAGCTTATAAGTGGTCCACTCCCCTCCTTTTTCCCTAAGAAGGATATTGCACCACTCATGTCCCATATTGGGAACAGCTATTCTTAAACTGCCGTTTTCCCGATCAACACCGGGTATGATCCTGTTCTGCATATTCTACCTTAATCAGTCTTCGTCCTCGTTATTAACGCTCAATACCTGGCGGCGTCTTGCCATTTCGTCATTCTCCAGATAATCGTCATAGGTAGAGATCTTATCGATAAGCTTTCCGTCAGGAGTGATCTCCATGATACGGTTTGCAATTGTCTGAATGAACTGATGATCGAGAGCCGTAAACAGGCAGACTCCCGGGAACTTTATAAGTCCGTTGTTAAGAGCCGTAATGGATTCCATGTCAAGGTGGTTCGTAGGCTCATCCATGATAAGGACATTTGAACCGAGGATCATCATCTTTGAGAGCATGACTCTTACTCTTTCACCACCTGAAAGCACGTTAACCTTCTTTACTCCGTCCTCACCGGCAAAGAGCATCCTGCCGAGAAAGCCTCTTACATACTGCTGATCGTCAACGGGTGAAAAAGGCATAAGGTGATCAACTATAGTCTCGCTTCCCTTAAACTCCTGAGTATTGTCCTTGGGGAAATAGGAACGCTGTGTGGTAACACCCCACTTGAAGCTTCCGGAATCCGGCTCCATCTCTTCCATAAGGATTTTAAACAGAGTGGTTGCAGCAAGTGTATTTGCGCCTACAAATGCGATCTTGTCATCATGCCCCATAACGAAGGAGATATTGTCAAGTACCTTAACGCCGTCAATCGTCTTGCAGAGATTGGTGACGGTAAGCACTTCGTTTCCTATTTCACGGTTAGGCCTGAAATCGATATAAGGATATTTCCTGCTTGAAGGCTTGATGTCGTCAAGCTCGATCTTCTCCAGTGCCCTCTTTCTTGATGTTGCCTGCTTTGATTTTGAAGCATTTGCCGAGAAACGCTGTATGAACTCCTGAAGTTCTTTTATCTTCTCTTCCTTCTTCTTGTTTGCTTCCTTCATCTGCTTGATCATAAGCTGGCTGGACTCGTACCAGAAATCATAGTTTCCGGCATAGAGCTGTATCTTCTGATAATCTATATCCGCTATCTGTGTGCAGACCTTATTTAAGAAATAACGGTCATGAGATACGACTATAACGGTATTGTCAAAGTTGATAAGGAACTCGTCAAGCCACCTGATAGCCTCCAGATCAAGGTGGTTGGTAGGCTCGTCGAGAAGCAGGATATCGGGATTTCCGAAAAGTGCCTGTGCAAGCAGAACCTTGACCTTCAAAGGTCCGTTAAGCTCGCTCATCTGCTTGTAATGATACTCGGTATCAACGCCAAGACCGTTTAAAAGCTGAGCCGCATCGGACTCGGCCTCCCAGCCGTTCATGGATGCAAATTCGCCTTCAAGCTCACTTGCCTTTATTCCGTCCTCATCGGTAAAGTCTTCCTTGGCATAGATGGCTTCCTTTTCTTTCATAATGTCGTAGAGACGCTGGTTTCCCATGATAACGGTATCAAGAACCGAGTATGCGTCATACTGGAAGTGATCCTGCTTTAAGAAAGATAAACGCTGTCCCGGAGTCATGACAACCTCGCCCCTGGTGGGTTCGATTTCTCCGGTAAGCACCTTAAGGAAGGTGGATTTTCCGGCTCCGTTCGCACCTATGAGTCCGTAGCAGTTACCTTCCGTGAATTTGATGTTTACATCCTCAAAAAGTGCTCTTTTGCCGAGCCTTAAGGTTACATTACATGCCTGAATCATTTTATAGTCCTCTTATTTCTAATATAATTCTTTTCGCTAAAAATTCTAAGATTTCGCTACTGTTCCCCGTCCGGGTTGCCCCACACTCAAAAAACTTCCGATTTACATCGTATGTCGCTGCTTCGCAGCTTTTGTTTACTCGTTCGTCCTATTGGTGCGTCCACAAACTTCCGGTGCTTAGAATTTTCTTTTCGCGTCGCGGAAAATTCTTAGCTTACGCTACTATTCACCGTCTGGGCTGCCCTCACTCATAAACCATCCGACTTTCGTCGTATGTCGCTGCTTCGCAGCTTTTGTTTACTCGTTCGTCCTATTGGTGCATCCACAAACTTCCGGTGCTTAGAATTTTCTTTTCGCGTCGCTTAGGCAAAGCCTAAGCTTTCTCGCGGAAAATTCTTAGCTTACTATACCTCGAATATCATCTCTCCATACGTCGGGACGGGCCAGAGGTCGGCATCGACGAGGAGTTCGAGAGAGTCGATGGGCTCTCGTAAGTCTCTCATGGCTCTTACAACATAGTCTCTGAAGTAGTGGGCTTTTTCCTGCTCGTCGGTAATACGTGCGGCAGTGTTCACATTGTCGTTCAGACGCTTTAATGCGCGCCTTGCATCTCCTAAAAGCTCAAGGCATTCTCCGAGCATTTCCCTCGTATTGTCAGCCTCGGTCTCATCAAGTGCGGCCGTTACGGCATTTATTGTATCTGCGATAAGCTTTGCATGCTTTACTGCTGCAGGGATGAACTTCCTTGACGCCATCTCGATCATGGTCCTTGCCTCGATGTTGATGGTCTTGGAATAGAGCTCATAGCTTATCTCGGCCCTTGCTTCAAGCTCGGCCTTAGAAAGCACACCCTGTCTCTCAAACATATTTATCGTATCGGTATAGGTCAGGCATTCGATGGCGTCAACATAGGATTCCTTGTTTGGAAGTCCCCTTCTTGCAGCCTCCTCAAGCCATTCCTTTGAATATCCGTTTCCGTCGAATATGACACGTTTATGTTCGTTTATGGTCTTGCAAATAAGACTTACCACTGCACTGTCAAAATCCTTGGCTTTCTCAAGCTCTGTTGCAAATTCAGCCAGAGTATCGGCCACAATGCTGTTAAGCACGGTATTGGCATCTGCGATAGACATGGATGAGCCGACCATACGGAGCTCAAACTTGTTTCCGGTAAATGCAAACGGTGATGTACGGTTCCTGTCATTAGCATCCTTCTTGATATAAGGTATGTAACTGACACCGAAAGTAAGCTTCTCACGCTCTATAGAGCTTGTAGCCTTACCGCTCTTTATAAGCTGAGCAAGTATGTCCTCAAGCTGCTCACCGATAAATATCGATACTATCGAAGGCGGTGCCTCTGCTCCGCCAAGTCTCTGATCGTTTCCGGGACAGGATGCCGACATCCTGATAAGCTGTGCATGCTCATCTGTAGCCTTGATCACTGCTGCAAGGAAGAGCAGGAACTGCATATTCTCATGAGGCTTCTTTCCGGGCTTCATGAGGTTCTCACCCTGGTCGGTAACGAGCGACCAGTTATTATGCTTGCCCGAACCGTTTACGCCCGCAAAAGGCTTTTCATGAAGCAGGCATGCAAGTCCGTGTCTTGCCGCGATCTTCTTCATACATTCCATGACAAGCTGATTGTGGTCCGTCTCTATGTTAACTGTACTGAAAATGGGCGCAAGCTCGTGCTGTGCGGGAGCTGCCTCATTATGCTGTGTTTTTGCGTGGATACCGAGTTTCCAGAGTTCTTCGTTAAGCTCGTGCATGAATAAAGAAACTCTTTCCTTTATCGTTCCGAAATAATGATCGTCCATCTCCTGTCCCTTCGGAGGCTTTGCTCCGAAAAGGGTCCTGCCGGTAAATATCAGATCGTCACGTTTAAGATATTTCTCACGGTCTATCAGGAAATACTCCTGTTCAGCTCCGACACATACTTCAACATGCTTAACATCCTTTTTGCCAAACAGATGAAGAAGCCTTGTAGCCTGCTTGTCAATGGCTTCCATTGATCTGAGCAGGGGTGTTTTCTTGTCAAGTGCTTCACCCGTATATGAACAGAATGCCGTAGGGATGCAGAGAGTAACGCCCGAAGCATCTTCTCTCAAGAACGCCGGTGAAGTACAGTCCCATACCGTATAACCCCTGGCTTCAAAGGTACCCCTGAGTCCGCCCGAAGGGAATGATGAAGCGTCGGGTTCACCCTTGATGAGCTCCTTACCGGAAAACTCCATGAGAACCCTGCCCTTTTCACCTACAGCAAGGAAGGAGTCATGCTTCTCTGCGGTAACGCCGGTCATAGGCTGGAACCAGTGCGTAAAATGGGTAGCGCCCCTTTCCAGAGCCCACTGCTTCATGGCATTGGCAACCGTGTCGGCTATCTCGCTGTCCAGCTCCTCGCCGTTCTCGATAGTCTTCTTCAATGCCTTGTAAACGGCAAGCGGAAGCCTTTCCCTCATAACGGTATCGTTAAACGTATTCGAACCAAAATACTGTGTCAGATCCATAACAAGAACTATCTCCTATGTATTATTTTGATGAAGGCTTGATCGGAACTACCTTTACCTTCTTTTTCTCAGGCGCTTTGGTTATCTTTTCTTCCGTTTCCTGCTTTACCGGAACGGGCTTAAACTCGAAAACGCAGACCGAAAGTGGAGGAAGCACCATTTCTATGGAATTGTTCTGTCCGTCCTTCGGCATGGGCCTCGATTTTCTTATCCTCGAATTAACCCTTCCGCTTCCGCCGTACTTTTCGGAATCACTGTTAAGTATTTCCTTCCAATTTCCGGCATAAGGAACTGCCTGGATAAAATAATTATATACAACCGGCGTGAAGTTAAATACAAAGAGCAGCGTATCTTCCTTCTTTCCGTCATATCTGATAAAGCTTACAATGCTGTGGTCCGCGTCAAGACAGCTCATCCACTTGAAACCGTTGGGATCGTTGTCAAGCTCGGTGCATGCAGGTCTTGTAACATACAGCTTATTAAGATCTGCGCAGAATTTCTGCATCTTCTGATGCATCTCGTCATCAAGAAGTTCCCAGTCAAGACTTCTTTCCTCGCTCCATTCTCTCTCCTGTGCAAACTCCTGACCCATGAACAGCAGCTTCTTTCCGGGATGACCCATCATGAAACCGTATGCCGCACGGAGATTTGCAAATTTATCTACACGGTAGCCGGGCATCTTGTTCAGCATCGAGCACTTACCGTGAACAACCTCGTCATGTGAAAGAACAAGGACAAACTTCTCACTGTATGCATACATCATACTGAAGGTAAGCATGCCGTGGCAGCCCTTCCTGAAGAGAGGATCCTGCTTCATGTAGCCGGTAAAATCGTTCATCCAGCCCATGTTCCACTTTAAGTCGAAGCCGAGACCTTCGTCTTCAACTTTTCCTGTGATCCTCGGCCATGCGGTTGATTCCTCAGCAATGATCACAGCTCCGTCATTGCACTTATGGAAGATGGAGTTAAGATGCTTTAACAGCTCTATAGCTTCGAGATTCTCGTTGCTGCCGTACTTATTTGCTACCCATTCTCCGTTCCTTCTTCCGTAATCAAGATAGAGCATTGATGCAACGGCATCCATCCTTATGCCGTCCGCATGATATTTCTTTACCCAGAAAAGAGCGTTTGCGATAAGGAAATTCGATACCTCGGGACGACCGAAGTCAAATATCAGCGTACCCCAGTCCGGATGCTCTCCGAGTCTCGGATCCTTATGCTCATACAGGCACGATCCGTCAAACCTTGCAAGTCC
Organism: Lachnospiraceae bacterium; assembly: GCA_016290905.1. Classification (GTDB taxonomy): domain Bacteria; phylum Bacillota; class Clostridia; order Lachnospirales; family Lachnospiraceae; genus RUG11977. Next base: position 51,731 of record JAEEVO010000002.1, on the reverse strand, counting down.
GAATGCGTCCTTGGGGAAATGAGCGGGTACCCAGTCAAGGATAACGCCTATGCCCTCGTTATGCATATAGTTCATGAAATACATGAAATCCTGAGGCGTTCCGTAACGCGAGGTTGCTGCATAGTAACCGGTTACCTGATAGCCCCACGATCCGTCAAAAGGATGCTCCATTACGGGAAGCAGCTCAAGATGGGTATATCCCATCTTCTTGACATATTTTGCAAGCTTAACGGCGATTTCCCTGTAATTATAGAAATCGTCATCTCCTTCGCCCTTCTTTAACCACGAACCAAGATGTACCTCGTAGATCGACATGGGGATCTTATCTATGTTCTGTGCTTTTCTCTTCTCTATCCACTCGGAATCCGACCAGTCAAAATCAAGAGTTGTTACTATTGTCGCATTTTCAGGCCTGAGCTCAAACCTGTTGCCGTAAGGATCGGTCTTTAAAAATGCAAGCCCGTTCTTTGCCTTTATCTCGTATTTATATACCAGACCCTCATCGAGTCCGGGAATAAACAGCTCAAAAACTCCCGAAGCGCGGAGCTTTCTCATGGGATAACGCCTGCCGTCCCACATGTTGAACTCTCCCACAACGCTAACCCTCTCGGCGTTCGGAGCCCATACGGCAAAATAAACTCCCTTTACACCGTTTACGGTCATTACATGGGAACCGAACTTTTCGTAAACATCATAATGGATACCACGGATGAACCTGTCCTCATCCTCTGAACTGAACATTACAGGATAGGAATATGCGTCATAAAGAACCGCCTTCGATCCGTCATCGTAAGTAACCGCAAGCTTGTATTCCTTTATGGTCTTATCCTTCACAAAAAGCGAGAAATTGCCTTTTCCGTCGGTCGGAGTCATTTCCGCCGTCTTATCGGCAAACTTTACGGAAACAGATTTTGCCGTCGGCATAAATGCGTTGTAAAGAACGCCGTTCTTCACCTTGTGCGGTCCAAGCCATGCGTGAGGATCGTCACATTCGGAATACTCCAGTGCTTCCATTACTCCCCAATCGAGAATGTCATACAATTCTTTGTCCATACCCCATGCCTCCGTGTTATGTAAAAATATATGCGCCGCTTAAGCGTCTTCTGTTTACTCGTGTGTTTAGGTGCAACCTCAATTTGCCGGTGCTTAGAATTTTCTTTTCGCGGCGACGAGGCAAAGCCTCGTCTTTTTCGCGGAAAATTCTTAGCTTTATTCTGCATACCATGCGTCGACTTCTTCTTTGTCGGAGTCTTCGTTGGGATCTCCGGTGATGCGCTTAAATACCGGTTCTATGATGAAGGACCTTATAAGCGCCGAAAGAGCCGGTATAGTAAAAGGAATAAATATCAGATAATATACGATCACATTAAAGAAATTGATGAAGCAGTAGCCGAGTCCGACCCATATACCCGCCATTATCAATGTCCTGAAAATATTTTTTATTGCTATGATCATACTGTTTTTGATCAGTTCCTTGAGTCCGAGTTCAAAACGGGAAAGTAAAGGATTGAGCCATACCAGTGAGAACAGTACGAAAATACCCATTCCCATAAATACTCCTCGCATTATCGGTGCAAGATCCTCGCCTATCTGAGTAAATGATTCGGCCCAGAAATAATCCAGGAGCAGGATGGTCGCAACAATCCCGTACAGAACGGATGTTATGGCTCCCTGCTTGAAATTCACCTTAAATCCGTGGAAAAAGCACTTTGTCGCATAGCTTCTCTCACGTCTTACGGATTTTACTATTGCATAATAAAGTGCCGCCGAAGACGGTCCCACGGTTACGGCTCCGAAGGGGATCAATGCAAGTATCCACAGACTTGTCTCCTCCGTCATCAAAGTAAATATAAGGAACAAGAGCGGCAGGCTGCAGAACGACCAGAGGAAGCTCAGCCATATCATATCCACTATCTTGTTAACCGTTGAAAAAAACTTGTTATCTACACTAAAAACCTTACTCATTTGTTAATCCTGCCTAATAATACTAAAAATTTGTCCGTCGATCCGTTAAGCCTCAAGGCTGTTTATCCGGATCCTTTTCACTGTTATCTTCCGTATACTCCGGTTCTTCTTCCGCCGCGTCATCGTGACCTGTGTGTTCGTCTTCTTCGGATTCATCTTCTTCGTCTCCCGCATCCTCGGAATCTTCTTCAACCAGAGCTTCCTTCCTCATTTTCTCCGCATACTCCTCAGGGCTTATGGCTACGGGTGAAACATGCGGATCCACAACTATGAGCTCCTGCTCATCGACATTATCCACACTCATGTAGTACTCGGTATCCGGATCGAGACCTTTCCGTTTCAGCCTGTACTCCGCGATCTCTTTTATGATCATGTAAACACAAGCCATGGTAGGTACGCCCAGAAGCATGCCCGGAAGTCCGAACAAAGCTCCGAACACAACGCAGGCGAACAGTACCCAAAAGGCCGATAATCCGACTGATTTACCTACGATCCTGGGATCTAAGAAGTTACAGTCAAACTGCTGAAGCACTACCAGGAATACCACAAAATAAAGTGCCGGCCAGAGATTGTCGTTAGCGAAGCAGTTACAAAGGATAAGGAATACACAGGGAACGCCTCCGATATACGGTCCGAAGAACGGGATGACGTTTGTAACCGTTACGATAACGCTTATCAGTTCCTTATACGGCAGCTTCATGACCATCATGCCGATATAACATATGACTCCGACAATTATCGAATCAATTATCTTACCTGTGATCGCACCGGTAAACTTCTTATGACACTGCTTTGTGATCCTTATGATAGCATTTGCATTCTTACGCTTAAAGATTGCAAACGTAAGCTTTTTGGCGTGTGCCCCGAAGGTATCCTTGGCTAGAAGGATATATATCGAGAAAATGAAACCGATGATAATGTCATAGAGAATTCCGAACGCATCCCAAAGAATCTTTAAGATATTGGTCAGCGTATCCCATGCCTTGTTTGAACGTTCCTTTTTGTCATCGGCAGCTTTGTCCGTGTCGGTTTTCTTTTCTTCGGCCTCTTTTGTAGAGTCCTTAATCGGAGTCAGTTTCTTTATCTCACCGGGATCCTCCGCCCGGCCGGGATCGTTTTCCGTATCTTCTGCGTTTTCTCCCGTATCTGTACCCGCATCCTGACTGCTGTCCTTTTTCTCAAATCCGAAACCCGCAAACGTATCGTTTACAAACTCTTCTATCTTATCGGTTATGTTGTCAAAGGTATCTCTTGCAAATATCGCAAGCTTTGTGTTTCCGCTCAGCTCGTCCTCAACCCAGATTCTCAACTGTTCGGCCTGCTTGGGTATGGTATCGACCAGGCCTTCCTGTTCCTCGGTACCTGCAATGGTATCACTGATCTTGGGAACAAGCATGTAAAGGAACAGTGTGATCGCACCAATAAAGATTACGAGTGTAAGTATAAGACTGACAACCCTGCAGAACCGCTTTGCCTTCGTGATCTTCCGGGCATGCTTTAATACAACCGTTTTCAGTCCGTTTTCAAAGAACACCATCAGCGGGTTCATCAGATATGCAAGGACTATGCCTACCAGTACGGGCGTAAGGGCACTCTTTATACCGGAAACGACATCCGAGAAATCCTCCGAACGGATAAGTATGAAAATCAAAAGAACGGCGGCTGCAATTACCAGAAAAGCCATTACGCCGATACCGCCGTATTTTTTCCACAGGCTGACATTGCGTCTGTCCCTGATCAGCTTTTCATCCTTCATGACAATCCTCCGTTCAACTTTTTGGTCAATTTCACCTCGAAAACGCCTTTTAGCGTTTCCCCGATAACAAAACGATGCTCCGCATCTCTTTTGTTATAATACTTCTGCGATCTTCAGTTTTCTGAACTTTGTAAGATCCATAAATTCATTCTGTACCTGTACAACAGGTTTTGCAAGCTCGGTACGGTTTATCATAACGACCTTACCTACCGCGTCATTTGAAAGACGGACGGTATGGTTTATATAAACCTCCGTGATCTGTTCGAGCAGCGGGATAAGATAACCTGCATTATACTTATAGTTTCCGTCCTCAAAATTCTGAATGACATCAAAAGGACAGAGCCTGGGTCGGTAAACCCTGTCGCTGGTCATTGCATCATAAACATCCGCTATGGCAACGATCATGGAATACGGTTCAACCTCATTTCCTGACTTACCGTAAGGGTACCCCGTTTTGTCGGCACGTTCGTGATGCTGAAGGGCTATCATCTTTATCTTGTCATCAATCTTTTTATCCCTTAGTATCTCATAGCCCCTGGTAGTGTGTGTCTTAATGATCTCATACTCATCGTTCGTCAATGTATCAGGCTTGAGAAGTACATCCTTCGGGACGCTGATCTTTCCTATGTCGTGAAGCAGGCCGCCAAGAGTTAGCGTCCTGATCTCATCCTTTGACATATTAAGCCATCTTGCAAAGCAGTTGCAGATAAGTGAGACGTTCATGCTGTGAACATAAGTCATCTCATCATAATCCCGGATGCAGTGAAGCATGTTAAAGATACGTGAATTGTTCCCTGTCTGTTCGATGATGTCTTCAACCTCACCTACAAGCTCCTCACCGTCTATCTCACGGTTCTCGGCAATGACCTTATTCATGGAATCCTTAAAAGATGTAACCGTCTTGTCATACCGCTGAGAAAACTCTCTGAACTCCACACTCGACTTAAGCTGTTCGGTAAGGGTTCTTTCGGATTCCGTAGCCATCTTGTAAACCGTAATGGTATCTACCGAATAGAACATGATCTTTGATATCTTTTGTGCATCCAAAACAGATCCCCTTCCAAGGACCATCTGATCTGTACGTGAATATATATCCTTTGCCAGCTCCATACCCGGAACTGCACGGCTGATAGGTATTCTCTCAATACTTCTTTCGGGTTTTGAAGGCTCCATAATTACCTCCTTAACTGATGCGTATCCGGTTAGCTCAGACAGAATGCCCGCAATAAGCGGGTAATTCGTCATAATTGATTATAGCACGTTTTCTGTCAATTGTCTATCTTTTTATGGTTTTCCGTAAAACTTCTTTGCATATCTGAAATTATTTTCAAGTGCGTTATTATTTGACAGATTCTTAACCCCCTCCGTCATCTTCGTGATATATGACGAAAGCTTGACCATATACTCATTTTCCTTGATGCTTCCGTCGGCCACTCCCGTGAGTCCTTTCTCCCAGCTTGCGGTAAGATCGGGATTCAACAGGCTTCTTATCGTGGCATTTACCACTTCATAGATAACTTCCCCCTTTAAGGTAGGGGTTATTATCTGGGTTTTCTTGTTTATCGCAAGGTAGGATATCCTCTCAAGCTTTTTGAGTATCTCGGCGCGGGTAGCACTCGTACCTATCCCGCTTCCCTTTATCTGGGCGCGAAGCTCCTCATCCTCTATAAGCTGACCGGCATTTTCCATCGCAAGGATCATGGAACCCGAGCTGTATCTTTTGGGCGGAGCCGTCTCCCCGAGCTTTATCGAGAAATCCTTTATATCCAGCTCAGAGCCTTTCTTTAGCTTCCCTACAGCTTCCAGTATGCCTGTTCCAAGCTCCTGTACCTCAGCCTCGGCTTCCTGTCCGTCACCTGATGCGTCCCCTCCGTCATCCGGCTTACCCTGCTTCTTCTGATCCGCACCCGCTGCTCCGTCCTTATCCGCAGCCTTGCTCACCTTGGCAACCTTAAGCCAGCCTTCCGACTCCAGTGCTTTAAAGTTCGCGATGAATTTCTCCCCTTCGGCCTCAACCGTAAGAGTTATCTTCCTGTATATTGCAGCCGGATAGAAAATACTTAAGAACCTTCTGCAGATAAGCTCATAAACCTTTTTATTAAGCGGCTTTAAGCTGTTCAGTGCCCCGAAGCCCTGTCCGGTCGGGATTATGGCATAATGGTCTGTTATCTGCTTGTCATTTACATACTTTGTCTTTGCAAGTCCCACAAAGCTCTTTCCGTTTAAGACCTCTTCAGCGAACTCCTTCATGGGCTCAAAGTTCCTTAAGCCCGAAATATTTCTGTCAATTTCTTTTGCTACAGCTGTAGAAAGCACTCTTGCATCAGTTCTGGGATAGGTTACAAGCTTCTTTTCGTACAGCTCCTGGGTAACCGCAAGCGTTTCATCAGGGCTTATCTTAAAAAGCTTCGAGCATTCGTTCTGAAGCTCCGCCAGGTTGAACAGGAGAGGCGGATTCTTGGTCTCTTTCTTTTTCTCAACCGAAGCAACCTTTGCCTTTAAGCCCTCTTCACATATATTCCTGTAGCCTGTCACGGGCTGGCCGGCGTCAGTCTGAGCCTTTTCGCCCTGAACATCTCCCGCCTGAACCTCGGCACTCTGGCTTCCTTTTCCGTAAATAGTGGAAAATACAAGCGAATCCTTGTCCTTACCGCTCACATCAGCAATAAGCTTCTGTGCGGTCTCAAGCTCCTTGAAGCCGTTTTCCTTGTACATATACGGGGTATTGAAATATTTCGAGCCTTCCACAGCACGGAACTCGCACTGAAGCGGATCGAGAGCCGTATCGGGAAGCGCACAGCCTGCGATTACCCTGTAAAACGGTGTCTTGACAAAGGCCCTTATCTCCCTCTCACGCCTTACAACCATACCGAGCACACAGGTCATGACCCTGCCGACGGAGATTGCCCCGTACTTTTCCTCTTTCAGGAAATTCCTTACGCTGTATCCGTATTTGAGTGTCAGCACTCTCGAAAAGTTTATACCCATCAGGTAGTCTTCCTTTGCCCTTAGGTAAGCGGCATCGGAAAGCGCATCATATTCCGAAAGGGGCTTTGCCTCACGGATTCCCCTCATTATCTCCTCTTCGGTCTGTGAATCAATCCATACACGGCGCTTGTCCTTGGTTGCGGGAACCTTCGCCATCGTATCCACAAGCCTGTAAATATACTCTCCCTCACGTCCCGAGTCGGTACAAACGTATATTTTTTCAACATCATCACGGTTAAGCAGTCCCTTTACTATCCCGAACTGCTTCTTAACATTCGGTATTACCTCATACTTAAAGGTCTGCGGTATGAAAGGGATGGCCTCAAGCGTCCATTTCTTTAAAGCCGGATCGTATTCCTCCGGATAGCTCATGGTCACAAGATGACCCACGCACCATGTCACCACGCACTGTTCCGACTCGATGAACCCGTCGCCCTTCTTAAAGCTCTGTTTCGAATTATGTGAAATGGCATCGGCAAACTGCTGTGCCACACTCGGTTTTTCCGCTATAAACAAAGACTTGCCCATTACTGACCCCCAAGATTGATAAAAACAGCCTGAGACTACATTATACCTCAGACTGTCCTGTTTGTAAAGGAAACAAAATCTTAAATTTACTTTAACTTTCACGTAGTTTGACAACTTTACTCCCTCTCACATACTCCAAAGCCTTTACAGCCTAAATTTTTTTTGTCAAAGTAAAAAGATTTTACTTGCACATTCCACTGTAATAGTTATAGTAAATATGGCCACGATTTCGTTCTTTATATGGGTAATCGTGGTCATAAAATACCATTCAACTCTTGACAAAATCCCTTCCGGATTATATAATATTCCAAAATGTTGATTAATCAACATTTATCCTTTCTAAAATGTTGATTGATGGCTATTTTATAATTCCAAAATGTTGATATGCAAAAAATAAAAAAGGGGAAGTGATCACATGCTGCGAAGAAAAGTCTTACAATACCTGACAAATTGGAAAAAAACGAAAGAAAAGAAATGTCTTGTGGTACAGGGGGCAAGACAGGTTGGAAAAACCTTTATCATTGAGCAATATGCACATGACAATTATAAAGAGGTGTTGGAAATCAATTTTAAAGAAACACCGAATGCATCTGAAATCTTCTCAGGTAATCTCGACGTAGAAAGCATGCTCACAGCAATGAAATTCCGTTATCCAAAAAAAAGCATCAAACCCGAGGAAACCCTGATATTCCTTGATGAGATTCAGGAATGTCCCAATGCCATAACTTCATTAAAATTCTGGGCCATCGATAACCGCTTTGATGTTATAGCTTCCGGTTCGATGCTTGGGATAGATTACAATCGTCCAAGCTCATATCCTGTCGGCTTTGTTGATTATGTAAAAATGTATGGCCTCGATTTTGAAGAGTTCCTTTGGGCTATAGGTATCACCGAGGATATGATCGCTACTCTAAGGACATCCTTCGAAAACTATACTCCGGTTCCATCGGCCATACATGAAAGCATGATGGCTTATTTCAGATGTTATATGGCTTTAGGCGGCATGCCCGAAATAGTAAATGACTATGTTAACACGAGAGAGTTTCGCAGTGCCGATCGGCTTCAAAGAGCACTGCTCCAGGGCTACCAATATGATATTGCACATTATGCTAATGCAGAAGAAAAAATCAAAGCTGAAAAGTGCTTCCTTTCTCTTACCAAACAGCTGCTTGATAAAGAGAACCACAAATTTCAGTATAAAGAAATAGAGCATGGAGCACGGGCACAAAAATACTATTCCAGCATTGACTGGCTGCTTCGAGCCGATATCGTCAGACTTTGCAAGGTAGTCACAGATATAAGATACGATCTGGAAGATTATGTCAAAGACGAGTTCTTCAGAGTCTATACCTCAGACCTTTCTTTGTTGCTTCCGATGAAAGATTTTTCATTAAAGCAGCATATCATAGAAAACACCCTGTCAGGCAATACCAAGGGTGGTCTATATGAATGTGCCATCGCAGATATCTTGATAAAAAAGGGATACCCAATTTATTTCTACAAAAACGAAACAACTAAAAAGGAGCTTGATTTCCTGATCCAAAAGGATGGTAATATAATACCGATAGAAGTAAAAAGCGGAAAATCCAAAGCAGATTCCCTAGGTAAATTGATGGAAAAGTCAGGCATTACGCTGTCCTATAAATTTTTAGACGGAAACGTAGGAACCCCCGAAAACAGGGTTGTATCTATGCCTCATTATATGGCGATGTTCCTGTGATAAAAAAGCTGTAACAAGACTTTCGAATTACATTGACACTTTTGATTTTTAGTTATATAATATTCCTAATAATTCCTAAAATCCAGCTTATGAAAGGAATAACGCCCATGAGAGTCAATTCCCCGATAACCATAAATAAAACAGTTATTAAAAACCGTCTTACCATGGCGCCTACCGTAAAGTTCGATTACGCCGAGGATGACGGCAAAGTAACCGAAAGGCACGTCGAGCATTATCGAGAAAGAGCCGAACACGAGTGCGGACTGATATGTGTTGAGGCTACCGCGGTTTCTCCCGAGGGCAGATTCTGTAAAACTCACCTTGGCTTATGGGAGGACAGCCAGGCAGAAGGGCATAAAGCAATCGTGGAGGCGTGTCACAAGTACGGCGCCGCCGTAATCATACAGCTTAACCACACCGGTATCACAACGACTCCGGATGTCGGTCCCGCCATCGGTCCATCGGCAGTTCCGGTAAAAACTCCGGCAAAGATGTCAAGGGAAATGACCATAGACGAGATACACGAGACACAGGAGCTTTTCGTCAAGGCCGCGATCAGGGCAAAGAGTGCAGGTTATGACGGGATACAGCTGCATGGCTGCCACGGTTATCTTATAAATCAGTTTATCTCCAGAAAGACCAATCTCCGTACGGATGAGTATGGCATACTCACATATGAGAACAGAGCAAGATTCGCTTCCGAGATCATTACAAAGATCAGGGAGTGCTGCGGTCCCGATTTTATAATATCCGTCAGGACTGCCGGTATCGAGCCCAATGTTTCCTCGGCTATATCGATTGCTGAAGAATATGTCAAGGCAGGCTGTGATTACCTGCAGGTTTCTACAGGCATAGAATGGGAAGACTCTTCTCTTAAGGAGCGTGGAGAGCCCTACAATCTCATCTGCTCTCTCGGCGTTAGATTTCATGATCATTTTGCGGGGCGCGTTCCTGTTTCTTGTGCGAACGGGCTGTTGGATCCGAAGACCGTCAGGTACCTTATAGAGCATGAGCTGGTCGATACCGTCGACCTGGCCAGAGCGGTTCTCGCCGATCCCGCTTTCTGCGAGGCAGTGCTTAATAATGCAAAGTTTACAAAGTGTTCCAACTGCTTAAGATGCCAGTACGGTCCCGGCATGGCTCACCGTTGTCCCGCCCTAAGTAAAAGGATGGGGCTGAATGTATTTTAAGAATTTTGGTGACAAAAACACACGGCTGCAACATTTCTGTTGCAGCCGTTATTTAATATGCTTTCACTTCTGACTTTGCGTCGTATATTGTTTTATTTCTTGTTCTTCTCAATCTCAGCCATCTTCATAGCCCTTACCTTTAAGGAAAGACCGAACAGGTTGATGAAGCCTTCTGCGTCATGATGATCGTAAAGCTCGCCGGTTGTGAAGGATGCAAGGCTCTCGCTGTAAAGTGAATAAGGAGAGGTTGTACCCTGCTTGATGATGTTGCCCTTGTAGAGCTTCATCTTTACTTCACCGGTAACGTACTGCTGTGTGCTCTCTACGAATGCCTGAAGAGCCTCACGGAGAGGTGTGAACCACTTGCCCTCGTATACAACGTCAGCAAACTTGTTGCCGATCTCCTTCTTAACTGTCATGGTAGCACGATCAAGGATGAGTTCCTCAAGCTGCTCATGTGCTGCCATAAGGATGGTTCCGCCGGGTGTCTCGTATACGCCACGTGACTTCATGCCTACTACACGGTTCTCAACGATATCTACGATGCCGATACCATGCTTTCCGCCAAGTTTATTCAGCTTCTTGATGATCTCGGTAGCACTCATCTTCTCACCGTTAAGAGATGTAGGGATACCCTTTTCAAATGTCATGCTGATGATCTCGCCCTCTTCGGGTGCCTTCTCAGGGCTGACGCCGAGTACAAGGAGATGATCGTAATTAGGAGCGTTTGCGGGATCCTCAAGCTCTAAGCCTTCATGGCTGATATGCCAGAGGTTCCTGTCACGGCTGTAGCTGTTATCTGTTGAGAAAGGAAGGTCGATACCGTGCTTCTTGCAGTACTCGATCTCTTCTTCACGTGAGCTCATGCCCCACTTCTCAGTCATTCTCCAGGGAGCGATGATCTTGATGTCGGGAGCAAGTGCCTTGATGCCAAGTTCGAAACGAACCTGATCGTTACCCTTACCTGTTGCGCCGTGGCAGATGGCTGTTGCGCCTTCCTTACGTGCGATCTCAACAAGCTTCTTAGCGATAAGCGGTCTAGCCATGGATGTGCCGAGTAAGTACTTATGCTCGTAAACTGCGCCTGCCTTTACACAGGGCATGATATAATCGTCAACGAACTCCTCTGTAAGATGCTCGATGTAAAGCTTCTCAGCGCCTGAAAGCTTTGCACGCTCCTCAAGTCCGTCAAGCTCGCTCTCCTGTCCTACATCGATACAACAGCAGACTACATCATAATCAAAATTTTCCTTGAGCCACGGAATGATAGCTGTGGTATCAAGTCCGCCCGAATAAGCGAGAATAACCTTTTCTTTCATGTCAATATCTCCTTTGTTATTTATAATTATTCATAAAATTATCTTGTTTATGAATATACTCTCATTATCAAAGTTTGTCAAGCATATTTTTTGTATTTTTATACATTTTCTTTTTAAACAGGTCAAGCGGCATGACAAGCTCTTCGTTTTTGTAGCATGCATACAGCTTATACGCCATAAATACCGCAATCCCGGCAAAGAGAAGCTCTATTACGGATCTTACCGGATTCCATACATCGGGATCCAAGGCCGTGGATTGTGACGAAAACCAGCTTGTCACGGAACCCGGTATCGTATACAGCGCACGGATTATTACAGCAATCCAGAAATATACCGTAGCCTTAAGTTTTACCGAATAGAATACCATGACTGCCAGCGAAACAATCACCGCAGTATACATAAGCATGTTTAAAAATTCATAGATCAGATCAATTATTCTTATATTTTTTAGAACATCTATCGTTTTGTCAAGATCGTATGACTCAACATCGGCGAATTTTGTCCTGTAGCCCTCTTCTCCGAGCGCGTTGAGTGCTGTAGCATTTGAAACATAAACCACCAGACTCAGCCCGACAAGTGCTATAAGCGCAACAGCGGTGTATCCCAAACCGAACATCAGCGGTGTTTTCTCGTCGTCGTGTGTCTGCAAAACCCTTTTAAACGCCACGAACATACCGATTATCTCCATAAAGCCGACCACAACAGCCATATAGAACGAATATACGAGCACATTCCCGTTCAAGAAATCGTGAGTCACACGTCCCTTGTTGATAAATAAGGAATTGATCATCGTCACAAATATGATCGAGAATGTAAAATATACAATGGCTCCCAAAAAGAACGGCATGAATCTTGCTTTGCCCCTGAATTTCAGGAGTATTGCGGTTCCAATGGGAAATGTCAGTATAATTAATAAGAGTGTATAAAATGCCGTTATGATCGATTCGTTTATCATGTTCCCCTCATCAGTTTTATTTCACGTTTTTTATTCTTCCTGTGTGCCTAAGAATACCACCGCACACATGGGTGAGCCGGTATGAGCACCGATGACCGGTCCGATGTCTTCTATCAGGCACTCCTTTATTCTTCCGGTCTCCTTCAGCAGATTTTTAAGCTGTTCCGCAAGCTCAGAGGCCCCCGCATGCGCCACTATGACCTTATGCATGATATCGGCTTTTGCGTACTTTACGAATTTACCTACAAGCTCATGCAGTGCCTTCCTCATGCCGCGGACCTTTTCCGCAACCTTAAGCTTTCCTTCCCGGTCAGTAGTAAGTATGGGATGGATGTTCAGTATTGAACCCAGTTTAGCCTCCAAAGCATTGATCCTGCCGCCGCGCCTTAACTGGTCGAGATTGCCAACGACAAACCAGTGACATACATCCCTCTTTATGCTTTCGGCGTACTTGACGAGCTCTTCAAAATCCGCTCCCTCATCTCTTTTCTCACAAACTTCCCTTAAATAGAAGCCTTCACCTACCGAGGCACAGAGCGAATCTATAACGCGTATATCCGTTTCCGGATGCTTATTCATCACTTCCTCAGCAGCCATGCATGCAGAATTGTAATTCCCGCTCAGCCCGGATGAAAAGCAGAGATATAAAACCTTCTTATACTCTTTGGTGATCTCCTCAAAATAATTTATAAAAACATCGGGCGGGTTCTGTGATGTAGATACAGGCACACCTGCGTTTACTTTCTCGTAAAAGCTGCTATAATCGAATGCTTCACCCGACGGATCGAACAAATGCTCCTCTCCGTCAATGATATATATCATCGGGATTATCCTTGCTCCGAGTTTTCCTATCAGTTCCCTGTCAATATCGACCGTTCCGTCCGATACTACGATATAGTCCTTCATTTTCTCTCCACCTTTTAAAAAGACTTGCCATTTCAAATTTTCTATACCGTCAATGTCACCCCGAAAAACGCCTTCCGCATTTCCTCGGTAACAAAACGTGCGTTCTGTTACATGGTATAAAAATCATTTACTGAAACCAAGTTTGTATTATAACATTATACCCGGATATAGGCAAGTATGTTTTATAAAAGGTTTGTAAAAAAACTGTAAATATTTGGAAATAATTAATCCGGCTACGGAGTAAAATAGAAATTCTGAGGTTTCGGCAGGGGTTCATCGCCCTTTTTTTTCTTTTTCTTTTTTAATAAATAAACGATAAATGCTGCGGCTGCGCCTGCTATGACCGTAAAAGCTATGACAAGAAGACAGACCATGAAAAACCCTTCGGGAAGGATCTTAATTACCTGATCCAGAGCCGGGTCGAAGAGCCAGTCGTCATTATCAAATGCTATCTTATGGAACAGAAGGAACAGCCAGTCGAAATTGATCAGGCTGATAAACACAAGAATGACAGGGATGCCTATCGACATTATGGCGCATACCTTCAGATGCGATATAACCTCTTCCCTGTGCCGTAATATGAAGAACCAGACGCATACGCAGATACCGACAGCACCCAGAACATAGAATACAATAAACAGATTTTTACACTCCGCGAAATGTGAAAGCCCGGAAACAGATGCCCTGAAGGTCGGGAAATTAAGCTCTCCCGTATAGAACGGCGAGCAGTAGTCTATAAGCGCGTCATAATTCTCAATGATCTCCTCACGTGAAAAACCGCTTTCCTCTTCTATGTCGAATGCGCTTATGCTCCAATAATATAAGGGCCTAAAATTAACGGCAAGAAACAGTCCTATACCTATCAATGCAAAAAAGAAGCATAATCCGATTATAAGATCCGTCCATCTGAACGAATCATAATCATCATAGGTTAAATCACCGTCTGTCTTCATGCCGTTTCCTTCCTTTTACAGTTTTATATCGAAATTGTACTTGAACTCCGGTACCGGTCCGGATGCACCCGAAAGGGCTTCTACCAAGTTCTTTGTATCTTCCGTTCTGACGGTAAATTCGGAGCCTGTCTGAAAGCCTTTTTCGTTAAGAGCCTTCTCAAGCTTTGAGAAGTTTTCCGAAAGAACATCCTTCGCGGCGTCATCCTTACAGTAAAACCTCAGCTTCAGGAATCCTGCCTTCAGCTCCATATGTATATCCGTAGGTCCGAGATGATCCATGTCAAGATGGAGCAGCACGCTTTTCGTATCGCCGGGGTCGGTCTTGCTCCTCCCCTTCTTAAATACATAGAGTTCTCCGTGCGTATTGCCCTCATTCAGCTTCAATGGAAGCTGGATATACGGAAATACATTGTTCAGCGTATCCATGAACTTCATGTTGTCCATGGGCTTATTAAGCTTATCCGCAAGTTCTCCTTCTTTTCCCGCCATTTCCGACAGCTTGGAAAGAGCCGCATATGTTTCCTTGTAATATTCGTTTATCGAATCCGCCGAGTCTATATCCGAGGGCTTAAGCGTAAATTTCTCGTTCAAGGCGCTTTTTACAAGCTTCTGGTATGTGCCCGATCTGAACAGTTCCTGAAGCTTTGCCTCGTCAACGCCCGAAGCATCCTTGTATATCTCTTTTAAAAGTGCTTCCGCATCCTTGTCTCCGCTCAGTTCAGCCTTGTTCCCGAACACTCTTTGGATCAGGGTATCCAGTTCCTTTATCTCATTCTCGTTAAGCAGGGATGAAAGAAGCGTTCCCTGCTGCTCGGCGCCCTTATTGGAATGCCCGTTTCCGCTGATGCCCGTACCGGCCGATTCCGTATTGAATTCGTTGAAGCTGCTTAGAGCGTCGTTATCGGCCCCAAATCCGTTCATCCAGTTGGCTCCGCTGCCTTCGGCATCCGTTCCGAGCTCCGCAACCACATTGTTTACGGTTCCGGTCTCAAGCATGTTCATGACAGCATTTCCGTCCGGTGCAACAGCTCCCTGCTGCGCGCCCGCGGCATATACCGCTTCTGCGCCTCCCTGACCGGTGAGCAGCGTAGACATGATATTCTCCTGTCCGCTGTTGACCATTTCCGCAACATTCACGGCATTTTCGGCATTTCCGAGCGCCGCCATGTTTTCGGCGGATATCTCCGTACCGGCGGTCAGCACCTCAAGCACGGTCATGTTTGATGTAACATTTCCTGCGGATGCTTCCGAATCAAGATAATTGATAAGTGTCTCCACCATATCTCCTATCTGGGCGGAAAGATCCTGTTCGTTATTTATATATGCCTGCAGCTGGGCCGCAGTAAAATGATTGACGGGAATATTGTTCTTGTTCATTAAAAGAAGCGTTGAAATATCTGCTTCCCTAAAAACATTTACCTGGCTTACAAGTCTCGATACACTGTCACGATCGATCGACATCTGGTTGTTTATCATCTCCCTGACCAGACCCAGATTACGTTCGCTCCTCGGAAGCCCCGCTTCCTCAAGTGCCTCGCGTGCGGTAGTGTTTATACCGCCAAATGCGGCATTGGCAGATGCTTCCGCGGCGTTCTCGGTGGGCTGTGCACTTCCGGTTTCGACTTTGGGCACAGCTTCCCCTTCCGGGCCCTGTACCTGGTTTCTCATCTCATTATAATTGTTTGTGATTGCCTGATCATCAAGTCTTATGCCGTTTACCATGCGCCACCCTCCTATTGTCGTATAGTCTCAAGCCTCTCCGATTTCTACAAGGCAGAAGCCTGAACTAAATCGATTGGTGAAGCAGATCAGTTTTTACTCCTTAAGAACTTGCTGTCCATAAAGGAAATTCTCTTATATACCCATGAAACCAGTGAATTTGCGCGTCCCACAGCACCCTTTCCGAGATCGTCGGTATATTTTTCAAGCTGTGCCTTAACCTCGTCCATTCCTTGGGAGATAACGTTCTTTACGCCCTTTTTCGGCTTGGTCCTGAGCTGGGTCCATCTGTCCTTTACCTTTTCAACAAACCAGTCCTGCTTCATAAGGATTATAAACCAGGGATTCGATCTCTCCTCATAAGTTGCCGCAAATGATTCCGAATTGAATACACATGCATGATACTGCGTAAGCGATCCGGCATATGCCCACTCAAAATCCCAAGGACAGGTAAATGTGAGCCTTGAATCCTCACTTACGGGTGAAAAGTCAGCGTACATATAGAAGCTGCCTTCTCCCACATCATAGCTCTTTACTATTTCATGAAGTAAGTACATATCTACAACTGAATCAATGTTTATGACTCTCTCGACCACGATCTGTGCGGGAGATATCGCATTTCCGTCGCTGTCCTTCTTTGTTATCTGCTTCTTCTTTGCTTTAACGAGCTTGTTTTCATCGTTTAATACATAATAATTTCCTTTTGCACAAGCTTCATAAAGGATCTTAAACGTATTGTTTACATAGTTCTTTATAAATTCCTTCTGTTCGTCCGAATATACGTCACTCTTGATGGAATATGTTACGGGCTTGAAGGATTTTGTCACGCCGTTTATATCCGTAAACTTTGCCTGATTACAGTAGTTGATCCAGAAGCACGGCTTTTCTCCGTAATTATCGATCTCCAGGAGATATCCGGTATCGGTTCCCTTATAATTTTCGGGAGTCTCGTATATGTTAACCCTGTGTTTGTTAACCTGGCTCTGCTCACAGAGCTCATATATGCCCTTGAAGGAACCGTTTAAATATGCTTTAACAAGTATTCCGTCGGAACAGTAATCCCTGATTATCCTTCTGCCGAGTCCGAGCGCTATATCGGTCTTAACGAGATTGTCCTCAGCCTTGATCAGAACCCAGTTCTTGCATTTTGCATCGTCATTCAATCCGAAAAGATTTGTCTTGCCGGTAAATTTGATCCTGTAAGGTACCTGATTCTTTCTGATAAGTTCGACATTTCCGCCGTATGCGGTAGAATTGCCGCGTACACGGATACCTGCCTCGGCTCCCGAAAGCTCATGATCCTCATCGGCGTTTACCGTATATACCCAGCAGTCCACATACTCAGTACGTGACAATACTTCCTTGTTGTTTTTGGTATAGATGCAAAGTGTGGGGATCTCGGTTGAGCTGTCAAGCTTCTTTACGAGTTCCTTTGCCTTTTTGTCCTGAGAACTGTCTACTTTAGCTTCTGATGAGTTCTTGTCTTCCTTCTGACTTTCTTTTTTCTTTATTCCTTCAGAAGCTTCTTCGGGTTCGTCATCATTGTCATCCGGGAATGTCTCTTCGGGCTCTTCATCCTGTACGGGAGCGTTATCATTCTCGGGATTTTCGGTTATGCCGTCGTTTTCGAGGTTTTCGGGATTTTCGGTTATGCCGTCGTTTTCAAGGTTTTCGGGATTTTCCTTATTTATGTTATTATCGACAGTTCCGGCATTTTCCGTTATACCTGCATCATCTTTAGATATGGGATCATCCTTGTTTTCCGGAACACCGACAGCAGGAGAAACTTCAATCGGAGCATCACCGGCACTTTCCATGTCAGCCGCAGGAGAAGCACACGATGCCGCAAAACACATAACCAAAACCAGAACCAAAGCATTTATAAGTCTTCTAATCTTTCTCGAACTCATCGTAAATACTGCCTTTCTTTCTCAGGTATATCACCTGTACGGTACAAATGCTATTAACTTCATTACATTGTAACAGATTACTGCCTTAATTCTATTTCAAGCTTGTTCTTAAGATTCTTAAGGATTTTCTTTACATAGCCGTCAACAGCTTCAGCGGTAAATTCCTCTTCCTGAGGTACGAAAAGGATTGTGAAAGCCATGGACTTCTTGTCGTCAGCTATCTGCTTTCCTTCGTATACGTCGAAAAGCGTTACTTTCTTAACATATTTGCAGGCTTCCTTTATCGCATCCTCAACCTCGCCGCAGGTTACGCTCCTGTTCATTACAAGCGCAAGGTCTCTCGACTCATCCGCAAACTTAGGGATGGGCTCGAACTTTGTTACGTTTCCGTAGTATTTCTCAAGCAGCGAAAGATCGATTTCCATTACAAACATTGCCTCTCTCGCATCAAGCTCGTCCTGGATCTCATAGATGACCTTACCGAGATATCCTACTCTTTCTCCTGTCGCTGCGTCAAGTATCTCGGCAGACTGATAAGGATGGAGATAAGGAATCTTAGGCTCAGGTGCGGCATATTTGAACGAAATGCAAAGACTTTCCGCAACAACCTCCGCGATACCCTTTAAAGTGAAGAAGGTCTCGTTGTTTCCGAATACGCCAACACAGAGTGTTGAAAGCTCCTTCGGATAATCGGTGAGCGGCAGCTCCTTCGGGATGAAACGGTTTCCTATCTCGTAGATCCTGCCCGACATTCTTCCCCTCTTCTGGTTCCTTGCCATTGCCCTTATCATCTGAGGTGCCAGAGTGGTCCTCATAGCCGAAAGGTCTTCGTTTATGGGATTGAGTATCCTGATGGTCTTCCTCTCTGACGCATCCTCGGGAAGCCTTAAAAGGTCAAGGTCAGTGGGTGAGAAGAAGGAATAATGCATGCCTTCCGATGCACCCGTAGTGCAGAGCGCCCTCTTTAACTTAAGCTCAGCCTTCTGATGTGTATTTAATCCGCCGGCCGTAACCTTTGCGGTCTCAAGGAAGGTGCAGGTTACATTATCATAGCCGTACATACGGATGACTTCCTCAGCAATATCGGGGTAATCCTCCATATCCTCACGGTATGCCGGTATCTGTATGGTGATCTCATCTCCGTTTATTACGGGATTGAAATTAAGATTCTTAAGTATCCTTTCAACGTCTGCCTTCGGAACGTCTACGCCCAATACTCCGTTTACCTTATTTAAGGAAGCCTTCATTTCCTTAGGCTCAATGGAGTTGCCGGACGATACTTCTACATGTGTAGAAGATACCTTTCCGCATCCAAGCTCCTCAACCAGATGAAGTGCTCTCTTCATGGCCATAACGGTTGTATACTCATCAACGCCCTTGGTGAAACGTGCGCTTGAATCAGAGCCCTGTCCCAGAGCC
Organism: Lachnospiraceae bacterium; assembly: GCA_016290905.1. Taxonomy (GTDB): domain Bacteria; phylum Bacillota; class Clostridia; order Lachnospirales; family Lachnospiraceae; genus RUG11977. The sequence continues at coordinate 32,403 of JAEEVO010000002.1, read as the reverse complement.
CTTGAACTCTTCCTTATATTATCTCTTGCAAATTTAGCTGCCTCGAAAACAACGCCTGCGGTCGTATCCCTGATCTCTGAGTTAAGTCCTCCCATGATACCTGCAAGCGCTACGGGCTTTACTCCGTCGCAGATCACGAGATTTGAAGGATTGAGAGTGAATTCCTTTTCATCCAGCGTAACTATCTTTTCCCCATCCTTTGCGCGCCTTACATTTATCGCATTTCCTTCAAGGAAATCCTCATCAAATGCATGCATGGGCTGTCCGAGTTCCTTTAGGATGTAGTTGGTGATGTCTACGATATTTGAAATTGCCTTTAAACCGACAAGTGCAAGCCTTCTCTTCATCCATGCGGGCGACTCTCCGATCTTTACGTCGCTTACATAATGACCGATGTACCTGGGACAAAGATCCTGTGCTTCAACGGTTACCTTGAAGCCTTCCTTTGCCCTTCCGTTCTCGGTATAGCTCAGATTCGGTTCTTTTAAGGGCTTCTCAAGGATAGCGGCAACCTCACGCGCTATTCCGAAGATGCTCTGGCAGTCGGGCCTGTTTGCGGTAATGGAGATATCGAAGATGTAATCGTCAAGTCCGAGTATTGTCTTTACGTCTGCGCCTGTCTCGGCGTCAGCGGGCAGTTCAAGCAGTCCGTTGTAGCCTGCGCCCGGATACATATCCTCGCTTACTCCAAGCTCGGTTCCCGAACAGAGCATACCAAAGGATTCGTATCCTCTGAGCTTGCCCTTCTTTATCGTCATGACACCTTCGATCGTCACATGATCCTTTGCAGTTGCATAAACCGTTGCGCCCTCAAGTGCTACCGGGAATTTCTTTCCTGTGCATACATTGTCTGCGCCGCAGCATATCTGAAGGTTTTCACCCGTTCCGACATTTACCTTGCATACATGAAGGTGTGTCTCGGGTATGGGTTCGCACTCCTCGACAAGACCTACAACAACCTTGCTGATGTCCTTGCCTACCTCATATTTTTCCTCTACCTCGAAACCGCAGTCGAAAAGCCTTTTTTCAAGCTCATCCACGGTTACATCTATATCAACATAATCTTTTAACCAGCTAATGGGTACTAACATGATTTTTCCTCCTTATTCATCCAACTGTTCAAGTACGCGAAGATCCGACTCGTACAGAAGCTTTATGTTATTGATGCCGTATTTAAGCATTGCAAGTCTTTCAACGCCTACACCGAATGCGAGTCCACTGTATTCATTTGAATCTATGTTGCAGTTTTCAAGCACCTTCTTGTTTACGATGCCCGCACCCAGCACTTCGATCCAGCCGGTACCCTTGCAGAGCCTGCATCCTGTGCCTCCGCATTCGAAGCAGCTTACATCAACCTCAACGGAAGGCTCGGTGAACGGGAAGTACGAAGGACGAAGTCTTGTGGTTGTTCCTTCGCCGAATATCCTCTTTACCATGACCTCAAGCATACCCTTTAAGTCACGCAGGGTGATCCCCTTGTCAACTACGAGGCCTTCCATCTGAGTGAACATGGGTGAATGGGTTGCATCGTCATCCGAACGGAATACCTTTCCGGGTGAAAGGATCTTGATAGGAGGCTTACGGTTCTCCATGACATGGATCTGTCCCGAACTGGTCTGCGTACGCAGAAGGAACTGGGGTGAAAGATAAAAGGTGTCCTGCATATCTCTTGCCGGATGATCCTGAGGAGTGTTCAGTGCAGTGAAGTTATAATAATCGTTTTCTATCTCTGTGCCCTCGTATACATCAAAGCCCATGGATGCGAAGATGTCGATCAGCTGGTTCTTTACCAGTGTTACCGGATGGAGCTTGCCGCAGCTGCACTTAACCGCAGGCATGGTGATATCGATCTTTTCATCCTCATAACGCTGCTTTGCCTCAGCCTCCTTCATGGAAGCGTCAAGCTCATCGAATTTAACTCCCGCCCAGTTTTTAAGCTCATTTACATTCTTACCGAATTCAGCCTTTAACTCGTTCGGGATATTCTTCATTTCTTTCATGAGCGCGTTGATCTTTCCCGCCTTGGAATCAAGGAAGGTCTTTTTGAACTCATAAAGAGCCTTTGAATTTCTTACTTCCTTCACGCCGTTTACGATCTCTTCCTTAATGGAATTGATTGAGTCTCTCAGTTCGTTTAAATCCTGCATATTCCTGCCGCCTTTCTCTGTTATGTAAATACGGTATACCGTAGTTCATACTGTAATAAAAAAGTCCCATGATGCATGAACATCATGGGACGAGTATAACCCGCGGTACCACCCAGTTTCGGTTTTATTCAAAACCGCTCTCGATACTGCTTAATGCGCAGCACACATCCGCTTATTTTCAATCAGACAATCGTCCGAGCCGCAGACTTGTCTGCAATCCGAACAACGTGGGAACATATCAAATGACACGCACATTGATTGATCTCGCCGGAAGCTCCGATGCTGAAATTCATCCTATGCTTTCCTGCCGGCTTTCACCTGCCCCGGCTCTCTTTTGAGGAAGTCACATAAAACTACTTACACATCTTCATCGCCTAAAAATAATTTAGATTAGATTCTACACTGTTTTTTCGGAAATGTCAAGAAATATTTTATTCCCGGCTTTTTTACCTCTTCTCACGGTCGATACGGAACTGAACCGCTGCCTTAAGATACTTAAGGTATTCTTCATCACTGCACATGGATTTTCCGGGAGCATCGCTTATCTTTGCTACCGGACGGTCATTTACATACTGCAGCTTTATGACTATGTTCAATGCATCCTCATTGGTATCGTTTGAAACAAATGTACCTATACCGAAGGACACCTTTGCCTTATCCTTGAAGTATTCATACAATGCCTGAGCCCTGTCGAAATCAAGACTGTCGCTGAACAGCAGAAGCTTTGTCCTCGGATCCACGCCGAATTTCTTGTAGTGGGCTATGATCTTTTCTCCCCACTCATAAGGGTCTCCGCTGTCATGACGCACGCCGTTGTAGTTGTTTACCATTGAGCGGTCAAAATCCATAAGGAAAAGATCCGTGGTCACCGTATCGGTAAGTGCCGTTCCGTTATCTCCCTTGTACTCGTCATACCAGTCCTGCATAGCATAATGATTGGTATATGCCAGAGGAATGCTATCGATTCCCTGATACATCTGGACAAATTCATGAGCGTAGGTTCCTATGGGCTTTACATTGTATTTCTTAGCAAGATATACGTTCGAGGTTCCGACACATTTGTCGGTCTCCCTGCATAGCCTTCTTACCGCTTCATCCTCCCACTCTCTCGAAAGCCTTCTCCTACAGCCGAATTCAGCAAATGAGAAGGTGTATTTTCCTGAGTTGAAGTCGTTTATCTTCTGGGTAAGCCTCTCTTCCGCAGCCCTGCGCAGAGTGATGTAATCAAAGCTCATACGGAAATATACTTCGTTTACTATCTCCAAAAGATATATCTCGAACTGCATGGCTGAAAACAGCGGTCCGTCTACTTTAAGTACAAGCTCGCCGTCCTCTTTCAGTTCGGTATATACATAATCCCTGATGGGATGCCAGAGCCTTAAGAACTCAACATAGTCCTTCTTTATGAATCTTATGGAACGCAGGTAATCAAGCTCTTCCTTGGTAAATGTCAGGGTACAGAGATTGTCGATCTGCTCGTTTATCTCATCAAACATTTCCTTTGTAAACTTAATGTCCTCATTCCTGCATTTAAATACGTACTCACCGATAAGATCGGTATGCTTGTGGAACATTACCTGGTTCATGTTGAATTTGTAAAGATCCGTATCAAGTAAAGATACGATAATAGGATTAAGTCTCATTTTTGCTCCTTATTTTTTGTGTTTTAATGTACTCCTAATGTAATTATGTACTCAGCCCCTATAATCCCTTGGCTTTGCTTAAGGAAATGCCGTTTGCACCGAGAGATACTTCATGGTCAAGGCCTACGAACTTACCGTTCTCCTGCCAGAGAACCTCTTTAACGAAATTGTACTTGGTCGTATCCCAGGTGGTAAAGTCGTCAAGCAGAAGTCCGCCCGTATCACCCGAGTTGGCATTCAGGCACCAGAAGGTGTGGTTCAGATGATATTTCTTTATAAGCTGTCTCATATATGTCATCCATGTAAGGTTCGGTTCACGCATGAAGCCGCCCCATTCACCTATAAGCAAGGGTGCGATATTCTTTTCGTAGATAAAGAACCAGTTATCGCCCCAGCAGTCCTTCATAAGCGAATCATAGGTATACTTACCCTTGAACCACGGCTGCTCATATACCGTAGGACCGTAGTCATGCGGGGAATAAACAAGCTTATTCTGGTACTTCCCGAGATTGATGGGGTAGTCGTTAACGCCTCTTAAATTTCCGCCCCACCAGTTGAAGTAATAATCTTTGTCGTTTGTAGAATGATAATCCGAATTCGTCTTAATGTCAATAGGGTAAATTTCAATTCCTTCTATCATTATAAGAACATTCGGGTTCTTATTCAGGACTTTTGCCGCTGCGGTCTCCGCAACATATTTCCAGTTATTTGCATTCTTTGAATCATTCCAGATAGCTGCTTTTTTACCCTCATAAGGCTTTCCGTGAGGTTCGTTCTTTAAGTCAAAAGCAATGATCGTATCATTTTCCGCATAACGTGCGGCCATCCATTCCAAAGCCTTGTAATAGTCCTCAACCTTAACCTTGTCCGTATACCAGAGGTTTACATTATGTCCCGAAGCATCTGTCTCGGCACTGTGTATATCGGGCATTACCTTGATACCGTTTTCCTCTGCAAGTGCCAGGAAATAGTCGAATATCTCAAGGCTGTTCATGTTGTTAAGCTCGGAATTGTAAGCGTTGTTGTAATTTGCCCTCGGATACGTTCCGCTTGCCCATTCGTTTATAAGTTGTGCGGAAATGGGAACCCTTATAAGATTGAAGCCATGATCCGCTATAGCCTTTACTGTAGGAACAAGCCGGCTGTTCCAGAGTCCGTCAAAGGTATTTGTCCCGGTATTGTAGCCGAACCAGTTAAGCCCTGTTAACCATACCTTTTTACCGTCTTTGTCAAGGATATTCCTTCCGTCAGTATAGAGCCAGTCATCACCCTTCTTACCCTTGGTGTTATTCTTTACTTCGTTAATTATTTCTTTTCCGTCCTTATCTTTATCGTCTCCGGAACCGCCGTTGTCACCGCCGTTTCCTTTGTCATTGTTTTTGATGTCAGGATCGTTCTGGTCAACCTTACCGCTGACGATTTCCATCTTCTTACCGTTAAGCTTGGCTTCGGTAATCTTTACCGTACTCGACGAAGTTCCGAGATTACAGCCTATGACTACGGTTCCGCCCGCATAGATGTCACTGTTATAGCCCGCATTGGTAACCGTCAGTTTATCTCCCGATGAGGTGAATGTCCCGTTCCAGCCGTTTATGCTTGCGAGACCTTCTATCTTTAGCTCAAGCTTCCAGTTGCTTACTGTAGCAGAAGTGTTGTTCGTAAGTCCGAACTGTACTCCGAACATGTTTGTGCTCTTGTCCTGCCATGAGTTGTCAACCGTATATGTCAGAACGTAGCTGTCCTTTGCACTGCCGTTATCCTTGTTTTTATCCTTGTCACCGTCGTTGTCCTTGCCGGTATCTTTATCGGTGTCCTTACCGGTATCCTTACCGATGTCTTTGTCCTTATCGCTGTCGTTGTCTTTGCCGGTATCGTTGTCCTTGCCGGTATCCTTATCGTTGTCCTTACCGGTATCGTTGCCGGCGTCTTTATCCTTATCGCCGTCGTTGTCTTTGCCGGTATCGTTGTCCTTGCCGGTATCCTTATCGTTGCCCTTATCGTTGTCCTTGCCGGCGTCTTTGTCCTTGTCACCGTCGTCGTCTTTGCCGGTATCCTTGTCCTTGCCGGTATCCTTACCGGCGTCTTTGTCCTTGTCACCGTCGTCGTCTTTGCCGGTATCTTTATCGGTGTCCTTGTCTTTATCGGTATCCTTACCGGCGTCTTTGTCCTTGTCACCGTTGTCGTCTTTGCCGGTATTGTCGGAATCGTTATCCTTATCGGTTATATTGTCTTTGCTGTCGTCATTATCCTTATCTTTTCCTTCGTCAACATCCTTATTGTCATCGGAATTATCGGTTATTCCGCTCTTGTTACCGTTATCGTCAACATTTACGCCATTATTATCCTCTTTTTTTACATCATTCTGAGTCTTTCCGGCATCACTTTTTTCACCACCCTTTTCGGATGCATCGCTAACCTCGGTATCAGGCGTTGAAGAATCATCCTTCTTACCGGAATTCATACCGATAATAAGTCCTATTATCACGCCGATGGCAAGGATCAGCAAAAGCAGAACCACGGGAAGTATATATTTGTTGTTAAGTATACCCTTGTTTTCTGTATCATTATTCTTCAGGTTTTTGTCTTTTTTCTCTGCCATGACAACAACTCCCTTCCAAATATTTACTTTATAGCGGCGATCATCTTCTGATTATTATTGTTATCCGTTTTCTTACCTGTACTGATCTTTTTAATCCATTTTCCGCCTCTGAGCCTTATGATGCACCAGCCCGTCTTAACGATCTGATCGATCTTTAAGAAGAAATATACCCAGAATACATCAAGCTTTAAGACATAACCGGCAATATACCCGAGCGGGATCGACAATGCCCACAGGAATATATTGTCCGCTACCATCAGCATTTTGGTGTCGCCGCCTCCGCGCAGCACGCCCTTCGTCATGATACTGTTCGTTGCCTGGAATATGATGATCAGACTTATTGCTGTCATCAGATTCCTTGCAATATTCTTAACTTCTTCTGTAGCTCCGGAATAACTGTTGATAATGGGGTTGCAGATGATCATCAGAACAACTGCGGAAACAGCACCGAGTGCAAAACCAAGTCCAAGGAACAGCCAGCCCTGTTCCTGAGTTTTCTCCTTACCGCCGCTGCCCAAGGTCTGCCCTGTGACAATGGCGCCGGCCTGACAAACTCCCTGTATCATAACGGTACTGAGCTGCTGTGTTGTAGCCGTGATCGAGTTTGCGGCCGCGAACTGATCGCTCAGCTTTCCGATAACGCTTGCCACGGTGCTGTTTCCTATGGCAAGTATACCGTCACTTATAAGTACAGGGATACAGATCCTGAAATATTCTCCGATAAGGTTACGTGTCTTAAGAAACAAGTCCTTAATTTTGAACCCTATCTTCTTATCTACACAGAGGAAGTATATCATTATGCAGGAAGCTTCAAATATCCTGGCAATAAGAGTACCGAGAGCGGCACCCCTCTCCTCCATCTGAGGAGCTCCGAAATGTCCGAAGATAAAAGTATAATTGGCGCCCATATTTACAAAGAAAGCACCTATCGAAACATACATCGGAAGCCTTACCTGACCTACGCTTCGAAGTACAATGGTCGTAACCAGTGATGATCCCAGGAAAAAGTAAGTCGGTATGGAATACCTGAAATAATTTGCTCCGTATTCCATAACCTCGGGATTGTCCGTATAAATGGACATAATAGCCTTCGGCGCAACCGCGGTCACTACTGCAAATATGGCTGCAAGTCCCATCGCAAGCCTGAGCATCAGAGTTACGGTCTGCTTTAACGCATGTCCCGCTTCTTCCTTATTGCCGTTAGGTGAATTCTTCATTCCCCAGTAACGAGATACAAGTACCGAAGCTCCCATTCCGAGTCCCATACACAGTATGTGATATATACCTATAAACACGTTCGCCTGAGCAACGGCAGTGATCTTCTCGTCCTTCAGCTGACCTACCATGATGTTATCCAGCATGTTTACGCCCGTAGTTATCAGGCTCTGGAACGCTATCGGCAAGGCAAGCTTAAACACTCTGCCGTAAAACTCCGGATCTTTCTTATATAGTTTCATTACTCCTGCTCCTAAAAAACATGAATATTTATCCAAAAATAAGCAAACGTTTACATTATAGCAGATTGCTCTTGTTCATGTCTTTACACAAATAATGCTGTTTTAACCAGATTTTGCTTTTATTTATCAATGTCACGGGTGTCCTGAGCCTGTTTTAAGACACGTATCTTACCCGAACAGTATTTCACAATGTCTTTTCCGATAACCTCTCCCAGCATATACGGCGGTACGCACGGCGGGCAGTGCACAAGCGGCTCCGCAAGCACCCTGCCGATACTCTCACGCACGTCAACCTCTTCAGACTCGGCAAACAACGCCTCTCTGAAAGATAAAGCCCTTTCGGGAGCAGGCTTTCTTGCGATGTCCATACTCTGTGCTGCTGTTCTCACGCCGTTTGTATCAGCCTTCTGTGAGATTACATCGGAATAACGATTTTTATATTCCTCAAATGCATTTATGGTCCGGACATAATCTTCTTCAGCATTCCCCGGACCAAACATCATCACAACGTGCTCTCTGTCATGATATTCCGTATAAATGCCCTTTGTTTTTAGGAAAAAGGCCAGTTCCTCCCCGTTCGGACGGCACTTTTCTTTATCTGAAGCATTATCATCAAATCTTACCGTTATCTTAAGCGGTTCTTCACCTTCCTGAACAAACCCTATATTCTTTAACCGTTCTTTAAGCTCCTTAACCTTTTTTGCAGCCTCACGTATGCTTTTATTATCCTCCAGATATGCATTGCAACGGTCGAGCGACGTCATTATAAGATAGGAAGGGCTTGTAGTTGCAAATACAGCCATGGCCTGCTTTGCATTTTTATGAAAGAACTCATCAGCATTCTTAGAGATATGAAGATATGCCCCGCCCGTAAGTACGGGAAGCGTCTTGTGAGCAGAGTCACAACAGATATCGGCGCCAAGATCCATCGGATGCATTGGATCATCCAGGAATCTTAAATACGCTCCGTGAGCGTTATCCACCAAAAAAAGCACGTTATACCTATGACAGGCCTCTGATACCGACTTTATATCGGATATGTTTCCGAGATAATCGGGGCTTGTGATATACAGAGCATCCGGTATCCTTTTGTGTTTTGCCGCTTTTTCCAACTCCTGCTCTATATCTTTCCCGGTTAAGGTACAGCTTTCAAACGACTCATCTTCCCGCTGCATGATAAAATCCACATCAAGATCAAGCAGTGCCGCCGCACTTAAGAAAGACGAATGGACATTCCTTCCGGCAAGAATATATGCTTTTCTGCCTTCGGTCTCAGTCTTCTTTTTTATAAGGAAGAGCATGGCACGGATACATAGAGACGACCCTTCAGCCGAATACAATGTATGTGCATTAAAGAGCCTGCCCGCATTCTCCTCGCTCTGAGCGATGATACCTTCTGCTTCCGATAAAACATCCGCGCCGTCAATCTCGGTTATGTCGTACGCTTCCGAAGGTACTACTTTTGTAGCGTCTGATAAACCGGGAACAGCCGGCATCATCCTGCCCTTATGTCCGGGCATGTGAAGCCTTACCGGATTTTCTGATATGTATTTTTTTATAAAATCATATACAGGTGTATCCATGCTCTTTAACAATAAGTCCTTTCTTAAGAATACTGTTCACAGTATAATCCCGCAGAGAAGTAAATGCAACCTTTTTCTTATGGAATAAGATCCTTCGCTAACGCTCAGGATGACAAGTGAAACAGGATGACAATAAAAAAGCCGGCAACTGAAAAAACCGGCAACTGAAAAAAGCTGAAATTAGAAAAGGACATGCATGACTGCATGTCCCAAATGTTTACTTTCGTAAAACGGAAGTTCAGAGTTCAAGAGAATTATTCCTCTTCGCCCTCTTCGGAACCTTCCTCGCCGCCTTCTTCGCCGCCTTCTTCTTCACCTGAAGGAACGCCAACGATCTTAGCATACTCTTCTGCAAGGTTAAGAGTACCCTTCTCGTAGATAACTTCTGCGTCGGTGTACTTTGTCTTAAGAGTACCGTTGTCTAATAACTCAAATGTGATGTCAGGATTCTTCTCATCCTTGTGTGCATCTGTACGGCCTTCGATACCGTTGCTCTTCTTTGTTACGTTGTAAGTCTCAGTAGCTTCGCTTCCTGTGCTGGGATCAAACTTCTTAAGAGTGATCTTGTCATCTGTAATGTTTACATTGTTTAATACTAAAATGCCCTTAGCGGTAACATACTCAGCGGGTGTCTTGGCATCAATTGTCTTAACCTTCCAATCACCCTTCATCTTGCTCATGTCAACACCACAACCTGTTAAGCTGAAAACAAGAACTACAACCATCAGCATAGCTGATAATAACTTAAATGACTTTTTCATTTCTTCTTACTCCTCTTTTTCTTTGTGCTTTGTTTTTTTATTTTTGTGTCTTTTTATCAAAACGGCTTTACGTCGCTCTGAACATGATCAAAGATCCAATGCGATAAGTTCCTCGCATGTGATCTCTACAAGCTTTTCAGTGTCCTTGGCATTCTTTCCAAAAACACCGGAAACTCTCGACCAGCCTCCTGTAAGATCGCTGATAAACTGATTTTTTACAGCATTTCCAACCCCGGCAACCTGATTCTTCGAAACCGCGAACTTGGAGAACGGTCCTTTAAGACCCTAACCCATGATCCATATCTGGTTGTTGTTGTCTATAGGTGGAAATGTTATAACGTAGGCAAGTCCGCTTTTAGTATAGGACACAGGTCCTGCCGTAAACTGTTTATCCTTTATAGCGTCAAACAGTTCTGCAAGCGTATAAGGCTTTTTGGTAGCAAACTTTTTAATCTTTACCCCAAACATATTGATATTGTGTACTCCTGAATGAAATATACAGTATTTAGTTTTTTCCGGAAATTAAACCTTACAAATGGCGATTATAAACATTGTTCTTCTGTTTGTCAATATCAAAAATTGATTATTTTTGCCTAAATACTGCTATGTTTTTTGTTAGTTATAAACAATATATTTGGTATTGAATAAAACCAAGAGCCGAGTATCCGCCGGCGATATTTGTGCAATATTGCCAAAAAAAGACGCATTAATACACAAAAAATAGTATAAACATTTAAAAATTCAGTAGGGAAACATATACTTTATCCCAAAATCAGGATATAAAATGTAATGGTAATAAAGTACTGAATTATACCAAAATTCCACTAAAAACATTACTAAAACCTTGACTAATAACGTATAAAAATGCTATACTATAAGGAAATAATACAACCTGTTTAAGGAGAGATCATATAATGTTTCATGTTGATTATAAAACAAAAGGTACCTGCTCCCAGCTCATTAGTTTTGATCTGGACGGCGATGTAGTGAGAAACGTTTCATTTGTCGGAGGCTGCAACGGTAACCTGCAGGGTGTTTCCCGTCTTGTAGAGGGGTGCACGGTAGATGATATTGTTTCAAGACTTTCAGGGATAAAGTGCGGCTTTAAGCCCACCTCCTGCCCCGATCAATTGGCACGCGCCGTACAGCAGGGATATGAAGCTTCTCTCAAGAATGCCTGAGAAAATAAGGATATTGAGTTTATCGACAAACTGAAATCAATAACATTTACAGAGTACCTATAATATATGGAAAGGACGGTGAAACAAATGGACGATCTGATAAGTATAATCGTACCGGTGTATAACGTTTCCAAATATTTAAGAACGTGTCTTGAGTCCATACGGAAACAGACATATCGTAATATAGAAGTTATCCTGGTAGATGACGGTTCACTTGACGGTTCCCAGAAAATATGTGACGAATATACTCACATTGACGAGCGTTTCATCTGTATTCATAAGAAAAACGGCGGTCTTTCCGACGCACGAAACGAAGGTATAAAGCTTGCTTCCGGAAAATACGGCATGCTTGTCGATTCCGATGATTATATACACCGTGATTCTGTCCGTGTACTCTACAATAATCTTATCGAATCCGGCGCAGACCTTTCCATAGGAAACTACCGCAGGGTAAAACCCGAGGAAACGGTCGATCTCGACAGCAACCCCGAAAATAAAACTACCGAATTCTCAACAAACGATGCTTTAAGAGAGCTTTGCGAGCTCGAGTATAACTATTTTACAGCCAATCATATACAACAGTTCACTTCCGCATGGAACAAGCTTTACAGGATGGATGCCTTAAAGCGGATAAAGTTCCCCGTAGGAAAGGTTTTCGAGGATGTTGCAACCGCTCACGAATTCATAAACGACGCACAAAAGATAGTTTACACCGATGCGATATTATATTTCTACCTGATACGCGAAGGGAGCATTTCCAGAGTTGCCATAAAGAATACCGACATGATATCGGCCTTCGAGAGCAGGATAGCTTTTTTCAAGGATAATAACAAGACACAGTTCCTGACAAACACCTATTCCACTTACCTTACCGTTCTTATGAGGACATATTCAAACCTGATAGAAACGCCTGATTCACCTACGATAAAGAAGGGTATCATGGAAAAGATCAAGTCAATATATAAAAACCACAAGGAAGTTTTTGATGATAACTCCAAGTTAAAGAAAGAGACAAGGATGTTCATCACATTCCCGTCGTTATACAAGAATCATTAAACTCACACAAAAAAAATAGCTATGAGGCAATCTCATAGCTATTTTTACTTCATAAGTATTATTTCTTTTTAGCTGCTTTCTTAGCGGGCTTGGTGTTAACCTTGTCCTTAAGACCCTTTCCAGCCTTGAATGCGGGAACGGTGCAAGCTGCGATCTTAACAGCCTCGCCTGTACGAGGATTCTTGCCTGTGCGTGCCTTTCTCTCGGTTGTCTGGAAAGTACCGAAGCCGATAAGCTGTACCTTCTGCTTAGCCTGCATGGTGTCGCCGATAACCTCAAAAACTGCATCAATGATCTCAGCTGCATTCTTCTTTGTAAGATTGGTCTTCTCTGCTACTGCTGCTACAAGTTCAGTCTTGTTCATAGAAATAAACCCCTTTCGTTATTATGAAGTTTTTTACAGCCAAGGCGATTCCTTAACTGTATACGCTTACTCTATCACGTTTACACGCTAATGTCAAGTAAAAATGCCCATTTTTCAAAGGTTTTTTAAATATTTATTGACATACGGAGCCTGTTTTGTATAAAATAATGCTATTATCACACCGAATGTTTTCCAATGAAATCGTGTCTTTTTACAATGACGGCAGAAACAGATATATAACAAGGAGAAAATACTATGTGGGGATTTATAATCGCTTTTTTCAGCATATGCGCACTGTTAAGCGTTTTCTTTCTATGGACACGCTTCTGTAAATTCGGCATAGTAAAAAAACTGTCCGGCGGCAAAAAATGGAAACGCATCCTCTTTGCCTTTATACCGCTTGCCGTATTCGGCATTTTCATACTCATCAAGGCTATAGATACCCTGATAGTGATGATACATATGAGCCTGTATTTTCTTCTCGCTGAGCTTGTTGCTTTTATCATCCGGAAAATCCGGAAGAAAGAAAAAGAAACGGACGACGGCAGGTTCCAACCTTATATTGTCGGGATCATTGTGATCGTCATAGAGATTTGCTATTTTTCAGCCGGCTGGTTCCTTGCACACCACGTTTTTGAAACTGATTATTCCGTTGCCACAGCTAAAGAACTGGGTGTTCCGAATATAAGGGTCGCGCTTATTGCCGATTCACATATCGGAGCGGTATTTGACGGGGAAGGCTTTAGTGAACACCTTGAAAAAATACAGGCCGCAAAGCCTGACATACTGGTCATTTCCGGAGATTTCGTCGATGACGGAACAACAAAGGAGGATCTTCAGAAAAGCTGCGAGGCCCTTTCGAAATTTAAGTGTACCTACGGAATATACTATGTATACGGCAATCATGATAAGGGCTATTATTCACACAAGAACTTTTCGGTCGAAGAATTCCGTTCCATGCTTAAAGGTGCCGGAGTTACAATGCTCGAAGACGAGGCTGTGCTTTTGGAAGACAGCTTCTATATAATAGGTAGGAAGGACAAGTCCGACAGGAGCAGAAAGCCTATAGGCGATATCATGGCAACTCTTGATCCTTCAAAATACTCGATAGTTCTTGACCACCAGCCAAATGATTACGAGGCTGAGGCTGCTGCGGGAGCGGATCTTGTCCTGTCAGGCCATACTCATGGCGGACAGCTCATTCCCATGAAGCTTTTTGCTTACCTTATCAATGCAAACGACAGCACCTACGGAATGGAAACAAGGGATAAGACAACATTTATCGTAACCTCCGGAATAGGCGACTGGGAAATAGGCTTTAAAACCGGCTGCAAGGCAGAATTCTGCGTGATCGATATCGCGAAGCAAACTTTAAACTAAAGGTTCCTCTCCAATTACATTATGCAATGCACTTTTTTATCGAAGCGCAGGCGCTCTGATAAGCGTCAAGAAAGGCTTCGTATTCGTTCCTGACAAATTCCAGGTTCTCTTCCTTTACGGCAAATTCATGCTTTTTGGCAAGCTCGCTCATGTCCTTCCAGCCTATGGTCGCCATGAGTCCTTTTATTGCGTGTGCATCTATGCAGTAAAGATCGAATTTCTCTGAAAGGATGTTCATCCGCATCCTCATGACCCTGTTTCCACAGTCGTTTGCAAGATCCGAAAGAATTTCCCTGTATACACTCTCACTGCCGCCGCAGTGAAGAAGTCCCCTGTCAAAATCAATGCCAGATATCTCCGATATATGCTTTCTTAATTCGGAATCCTTTGTTCCGTTGGTTTTCGGCAGGAATTCCATAATATAGTAGTCGTTGTCATCAGATTTTTTCCTAGGCTTCTTTTCGGTCAGCACCCTCTTTACGGGCTTTTCTTCAATCTCTTCTTTTTTATCATGGACGATCAGTTCCTTTAAGTCGGGCGGAAGCAGCTCCTTCAACGTTATCAGAAGCTTTCTGGAATCTATGGGCTTTGTAAGATAATCGGCAAAACCGGCTGATAGATACATCTGCCTGCTGCCAGCTATGGCGTTTGCCGTGAGGACAACCGCCTTTGTCTCACGATTCAGTGACTCAGGATCCTTTCTTATCATCTTTAAGGTTTCTATCCCGTCAGGAGCCGGCATCATATGGTCGAGGAAAATAAGATCGTATTTTGTCTTTTTACACAGCTCGATGGCTTCTTTTCCGTTCATCGAAAGATCGGGCTGAATACCTGTTTCCTTTAAGAAAAGCTTTACTATCTTAAGGTTTGACCCGTTGTCATCAACAGCAAGTATCTTAGCCTTAGGAGCCCTGAAATCGCACTTGTACTCTTCGACAGGCTCCGCCGCCTTGCCTGAAAAATCTTCTTTTACGGGCGTGCGGTCATATATTCTTACCGGTATTGTGACCTTAAATTCCGAGCCCTTTCCGTATTCGCTCTCAACGTTTATAGTACCGTTCATCGAATTGATGATGCTCTTTACTATCGCAAGTCCGAGACCGGTTCCCTCAATATTCCTGTTTCTCCTGATATCCGCACGTGAGAAGGCGTCAAACAGTCCTTTTATATCCTCCTGCTTTATGCCCCTTCCCGTATCGGCTACGGAGATCGTAAGGCTAAACTGATCCCCATCCTTCCCGTATTCTCCGCCGAGGGTAACGGTTATAAAGCCTTTGTCCGTATATTTTACAGCGTTCCCGATCAGATTTACCAGAATCTGTTTTAACCTGAACTCATCACCTATCTGCCCGTCGGGTACCTCGTCCTTTACCCGTATCTCAAGCTCGAGTTCCTTGACCTTCGCCCTTTCGCTGAGCATAGGCAGAATTTCCGAGAATACTCTCGAAATACTGTATTCCGTGTTCATTATCTCAAGCTTTCCGGATTCTATCTTCGAGAAATCAAGCACATCATTTACAAGCGTAAGCAGCATTCTTCCGGAGCTTTGGACGGTTCTGGCATATTCATCTATTACCTTATCCCGGTTTTCCTTGATTATCATCTCATTCATACCGAGTATGGAGTTTATGGGAGTCCTTATCTCATGGGACATGCTTGCAAGGAATCTCGTCTTTGCATCGGACAGATCGACGGCTTTTTGTTTTTCGATACTGATAACACGAAGATCGTAAACCTGTTGGGCGACGATAAAGGTCAGCAGGAACATCAGTCCGATAAGCATCGGAAGATTGTTGATATTATCCAGATTAAACACCAGTAAAACTATTTCAAGCAGACCGAAAATAAGGAATCCCACAAATCCTAAGGCAGTATATTTGTAATCACCGATATTTCCTTTCCTGTAATCAATAAAGAGTATGATCAGCGTGGAAAGTATGATAATGCCCAGTACAATATCTATATACAGAAGTGAATCCATAAACGAGAGTATCTTCGTAAAGTGAAGCGATGACCACAGTGCCGCGTTTATCATGGAAATTACGGTTATCACTACCATATATTTCCTGTAACGGCCAAGCTGTATGGCATCAAGATACAGTACCAGACTAAACGGCATCATAAGGCAGAACATGAAGTTTGCTATACCGTCCACATGATAATGTCCAAAAACAAAGGGATAGAGATAAGAATCTGTCACAAGCCATGCGGCAATAACAAATATACCGAGTGCGCCGTAGAGCATATAGATCTTCATCCTGAACCTGAACTGCATGCCTATACCTATGGCAATGACGGCAACGGAAAAAATGAGCAGGATGACAGACAGGACAAAGGATACACCGTATTTCTCCATGAGTACTTGATAAAGCCCGAGCTCTGTTGTTATAAAGGCTTCAGGTACCATTTCCTGCTGTGAGGAATTGATGTTCCTGAGGACAGTTATATCAGCTCCCGAATCGGAGGCATAGAGAGGTATGGGCATATAAAACCATTTTACATGCCCGCCGGGAACAAAATTTCTTTCCGGATTATCCGGTGTTTTCCTGCACGTTCCGTTTATATATACGGTAACATCCCTGTTTACCATAAAGCAAAGTACCGTATTGTCCTCTACCTTTTCCGGAAGTTTTGACATGATAGTGAAAGGTCCGGTATACGTTTTATCACCTTCGTAATACCTGCCCGTTTCAAATATATTGCCATCAGCATCAGCAACCGTCCAGTTTTCGATATAAGTGACTTTATCGTCAAACCTTAACGGCTCTTCATCCGAACAGCTGTAAACTATCATAAATATAAGCGTAAAAATGAGGAAGATCAAAAAGAAAATCTTCGATGCCGACAGAAGCCGGCTGACAGATTCTTCATTTTCCGATTCAAGGAAATTTCTTCTCATGCAATATCCCCCAAAACAAGCCAAGCTGCCTTAAGTTACCCGATATGCGGTGCGGTATGATCTTTAAGCCACTCCGCAGTTTCCGTGTCAAGATACGGTGAAAGCTTCTCATATACCGTTTTATGATAATCGTTCAAAAACTCTGTTTCTTCTCTTGTCATATCTTCCCATATGACCGGCGTGACATCGATCGGAGCCAGTGTCAATACCTCAAACCCCAGATAAGTATCGTACCCGTTCTCTTCTTTTTTCACTACCGCTATATCATTCTCGGTCCTTATCCCATACTCCCCCGCAAGATAAAACCCGGGTTCATCGGAAACAACCATGCCGCAGGCAAGCGGTATATCATTCCCGTGACGCTTGCCGATCTTCCAGTTAATATTCTGCGGACCTTCATGAACATTCAAAAAATATCCTATGCCGTGTCCGGTTCCATGATTGTAATCCTTCCGCAGCTTCCACAAAGGACCTCTCGCAAGTATGTCCAGATTGGCTCCTGCCGTTCCTGCCGGAAATACGGCCGATGCAAGGTCCAGATTGCCTTTAAGCACAGCTGTGTAATGCTTTCTCATATCCGGACTTAAATCCCCCATCGCTACGGTCCTTGTTATATCAGTTGTACCTTTAAGATAATGCGCTCCCGAATCTACCAGAAGAAAGCCTTTTTTCTCGATAACCGCATCGGATTCGGGGGTCGGCTCGTAATGCACAATAGCTCCGTGCGGCCCGTATGCCGCGATCGTATCAAAGCTGATGTCCTTAAACTCTCTGTTTTCTTTCCTAAACTCCAACAGCTTTCCTGCGGCGTCGAGCTCGGTCACCGGTTCCGTTTCAGGATCCTTTGCATAGTCGTCAAGCCATTTCAAAAACCTAACCATCGCCACACCGTCTATGATATTGGCCTGCCGCAGATTCTCCAGCTCCACCGGATTCTTCTCGGCTTTCATTGACGTGGACGGGTTCATCCCGTTCTTGGGAGTAAAGCTTTTGCATACAGCCTCATATGTGCTGTAATTTACATTTCCGCAGTCAATGTGGATATTCGGTTTTTCCGTAAGTCTGTTCCCGAAATCCTTCAGATAATCAAATACCGATTCATAACTCCTTACCTGTACTCCGAGATTTTCAAGATACCTTTCTACAACCGGATCAATGCATTTTTTATTGCAGAAAAGTATTGCGTAATCCTCGGCTATAAATAAGTACGACAGGAAAACCGGGTTGCATGCTATATCATTTCCCCTTAAATTCAATATCCATGCAATGTCATCAAGCGATGACACCATATGATAATCACATTCGTTCTCCCTGCATCTCCTTCTTATCTCGAGAAGCTTTTCCATGGAGCTGCAGCCCGTATATTCCTCAGGAAGCACATATATGGGAGTCGCGGGCAGTGCGGGCCTGTCCTCCCATATCGAACCGACAAGGTCGAGATTTGGGATAATGTTTATCCCGTCTGTTTCCTTACGCAGTTTTTTTACGAAAGCAGTGGTGACCACTCTTCCGTCAAATCCGACCGTTATCGTTCTGTTCCGGAAGCTTCGCATTTCCTCGTTTTTCTTTGAAAGATATTCCTTTATCCCCGGTACGTCTTTATTTCCGGACTTGAAAAGCGTTATCCCCGTGCCTAAAAGCTGCTCTTCTGCCTGAATGAAATATCTGCCGTCGGTCCAGAGCCCTGTCTCTTTTTCCGATACGACCAGTGTCCCTGCCGAACCGTTAAACCCGCTCATGTATTCCCTGCACTTGAAATGATCACTGACATATTCTGAATTATGGTAATCGGATGTGGGGATGATATAGAAATCGATCCCCTGTTCCTTCATCTTTTCCTTTAAATAACCCAGTCGCTCCCGGATCATGGTTTCCTCCTTTCGGGATGTCAGCCTATTATTTCACTTCATCAGGTTTTGTCTTCGATAATACATAGTCCGAATAGCTCATTCCGGTGAATTTCTTAAAGCATCTTCCGAAATAGTTGGGATCGGGTATGCCAACCTCATTTGAAGCATTGAACATTTTCATATTGTTCTGGGCAAGCTTCATGGCTGCATTCATCCTGCATTCCGTGAGGTATTCGACAAAATTCTTTCCGGTCTCCTGTTTGAATTTCCGGCTTAAGTAGCTTGCACTGAATCCGAAATTCTGTGCCGTCGACGTCAGGTTTATCTTTGAATCCGTATAATTTGTCTCTATGTATTTCTTTATCTGTTCTATCGAGGATTCCCCGGTTTCATCCCTGTTCTCCAGATCCTGTTCCATATCCTGTTCACTCTCCTGCTTGTTTCTCTCGTCAAGCATGGACTTTACATTTACAAGGCTTGAATATATCTCCGACCTTACCATGGGCTTCAGCATATACTCAAATACAGGCAGGCTAACACATTTCCTCGCATACTCGAACTGATCGATGGCCGTCATGATTATTATGACAAGGTTCGGATATCTTTTGGTCGCAAGCTCGGTGAATTCTATTCCGTTCATGAAAGGCATTGAAATATCTACAAATGCTATATCAGGTTTGAACTCATCTATTACATTTATCGCTTCGATACCGCTGGCAGCCTCTCCTACGACCTCCATGTTCAGGCTCTCCCAGTTTATCAAGGCTCTTAAAAGCTTTCTTGCCGACTCCTCGTCATCAATCAGCATAACTCTGTACATTTCTATCTCCCTTTCCCTTTTTCGGCAATATGAATTCTATTTCCGTATACTCTCCTTCTTCACTGCGGATCTTTACCACATCATCCCTGTTGCAGTAATAACGTATACGCTCTATAGTCCCCCACAGTCCGAAGCTGCGCTCAGAATCTTCCGTAACCTGAGGCTTTTCCGTGTTAAGGACTTCTTCTATCTTTTCGGGACTCATCCCGACCCCCGTGTCCCTCACGATTATATGCAGGCCGTCTTCCTCAATATGACTGCTTATTTTTATAACACCCGGCTCACCCTTCATGCGGATACCGTGATAGATGCTGTTTTCAACCAGCGGCTGAAGTATAAGCTTTGGAATGATCCATTCCTTTGTGTTTTCGGCGATATCGTATTCATCATTGATTATATCACCATACCTTAACTTCTGCAATGAAAGATAGTCCTTTATGATCGTAATTTCATTCTTTAACGGTATCTCCCTGCTTCCCTTGCTTAAGAATATCCTGTAAAAGCTGCCGAGGGTTTCCAGTGCCGAATGAACCTTCTCTGCTCCGGCGTCCATGGCAAGATATCCGATGGTTTCGAGTGAGTTGTACAGGAAATGCGGTTTGATCTGCTCCTGCAGCACCCTCATCTCAACCTTCTGTATGGCCTGTTCTTTTTCAAGAAGCTTGTTAAACAGCTCGTTTACATGATCGACCATGTTGTTGTAGCTGTCCTCAAGCATACCTATCTCATTATTCGTTACATCAACCGTTACTTTTTCAAGCACTCCTTTTTCACGGTTGCTTTCTATAGATGTAGAAATCTCAAATAAGGGAGTGGTTATATTTTTTGTTATAAACGAACTGATAACGAACACCATACCCAGAACCAGCATCAATACTCCGACCATTACGGCAATTGTCATATTGGGAACAATACCTCTCCTTATCGGACTAACCGAAAGGATTACCATGGGCATATCCGGAATCTTTACGGCCGATACGAGCATGTCTTCGTTTTTAACCGTTTCGATCTCATAAATATATTCTCCGGTATCATAGTCATTATCATAGTAATCTTTCAGTTTTCTATTACCCGCAATGAACGATCCGTCCGTTCCCATGATACAGATATCCGGAGTATTAATTTTCTCCAGTCTCTGTTCAAACATCGACGTAGAGAAATTCATAAGAAGAATACCGGTTCTTTCCTGAGTATCAACATCATATATTGCTCTGCATATAGAGATGACCGGCGACCCGTCAATCCTGAAAACAGCGTCATTTCCGTTAAGCGAGACTATGGCCTTTCCCTTTTGCTCAATTATCTTGTTCTGCCATGACTCACTCTCAATCTTTTCAAAATCAAGCGAATATGAGCTTCTCTTATTTGCCGTGTATCTCATGTCATCACGAAATATGAATACCGAATCCACCATCTCGGTAACATTCAGTACGCCGACTGCACCGTATCTGGCATTATCAACAAGTCTCTGATCTACTTTGGAACCGTCGGCTCTCAAAAACGAAACTACACGGCTGTCAGTCATTATAAGCCGTGAAAGCTCCGTATATCTCTGTATGTTCGTATATATATTATCAGACAATACACTTAAGATTTCTTTTGACTCATTTAAAACATACTCCTGTCTTTCCATACGGATTACGAAAAATCCCGAAAGCAGGATCATCCCTGCAAGCAATAATACGGTAAATATAAAAAAGAGACGTGTTTTAACGGCCAATGATCTTTTCTTTCTGGGTTTTTTTACAGCTGTTTTCAAAAATCACCCTCCGGGACGTTCATGCGGTATCAGCATCTCTGCTTATAATTTATTGCGAAATAATTACATATATATATCATATCACCAAAACGGCTTTTTGGCAACAAAAATACCGATATTAAACTGTCAGTTTTTTGCCTGCAGAATAATATCGGTAAAATTCAAAATCAAAGTAAAAATATATCTTTATCCCTTAACCGCACCAACAATGAAGCTCTCCTGGATACGTTTGCTGAGCAATACGTAAACAATAAGCATAGGGAATGTTGCCAACGCCAGACCTGCTCCGAGAAGTCCGTAATTTACCATGTCTTTTCCCTTCAGACTGTAAACCGCACAAGGCAGTGTATATTTCTTTTCCGAAGTAAGGAAAACATTGGCAAAAAGGAACTCATTCCAGCACTGAAGGAATGTATAGATTCCAACTGTTGCAAGAGCCGGTTTCATCAAGGGTACTATAACTCTGAAGAAGATACCCCAGATGCCGCATCCGTCAATATTTGCAGCTTCATCAAGCTCCTTCGGTATATCGTTCATAAAGCCCGTGGATATCATGATGGCCATTGGCACCGCAAACGCGACATACGGAATAATCAGCGAGTATAACGTATTTGTCCATCCCATATTTGAGAACATAACAAATACGGGGAACAGAGCAACGTGTACAGGTATTGTTATACCTAACATAAAAATGTTATATAAAAACTTGTTTCCTCTCCATTGGATACGGGTAAGCGCATAAGTTGCCATAAGGGCAACAACCAGTGTAAGAACTATTGTCGAAACAGCTACGATCGTACTGTTCAAAAGTCCTCTCTGTATCTTGCCCGGCTCTAATGCAGCGCTGTAATTGCTGAAAAGCCAGTCGTTAGGTAAACCCAGGACATTGGTCTTCAGGATTTCTGTATTATCCTTTAACGAAAAAGTAAACAGATAATAAACCGGAAACAGATCCACAAAAAGCCATATAACAAGACCAATATATATTAATACTTTAACAAGCTTACTCGATTTTCTAACCTTGTATACTTCAAGATCAACACTGCTGTTTAAAGCACTACTTTTTCCCATATGGATCTCTCTCCTTAAATATCTTGTTTATGATTATAGCAAACGTAAAGCACAGTATTATCAGAATAACCGCAATTGAGCTTGCTATTCCTCCGTTATTTGTAACTGTGTTGCTCAATATGATCGTAGGAACGTTATATGCAAAACTGCTTCTTCCTTTTGAAAATGCCTTAAGAAGATCATATGTCTTGAACGATCCTGTTACAGCGAATATTACGCTTACTTTTATTATCTGCTTTATAGACGGTATAACAACATATTTGTCAACCTGCCAGTCTGTTGCGCCATCAAGCATTGCTGCTTCTCTAAGTTCGGGAGAAACACTCTTTACACCGGCGTACATAAGAAGCATATGATATCCTACGTACTGCCATAAGACAGGAATGAGAACTGCTATAAGAGCTGATTTGTCGTTTCCCAGAACACCTTCCGGAGGAAGAGAATCCGCAGCGCCAAACAAATCCATAATGTATACGAAAACGCCGCCCGAAGGCTCGTATATTCTGTCCCAAAGCATACCTATAACAAGTGATGAAATAAGCACCGGCATGAAATATACCGAAAGGAAGAGACGCTCACATTTGATGCCTTTTCCAAGCATAAGCGCTAAACCTAAGGATAAAGGCAACTGCAAGAAAACAGAAACAGCGGCAAGGATAAATACGTTCTTAAGTGCAAGTCCGAAATTTATCCAGTCTTCTTTGAACAATGAAACATAATTATTAAAACCTACAAATTCCATGTCCGTTTTTGCCAGATTGGTAAAATGGAACATACTGTTATAAACAGATGATATTATAGGCACAATAAGTATCCCTACAAAAAGCAATATGGCAGGTAATAAAAATAAGCCTATCGAGATGTTATTTTTTGCACTTCTCTTCATTGAATCTTTTACCTTCCCAAACAAATAAATGCAACCTTCCCGAGCCTCCCACAAAGGAGACCCGGGAAAGGCTGCCATTTGTTTTACTTAGTTATGCAAATCTAATATTATCTGAGGTCTTTTGAAAGTCCTGCGATAAATCCAGCACCGTCGATCTGGCTGCTGTATACCTTATCAACATATGAAAGATATACGTCCTTGTCTGTTCCTGACATCTTGGTGTCACCGAACAGTGTAAGGCTCTTAGAATTTCCTACGATACCAGCAACTGCACTTAAAAGGGGATCGATCTTGGACTCATCTACTGATACCTTCCAAGCAGGAAGTCCGTTACCATTAGCATAAGCCTTCTCGCAGATTAACTGACCAAGCTTAACTACCATCTTAGCTGCTGTCTCAGCGTTCTTTGATCCCTTGTAAACTGCAAGGACATCACTAGGTCCACCGATGAGTTCGCCGATAGCTGACTTTGAGCTGTCGATTACAGGGAATTCAGCAACCTTAACTTCGAACTTAGCCTTAGCGGTGATATCGCCACAGTTCCAGCTACCATTCTGATAGAATGCGTACTTGCCTTCGATGAAGTTTGTCTTGATCTGCTCGTTACCTGTTGTTGCACCAGCGGGATCGAAGTAACCCTTCTTAATCCACTCCTGAAGGTAATCAACAGCCTTAGCTAAACCTGCATCATTGTAAGAACCTTCGCCTGCGAACATCTTTGAAAGTGCATCAGAACCGATTGTCTTTTCAGCAAGGGGCTCTAAGTACTCAGTAACACACCATGTCTCGCCACCTGCGCAGCCGAAAGGAATCTTTCCAGCAGCTACAAGCTTGTCACAGCAATCAATGAGCTCATCATAAGTCTTAGGAACATCATTGTAACCAACTGACTTTAACATATCCATGTTAGCGAACATAGCAACAATGTTCATTGTTGTAGGAACTGCATAGATGTGACCGTTGAATGTTACGTTTGCGAACATCTTGTCCTCGATATCCTTACCCTTGACATCCTTGAAAGCGTCATCAAGTTCATAAACTCTGTCCTGCTTTACGAACTCATTAAGGAATCCGCCTGACCATGTGAAGAAGATATCAGCTTCTACGGAGTTAGCTGCCATAGCGTTCTTGATCTTCTCTTTGTAAGCTTCGTTTTCAGTAGCTTCCATCTGGATTTCATAATCAGGATAAAGCTTGTTTACTTCTGCGATGGAATCGATATAAGCCTGACGGTTTGAATCGGTATCAACTGTTATACTCCATAACTTGATAACTTTCTTTCCTTCAGCGCTCTTTTCGCCTTCCTTCTCGCCGCACGCTGCAAGAGAGCATACCATAACGAGAACCAATAATGTTGCAAGAATTCGTTTCATAATTCTCCTCCTTATAAAATATGGGGCATCTTTGTGCCGTTTTATCGTAAGCGGTTATCCGCCTATCGAACAAATTTAACCCTTTTCTGTAGGGTACATCTTAAACGGATATTCTACTTTAAGTTCATTGTTTTCTATGCTGTAGTAGAACTCCGTATCGGCGAACGGACCTTCATAGTCGAGTTTGATCTTATGATTTTCTTCATCTACCGTGTAGTCTCCGCCGAAAACGCCATCCTCAAGGAACTGTCCCTTTGTTGTGAACTCATAGGATGCTTTTCCGTTTTCCCACAAGCCTATGACCGTGCCCGGGGTGTTTGTTTCTGTAAGCGTGTAAGTTTTGTGCTCGTAAAGAACCAGTACATTGTCCTGTTTTATGTATTTAAGTTCAAGCTTCTCGTCACCGTTAAAAACTATACGGCCATCACT
Organism: Lachnospiraceae bacterium; assembly: GCA_016290905.1. Classification (GTDB taxonomy): domain Bacteria; phylum Bacillota; class Clostridia; order Lachnospirales; family Lachnospiraceae; genus RUG11977. Next base: position 7,145 of record JAEEVO010000002.1, on the reverse strand, counting down.
TAACGAATAGCTTTCATATTCCTTATCTCTGTACTTAGCACTGCCATCTTCATTAAATGAAATGATTTCCGTCTTTTTATCATAACTTGCCGCCCAGCTGCCCGTAACTTCCGTTATGACCTTCTTATTATTACAGGCTGCAAGCAGGATGACTGCAAAGCACATCATACATAAATAAGAAACTGTTTTTTTCTTATTCATATCATAACCTTCCGCTTTCACATCTTGACATTGAGTATAATCAAATGTCACTTTAAAGTAAATGGAAATCTTTTACCTGTTCAAGCATCTTTTTTACCTTTTTTGCTTTTTGACTAATTTATGCTTAAAATTTGCTATTGCTTATAGTGAATATTCACATACCCCCGGTACTAACCTCCCGCCCCGTTTGGACATTTTCTCCAACTTCATGTCCTTTACAGTCATTTTCCGGCTTCATGACATTTCTATTTATATAGGTAAGAACTCATTCATAAAAATTATTTTCAGAAAGTGCTTGACATTTGTCTGTTATAGGTGTATATATAACACATAAACAGTTAAGTGCGCGCAATAACAGTTTGAAACGAGGTGATCGATTGAAGATTTCACAGACAAGCGGAGTCCCGATCTACAAACAGATCTCGGATTCGTTCAGGACCGATATCCTTGCCGGCAAGTACAAGCAGGGCGAGTTCCTCCCCTCCATCAGGGAGCTGGCGAGAGACTTAAGGATAAGCGTCATAACCACTATGAAAGCATACGAACAGTTGGAGGCCGAGGGTCTGGTCACGGCTTCACAGGGAAAAGGCTTCTATGTAAATGCGCAGGATTCGGAGATGCTCAGGGAACAGCATTTAAGAAAGGTTGAAGAAGCGCTGACGGAAGCAATCGCTGCGGCGAAGATAGCCGGCATGAGCAATCAGGAGCTGTCCGACACCCTGGCAGCATTAATGGATATGGAAATTTAAAACATTTTATATAACAAAACAGAAGATATCCCCCACCTCTTAGCGTAGCGAAGGTGGGGGGAGATCTTCGTTTCAGGCGGGGTTCAAGCCCCGACTGAAATGAGATGCGGAGCATCGTTTTGTTACTGAGGAAACGCTGAAGGCGTTTTCGAGGTGACTTTGATGAAGAAATAAGCTGCATAATGCGGCAGAACGGAGACTTTATGGATTTTACAAGCGTCATCGAAGCAAAAAACATCAGGAAAGACTTTAAGAATTTCAGCCTCAATGTACCGGAGTTCAAACTCCCCAAAGGATTTGCAACAGCCCTTATCGGAGAGAACGGTGCAGGAAAAACTACCTTATTAAATATACTTACAGGCATACGTCTGGATTACAAGGGCGAGATCCGCTATTTCGATAAATATAATGAAAAGGATCTCGAAAACAATCCGGTCGTAAAGGAAAGCATAGGATACACAGGCACAGACAACTACTACTTTCCTCACTGGACCGTAGGCCAGGTTGAAGAGCTTTCTTCTCTCCTGTTCAAAAATTTCAACAGCGAGAAATTCCGTAACAGGTGCAAAGAGCTTGCCATATTCGGTGCAGGCACATTTGACAAAAACAAAAAGGTAAGCACTCTGTCGGACGGAACAAAGACCAAGCTGATGCTCGCAGGCGTCCTCGCAAGAGAAACCGAGGTTCTGATAATGGACGAGCCCGCTTCTCCTCTCGATCCTCTCATGCGCGACAAGCTGTGTGAGCTCATCCGCGAGTATTTAAGCTCAGGTGAGAACAGAAGCGTATTTTTCTCGACACATAACATCTCGGATATGGAGAACGTTACCGATTATGCCATAATAATGGAACACGGTCAGATTATAGAACAGGGCTTTGTAGAAGACCTCAAGGAGAAATACATCGCAGTAAAGGGTGAGGCACAGGATGCCGCAAAGGCAAAGGAGATCCTCTATACCATGTCTTCTTCAAACTACGGTTTCGAAGGCATCTGTCTTGCAAAGGATCTCGACAAGCTGGCCGGCATGGACATTACAACGGAGACCGCCAGCCTCTTCAAGATAAGTGTTGCGATAATGAAGAAAAATTCACTTATACAGTAAACGGAGCGTGATATCATGAAAAAACTTACCGAATATAGGGCGTTCACATCATTATATTACAGGCTGATCCTGATCCTGCTGGCCCTGCTGCTTATCGTCGCCGGTTTTTTCGCCGATAAGCTTCTCGGGATAAATGCAGTATTCCTAATAACCGCAACTGCTTCTATAGCCAATGTGTTTTTTGATTACTATGCTTTCGGCGGCATAAGTGCAAGGAAACAGCGTGGGATGGATATGGTCAAATCCTCTTTTTACGGAAGTAATCTTATTGATTCCGCACTAAAAGCGGATATGTATATAAAAGCTCTGCTGAATCTGACCGGATTCGTAGGCTTCATAGCCGGCGAGCTTTATTACTCGGAAGAGCCGGGCCTTTCCCCCATAGCAATAACATTGATCCTGCTTCTCTATCCTATCACCAATCTTACCACCAGAGTCATCCTTTTCATATCAAGACGCTTGTCAACTACAATGGTAGTACAGATTTTCATAACTTATCTGGCGTCCATGTTCAACACCATACTGATCTTCGCAGTCAGCTTCCTGATACCTATGGAACTCGAAGAATTCAGTGTCATTCCGCTGATCGTCGCAGCCGCAGCCGAGGTGCTCAGCATCCTCATGGCCATTGTCCTTTTGACCGACTGCCGCAAAGGATATCGCAGCAGCTTTTTCGATACATCGGAAAAAAATTACAGATAACAGACTTTTTATCATATACGGAACGGAGACATTATGAAAGATTTAATTATATGCTTTAAACTAATCAAATACGGTACACAATTCAAGCTTATGTGCATTCTCGGCGCAGCATTCTTCGGGCTCGGGCTGCTTTTCGAGATTCAGGGAATGGGCTCAACAAACCTCGGCGGATTATATCTGTCCTTATCCGGACTCTATATCTTCCAGCTCGCTTTTACTCCGTCTATCGCAAAGCTTGTCCAGACATCTCCTTATAAAAAGAAGATACAGACAGCGGGTACTACCGTCCTTTCGGTATTTTGCTGCCTGGTTTCATTTACGGTACTTGTCATCATAAGAGTATTAAAAGCCGGAGCTCCCGATTTTGCCGATAACGGAATTGATATCATTACTCATTACTCCGCGCTTATTCAAGCCGCGATCTTTGTTACTGTATTGCTCATATACATCGCCTTCTCTTTCAAGATGTATCTGACGTCTCTTATCATCTGCATTACCCTGGTCATGACTTTTATGTTTCTTAGTTTTAACGAGACGAAATCCCCGTTCGTAAAGATCACGGAGTTTCTCATGAATGGCAATGACAGCCCTCTCAATACCATCATTGTATCTTACGTCATCATAATAGCAGGCGGTATAATATGTTATTTTGTCAGCTGTCTTCTATATAAACACGAGCTTTCCGGCCTGGCTGTCAAAAATACAATGCGTCAATCTTTAAAATAACAAAAAAATAGTAAAAAACGACTCTTTTTTTCTTGATTTTATCTCCATTTTCTGCTATTATATATATAATAATTTCTTCCATATAACAATTACTCGGGAAAAAGCAGAAAGGAGATTTTCCGTGAAAAAAAGTACGCTTACTATGAAGGTTCTGTTGATACTGCTATCCATCGTTCCGCTTAGCGTCGGTTTACTGATCCTGGGTATCTTCAGCACAGTGGTTTCCACAAACAATCTTGAAGAAAACATCAGACAAGAACTAAAGCTTGCAGCCAAAGGTCTCAAAGAGTATTATGAATATGACCTTATAAACGATAATGATCTTGTAGATGGTTTTCTTGCATATGATCCAGCTTATATTGACAGACTTACCAGCGACACCGGTGTTGTATTTACCATCTTCAAGGATGACGTCCGTTTTATGACCTCTATCAAGGATGATAACGGAAAACGTATCGAAGGCACCAAGGCTTCACCAGAGATTTACGCAAAAGTAAAATCAGGCGAGGAATATTTCGGTAAGGGTGTACAGATCAACGGTAAAGACTATTATGTTTATTATTCACCGCTCGGTGGTACAGGAAACTTCCGGGGTATGGCATTTGCCGGAACGACCAACGAAAACGTTAACAGCACCAAACGTACTCTTATCCTTATAGTGATTATCAGCGGTGTTGTTCTGGTCGGTCTCATGGCCATTATATCCTACTTCATTGCAAGGAATGTATCCACGCCTCTTAAAAACGTTGCAAACAATATCAAGAAGCTTTCAAACGGTGATCCTGTCAACATTAAGACATCTTCGAATATTGCCGAGACTGCAACTCTTATAGATTCAGCCAAGCGTCTTTCCGAAGCACTCGGTGAGTCCATTTCGAAGATCCGTTCTTCAACAGAAGAGCTGAAGTCGTCGGTCAATTCTACCGTAGGTCTTGCTAAGCAGGCTGCTTCAGGAACTGATCATATTGCGAAATCCATGGATAACCTTTCACAGGCTACCGAAACAATGGCTGAAAGTGTTCAGGAAATCAATTCAAACGTTATCTCTATGGGAACCATGATAGAGGATATCGTTGCCGATACAGAACATCTTAACGCAAGCTCCAAGAAAATGCTTACAGCTAATGAAGAAGCTTCCAGCTGCATCGCCAACATGAGTTCAAGCAGCAAGAAGTCCGCAGAAGCCATCGAGACGATCTCTCAAAAGATTACCGATACCAACAACTCCATCAGCAAGATTGAAGAGATGATCAGTTTCATTACAGAGATTGCAGATCAGACCAACCTGCTCGCACTCAATGCTTCAATTGAAGCAGCACGTGCAGGAGAAAGCGGACGCGGTTTCGGTGTTGTTGCCGAAGAGATCAAGCATCTGGCTGAACAGTCCAATGACTCTGCTCTCAGAATTACAGAGATTGTGTCCGAGATTTCCGAACAGTCCGAGGAATGTGTATCACAGTCCAGAGAAGTTCAGAAGATCATTACCGAAGAGCGCAGACTTCTCGGTATCACACATGACAAGTTTGATGTACTTGTTTCCGAGATCAAGGATTCCGTTAAGAATATCAATTCCGTATCTGCTATCACGGATGAGCTTAACAATATTAAGGCAGTCATTACCAATGCAGTAAGCGACCTGTCAGCCATTTCGGAAGAGACCGCCGCTACCAACGAAGAGGTATCCAACTCCGTTAATACCATCGCTAAGAATGTAAGTCAGGTAAGTCGCGACAGTGACCATATAGACACTCTTTCCGATGACCTCAAGGAAGCAGTCTCCTACTTCAAGATGTGAAATAGGCACTATTCACCGCAAACATAATAAAAAGGGAATCGCAAGCTCGCTTGCAGATTCCCTTTTTTTATGTTTGTGACGAAGGCTGGACAAAACACACGAATAAACATAAGCTGCGCAGCAGCGTCCGATGGCGCAGCCAGCGGGTTTATGAGTGGGCTTTGTCCGGACGGTGAATAGTGCCGTTGGCACGAAGGCTGGACAAAACACACGAATAAACATAAGCTGCGCAGCAGCGTCCGATGGCGCAGCCAACGGGTTTATGAGTGCCGCTTTGTCCGGATGGTGAATAGTGCCGTTGGCACAAAAAAACCGGCTGTGCAAGCAAGCTTGTCAGTCGGTTTCATTTTTTCTGCGGATAGTCTTACTGTCCCATCTGTTTAGCAACTTCTGCAGCGAAGTCTTCGTTCCTCTTCTCAAGGCCTTCACCGGTCTCAAAGCGGATGAAGGACACGATCTTGAGGTTCGCACCGTTCGCCTTTGCGGTCTGGGCGACGTAATCTTTCACGATCTGCTTGCCGTCTTCAGCTCTGACATAGATCTGGTCCATCAGGCAGACTTCCTTGAGTTCCTTCTGAAGGCGTCCGCGGATCATGCCTTCCTTGACCTTCTCAGGCTTGTTCATTTCCTTCGGATCATTGTCGATCTGTGCTTTGAGGATCGCGGTCTCCTTCTCGATGAAGTCGGCCGGGACATCCGCGTCGGAGCAGAACTGCGGGCGAAGCGCGGCGATCTGCATCGCGACGTTTCTGGCCATTTCCTTCAGCTCTTCGTTGAAGACGTCGCTTTCGACCTTCACGAGGACGCCGATCTTGCCGCCGCCATGGATGTAGGAAGCGACAAAGCCGTTCTCGGCGTTGACCTTCTCGAAGCGGCGGATCCGCATGTTCTCGCCGATGACGGAGATCATCTCGGAAAGCTTCTGCTCGACGGTCAGCGAGGGATCCAGCGCCCAGGGCGCTGCCAGGAACGTTTCGATGTTCTCAACGTCGGAGTTCAGGATCTGTGCGGCGACTTCTTCGACATAACCGCGGAACTTCTCGTTCTTCGCGACGAAGTCGGTCTCAGCGTTGACTTCGACCGTGACGGCATGCTTCTGATCCTCGGAAACGAGGTTCATGACGATACCTTCGGCGGCAATGCGGCCGGCCTTCTTCTGGGCGCCCGCGAGGCCTTTCTCACGAAGGTAGTCAACAGCCTTCTCCATATCGCCGTCGACTTCCGCAAGAGCCTTCTTGCAGTCCATCATGCCGGCGCCGGTGACTTCACGTAACTCTTTGACCATAGATGCGGTGATCTGCATTGTCATATCCTCCAGTTATTCTTCGGTGGTCTCTTCGACAGCTTCTTCGGCCTCTTCGGCTGCATCTTCCGTCTCGGCGGGGACTTCGGTCTCGGCGGTCTCGCCCTGGTTCGCTTCCACGACAGCGTCAGCCATGGTGTCGGCGATCAGTTTGATGGCGCGGATCGCGTCGTCGTTGCCCGGGATCACGAAATCCAGTTCTTCGGGATCGCAGTTGGTGTCGCACATACCGACGAGCGTGATGCCCAGCGCGCGGGCTTCCTGAACGCAGATGTGTTCTTTCTTGGGGTCGATGACGAAGATGGCGTCGGGCAGCTTCTTCATCTCCTTGATGCCGCCGATGTTCTTCTCAAGCTTGTCCCATTCCTTGCGGAGCGCGGCAACTTCCTTCTTGGGAAGGACGTCGAAGGTGCCTTCTTCGGACATCTTCTCGATCGCACGAAGTCTTGCGATACGGGTCTGGATCGTGCGGAAGTTGGTCAGCATGCCGCCCAGCCAACGCTGGTTGACATAGTACATGCCGCAGCGGTTCGCAGCATCCTTCACGGCGTCCTGCGCCTGCTTCT
>JAEEVO010000033.1 GCA_016290905.1 Lachnospiraceae bacterium | reverse complement strand
CTATCGAAACCCACACAAACGTGTTTATCGCATCATTGATCTCACCTAATGTTTCAAGCATGACATAAACTCCTTTTCATTTAATTCATTTATCAATAATGGATTGTCTATCCATATCAACCAAAACGCTTTAGTCCCACGTAACCGGGTTACCCTTTCTTTCGGGCATTGCCCTGTTCAGTTTGTTCTTAAACGGATACCCGAGGATCAGACCTCCGGTTATGGTCTCGTCCTCTTTCAGACCATGCTTTATCATAAAGTCACGTATCGTCTTATTCTCATCAAGCCAATGTAATTGGTTTATCCAGCAGGAACCGAGATCAAGTGCATTTGCGGCTATCATCATATTCTCCAGAGCGCATGCACTGTCAGCCATGGCATTACCATAACCCTTCTTATTGGAAACAGATATGAACACAGGTGCCCCATAATGGAACACAAACTTGCCACGCTTAGATAAAACTATACATCTCTTAAGAGAAATGTACATCTCATCAGTTTCCTCCATCTTGGCAAATTCATCCTGCACCATTCCCGCAAGCTCATCAAGTACTGACCTGTCAGTAAAAACCATAAAATGCGTAGTCTGGTTATCATGCCCGCTCGGAGCAAACCTTCCTGCTTCTATCACCTTTTCTATAACATCCCTCTCCGGCATCTCCTCTGTATACTTCCTGGTACTGCGCCTCGTAAGGATTGCTTCCAAAGCTTCCATAGAATTTACCTTCTTTCTTCAGTCCAAGCCACTTTTCATTATACTTTCGCCACTCAATAAATGCAAGATATCAACCCAACAATTCAGAAAGATAAAACAACAGAGCGCATTCACTCTCCTGCCAGATACGCAGGCTGCGTTTTGCGGCACAGACTAAATAGCCATGTACTTTTTCTTTATTTCTTATACTGACAATAAGAACCGATTCTACATCATTTCTTATCAAGCTATCGTAAAAGTGCGGAGACGACTTCTTTACAGGCTCAAGGTTGTTTTCACGATAAATATCTTCGGTCATGAGTCTGCCTATATCTCCGGCATCTTCATCGAAATCCGGATCAAGCACCGAACGAAGCCTTCCATCCTCTTTAGCATAATACATATCTTTGATCTTGAGCCTCTCAAGCATCAGCTGAGTCGCTGCCTTCAGCTTATCCTCAAACCCGGTCACACTTTCCAAAGCACTTTTTATCATATGCATATCGTTATAAATGCCTTTACTTGTGACCTTTCGGATTTCGATATCATTGTATTTTTCGGCCTCATAGATTGTATAGCAGTTTCGTCCGTGGTCCTTTCCAATATAAAGCATTTTATCGACAATTCCGAAAAGATCCGTAAAATTATCGGCATCATCCGGGAAAGTCGCTATACCCGTTGTCGCCGTAACAAACGCGACACCGTTATCAAAAGAAACACTTACACGTAAAGCCTTTGATTTCCCGTACAGACTTTCAAAAAAGCATTCTTTCTCCTTAGAGCCAAGGTTTTTCAGATCGATCATAAGCAGTTCGTCACCGCCGAAACGACCAATCAGTCCGTCTTCTCCGATAAACTCAGCCAGACCTTTTGAAACGGTTGTAAGAACCATATCACCGGCGCTGTGACCAAAAGTATCATTTACATGCTTAAAATTATCCAGATCGATTATTGAAAACGTAAACGGTATTTTGGCACCCAAAAGAGAATGGATGAACTTCATGGAATAAGCCCTGGAAAGCACTCCCGTCAACGGATCAAGTATCTCATCAAGTCCTATCTCATCAATAATGTTATCAAAAAAGCTGAATTTCCTGAGTTTATCAATAGAATAAAGGACCTGCGATCCGTCCAATTTATTCTGCCTTCTTAAAACATCTGTGATATCAACAAAGCTGCCGACAAGTCCGATGATCTCATCTCCATCGTAAAGAGGCCTCTTTGAAGCGATTATATCTCTTTCCTCTCCTTTGACCATGCACTTGCCTTGAACCTTATATGTACTTCTTCCCGCAAGCACCATCAGCTCATCCTGTTTGTACGGCTCCGGATCTGAATGCCACCCCATATCCTCGTCATTTTTTCCAATAAGGATATCCGCAGATTCAAACCCGTAAAAATCAAGGAACGCCTGATTAACGCCCAAAAAGCGTCTGTCCTTGTCTTTCCAGAAAACGCAATCCTGAGAAGTATTTATGATACTATCAAATAATTCCACTGTCATTTTCATTTTAATCAAACCCTTATCTATACAATAGTATCCGATAAACTTATTTTTTACCCCAAACAGACTCACATATGCCCGGAGTCAATATACTCAGTCCTATTCTATCAGACTCTTTTACAAATCGCCGTATCGGATCATCCCATGCGTGTTCTGACAGTACGAAAGACCCCCAATGAATCGGCACGGTAAACTCTGCATTGATTTTTGCAGCCATATGTACCGATTCTTCCGGATACATATGACTATAATGCCATTTCTCATTATACTGTCCGCATTCCATAAACGCAAGATTAAAGTTCCCGAAACGTTTATGTATCATCTCAAAATGCCGTCCTACACTTCCATCCCCACTATCAAAGAACTGATGATTTTCGGTTTTGATCACCCATGAACAGTATTCTGTTTTTTTCTGGTCGGTAAGACGTCTCCCTGAAAAATGCCTGGCCGGTGTACAAGTAAACTCCGTATTTCTAAAACTCGCAGTCTCCCACCACGCAAGACTTTCAATCTTATCCCGGTCAATCCCCCACTTTATCAGATGCTTTTCTACTCCCAGCGGAACCACATATTTATCTACCTTTTCATCCAAAGCACATATGGTCCTGGGTTCCAAATGATCGTGATGATCGTGTGTTATCAAAACAACATCAATACGCGGTATGTCGGATATAGATACCGGAAGTTCAGAAAAACGTTTCGGGCCTAAGAATTGTAAAGGGAAAAATCGATCGGTAAGGACCGGATCGACAAAAACATTCATCCCATCGGATTGAATTAAGACCGAAGAGTGTCCAAACCATGTAAATTTATAGTTCCCATTCTCCACAGTTGAAAAATCCGGAACCGAAGCAGGCAACTTTTTATCAGGGACCAGCTTATTATTCGAAACCTTCCTGTTCTTGTTCATACCCTTAAGTTCCCATTCTTTTGGATATATAAACCTGTTATCCTTAATGTAAGAGAATCTCTTTTTGAATCCGTTCAAATCCTTTTTTGATATATTAGCTCCAAACGGCGGATATAGACGGAATACTGCCTCTATCCCTCCTGCAAGAGCTAACACCGGAAATAATACCTTTGTTATTAATGCTGATTGTTTATTCTTTCTCATCTCACTCGCCATCCAGGTAATTAACTTCCGAATCAAGCTTGAACGACTTTTGCATACCACCTGCCAGAACACGGACGTTTCCCGAATCAGGATACAGGATGACATCCGAGGATGTCTGCGTATCGATATCAAGGTATGAAACAATATCATCAGAAGTATTGGTCAGCATATGCGCTCCGTTTTCATTCGGAGGCATAAAGATCACATCACCTTCAGTTACCTTCACTTCACCTTTTGGTGTCTTGAGAGTGGCCGTCCCAGAAATGATGTAGAAGACTTCTTCTCTTCCAAAATGTTGATGATAGGGATAATTGCTCTGCCCGGGCTTCAAAGTATAAAAACTGATCGATAGCTTTCCCTCACCCGTTTTGTACGGAGAAATAACTGTACTCTTAAGGAACCCAAAGTTATGTCTGTGTTCCTGCCCCGGATCATGAAACTGATTCAGATCCACATCCTTATACTCCGCAGTTTTAACATTTTTTATCACTAAATCCTGCATATCTACATTCCCTCTTTTATCTTCTCAATGATCGTTATGTCAGCCGGCAGCCAGTTTACACTGTCCATCGTATCCTTGTCCAGCCACCGTGCCGCCTCATGCTCTTTTAATATCAGGTTACCTTTTACAAGCGTACACCAAAAGCAGTCCATGGAAAGGTGGAACTTCGGATAATCATACTCTATGGTATCTATCAGGTCTCCGACCACTATCTCGGTATCAAGTTCTTCCATTATCTCACGTTTAAGAGCCTGTTGCGGCGTCTCGCCCGGTTCTATCTTCCCGCCGGGGAACTCCCATCCGTCCTTATACTCGCCGTAACCGCGTTGAGTGGCAAATATTAAACTTCTGCCGTCTTCCGGTCTTTTATCCACTATTATTGCGGCTACAACACGCACATACTTTCTTATCTCACCGTTTCCGGTAAATACGACCTTCTTTCCCTCTTCTATACCCTGCGTGCTTAAAACGGATTCAGCCACCTCTGCATAACGGGTATCTTCCGGTTCTGCGGCATTTTCAAGATAAAGCAGCGCCATCGGCTCCTCTCTTCCCGTTTCCTCACAGCCGAAATCCGCTTCGGTTATCTTTATGACTTTATACACTTTCATTTTCAAGAAATGCTCCCTGATTATTTATCTCTGCTTTTCAGCCGGTTCATCATCAAAGTATCTTTAGCCTCAAAGATTCTTCGCTCAGAATGACGCTTCGTTTCAATTTTTCAACCCTTTAACGCCACAAATATAACCGGTCGAACGCCTACATCCGTACTGATATAAGGGATATTAGTCAGGTACTCTCCCTGAGCATCGATCCCGGTACCCCTGATGCCTGTCAGTCCCGGATCCCTGAGCCACCACAGACTGCTCGGCTCACCATCTGCAGTTCCGCAGTTGACATGGTCCGACGAAGATAAAGCCGCAAGTCCTTTAGACAATGCATATGGCGTAGCTGCACATCTCGCTGTTATATCATAATATTCATTCTCATCATTAAAGCCATACTTCGTATTATTTGTATCATCTACCGAAAGAAGGAAAACCTTATCCTTGGTATTCTTGCCGCCAAGAGAGTTACTATCGTTCTCTTTGTTCGGTATCGACTTCTTCTTGAGCATTTTCTTTTCGGTATCGTCAAAAGCTGTGTTGTAAAAATCCTTATTGAGCCATGTCCTCAGTGTGCTCTGCTCCCATACCGTACCCTCGTCTACAGAGTGAAAAGGCTTTACATCAAGTATGTATTTGCTAAGCAGTAACACACCGTTTTTACTCTTAGACAGTACTACCCATTCGATCTGCTCCTGTCCGTTCTCCGCATCGTTATCCTGTTCATAAGATCCGAATGTGACGATATCGCCCTGTTCAGCATATGAAAAATCATACTTATACTTAAGTTTAAGTCCCAGACTGTCATACTCGAACCATCTTTCAAACGGCTCACTTTCCATGGTCCCGTCACCCATATAAGTTATGGTGGTCTCTACAGAATGGATCATATTACCGGCTTTGTCATATTCGTATGTATATAACCTTGAAAAATGCTCATCAGTGTAATCATCTTCCTGTTTGATCAGGCAACCGTTTTTATCATAAGTATATGTATTTTTCCAGCTCTTCCTGCTAGAAAGGCTCTCATTTTCAAACCACATCTTGGTTGTTATCGAAAGCACCAGTAACCCGTTTTTATCATATGTATAACTGTTATCTTCACTATAATAACTGCCGGATTCACTGCTTCCGGTCAGTCTTCCGTTCTTGTCATATGCATACTTGCAGATGACCGTATCCGGATCAAAATGATGATCAAGCACCTCAACAACCCTGTTTCCTTCATAAACATACTCATAGTATGTTACAAGCTCCGGAGCCTCCACGTATCCAAGATTGTACCGTTTATGTTCTATACAGTTTCCGTTTTTATCATACTTGTATTCGTCACGGTAATCATCTGCCCAGCCTTTATAGGTTGACTCAAGGATCCTTCCGCTCTTATCCAGAACAGCGGTATAATGTAACGGAAACTCCTCCGTTACCAATCCTTCCTCCGTCCCGTAATAATCAGGATCAAAAGAATACCAAATCCCTATAGTATCAAATACAAGAGTCCTTGTTTTTTTATCAAAAGTGCTCTTATGACCGTCATCTGCCATTACAACACTCTTAATCGATGCATTTTTCAAAATCGTGTAATTCGCATACTTCGGTTCGGATAAAATCAGCTTTTTAACCTTTATTCCCGCAGCTACTACAAGCACGTCACCATTATAGGCCTCTATGGTATTGCCCGAAACTGCTTCCGTATATTTCTTTGCATTTATAAGCTCCACTTTTTTAAATTTTGCAGTATTTGTTATTTCCGCATTCGGAGCATCGATAACTATCTTTTTAGCCTTAGCTTTGGTTGAACTGATGGTTATGGCTTTGTAAGTCGAGCTTCTGAATACAATAGTATCCACCTTTTTGTTTTTCAAAGCCGATTTAAGCTTCTTCTCCGTAGCAACACGCACCGTTTTCCCTGATGCTGCTTCAGTTTCTACCGTCTCGCTCAGAAATACCGGTACTATCAGCGACAAAACCAGCAGTAATGAACATATAACTGTCTTTGTTGTCTTCTTCATAATGTCCTCCCGTCTGTTTAATCAATATCATATTTCATAAACTCACACCGTGGATCTCAAGGTTTCAACAAATTTCTTTGATGCTTTATCTATCTTTTTTAGAACTTCTTCTTCAATTGAGTCGATTTCTCCGTCATCTCTCTTAGCAGCATGAAGCAACAGTTTAAGGAAATTGTCAACTTCCATGATTTCATTCATAATCTGAACTCTCATATATGGGTTTACTAATTTATCTTTCAAATAAGACCTCCTTGTTATCATGTATTCTTACAACGTCCCATCCTACTTTGACCCTTTATATTTCCTCAATCCCAATACTCTTCAAATACCTATACGTCCCATCATAGTATTCCGGCTTGCGAGTTTCGTCCTCCCAGAAACCATTCAAATTTTTATTAGGATTCCCCACCGGAACACAGATTACCATTCCTGCTCTTGCGCGGGTAAGCAATACCCTGTAAGCATTAAGCATATACTTAACTAATTCCTGTTTACTTTCAGACTCTCCTGTCTGTTCAACCCACTTGGTCTGTCCGTTAAACCTGTAAAAATGCCAGTTGCCTTTTTCATATCTCATATCTGCATCCCAAAGTAAGCATGTATAATCAAGTTCCAATCCTTGCACTTGAATTTCCGTTGCAGCGTCCTCAAGATAATTGGATGATCTAATATCATATTTGTCCTCAAGAAACCAATGGACTGCATTCTCATCACCTGAAGGTAAAATATGAATAGCCAAAGGTTTAAATCTTGCTGATTCCTTTGTGACCAATACACCGGTTCTTTCGCTACCCCTAACCTTTTCATGAAGCCATTTTCTTGCCTTATCCATATCTCTTGTTAACACGATCGGATATTTATCTTTAATTTCTTTATAAATATCTGATGCAGCGCTGTCAAATGTCAGTAATGCATGAACAAAAGCTGATAATTTTTCTGCGCGATACGAACGTAAAGAAACACTTAAGTGAAGATCTTCCGAATAGGTTACATGATTATTATCTTTAAGTAGTTCATTTACCTTTCCCTCAGCATATTCCGCATCTGTCAGCTTAGGTGAAATATATACATCCCAATAAGGAAATTTCTCGTTTAATGCAGTGATCCATTCTGATATTCCTGCTTCACCGGTATTAATCTCCTGTCCGCCCCCAACCAGACAGATTATAGTTGCCCAATCCTCCCGCTGATCAAGAGACCATATTAGGAATGCTGCTTCTGATACCGGAAAATTTTGAACCTTAAGCTTATTTCCGTATGTTCCACCTCTTTTAAGATAATCTGCTAACCTTTTATGAGTCCATGATCTCTGAGCTTCGTCAAAAATTGCTACATGTTCTACCTCACCGAATCCGGAATCTGAGTTTTTTACTGCTTTTTCCGGATCAATTTCAAGAATTCCATTTTCAACAGGATTCTTGATCTTATGAAGCATATTATCACGATACCTATGAATCATTTGAATAGATTTGCTTACTTCTCTTCTAGAGTCGGTAATTTTCTTTTTTGTCTTGCTTTCCTGGGATTTTTTATAGTTATCCTGTGCAAGAGCTTCTGTCAATACTGCTACCAAGGGGCCATTACCAGACAAATATACTGCGCCTTCATCTTTAACTGGCTCACTTTGACCTTGATATGTCTGTTTTATTGCAACATCTAATCCAACAAGTGTCTTTCCCGCTCCCGGTACACCTGTAACAAAACAAATGCTCTTCTTTCTATTCTCTTTACTGTGTCTTATTACTTCGAGAATGTATGCAATTGTTCTGTCGGTAGATACTTTATCTGCCTCATGTCTTGTAATATCCTCTACAGAGTGGTTCTCATACAATGATTTTGCCGCCTCAATTATTGTAGGTGTAGGGGCATACGGACTAATGATCCATTTTTCATCAATAGCTTCTTCATCCGGATAATTCTCTATAACTTTATTTATAAGATCATAAATACCATGTTCTCCGGTAACTAATGGATTTATTACATAATCATTATATCCTGATCTTTGGATTATCGTTGATGTTCCATTATACTTTGTTGCTACAAGTATAGGTACAATCACTCTGTCCTGACTAAACTTATGAAAATTATTTAAATCTAGAGCATAATCAAGAACCTGATCAACATCAGCTTCCTTAATCTGGTTTTCCCCAACCTTAAACTCTATGCAAAAAATGATTCCTTTATAGAGTAATCCTACATCTATTCTTTTCCCAAGTCGTGGGATATCATATTCAAATATTATATGTCCTTTTTTATCTTCACACAAGGTTAGCGTCGTTTTCATTACAGCGATTTCTTTTTCCCATGCTTCCCTTGTTGTAGTTCTTGCATCTCCATGATAGTTAAGGCATAATTCGCCCAATATTTCTGAGTCATTCTTCTTTAGAAACGTTTCAAAACTACTATCATATAAACAACGTGTATTGTTCACAACGTTAATCTCCTAATTAAATCAAATTCCACAGCCCACATTCTGTTCAATTATACCATTTCCCACCCATTTTGAGAAGTGTTTTTTACAAATTCTGCAACATTTTCTACAATTTCCCTTAACACTCCGCATTCAGCCCGGAACATATGAAAATACGGGCATACCAAAAGGGGTCTGATCGTTCCTTAAATAATGAGAGCACAGCTTATTTTTAAACTGTGCTCCATTGCATACTACTGTTAAGTTTTGTATTTCAGTGCTTTATTTCTTGGTCTTCACCGATTTAGCCTTGCTCCAATCAGAATATACCTTCTTGCCGTCAACGACCTTATAGGTTCTGATCTGAACGTAATACTTCTTGCCACCCTTAAGACCGGTGATCTTCTTCGAGGTTGTCTTAGCGCTGTCTACAGTAACAACTGTAGCGTCTTTCATCTTCTTGTTCAGGCTGTATCGGATTTCATATCCATTGGCGCCCTTAACCTTAGCCCACTTAGCTGTAAATGCCTTCTTTGCTTTAGCAACCTTCTTAAGCTTTGCTGCTGTAGGCTTCTCAACAGTTGAAGTTCCTGAACCATCGTCAACATCTTCCGCCTTGGCATTCGATTCCTCATTAGAGTTAAACCAATATACACCGGTAACGCCTGAGTTGTTATCCTTTGCATAGATAGCTACGCCATCCTCTGCATCTGTATGGAATGTAACAAGACCGTTTTCGTCAACCGTTGCTGCTGTATTGTACGAGCTTGACCATGTGTAATCAGAAGCTTTGCTTGACTTCTTGTTATATGCCTTAAGCTGTATTGTATCCCCCTGCTTTGCCGTAGAGATATTCTTGCTTTCGGTTACGATTACGGGATTTATCTTTTCAGGCTTAACTACAAGCGAACAGTAATCATAGTATGCGTCGATATCCGAGCCGACATACCTGTATGCCCAAAGACTAACTCTCACCTTTACAGCACCCTCGGGGATGGAGCAGATGATAGTCTGTGAATTCCAGTTGGGATTACGCTGGCTCTGGCTGTATGATTCTATTATGTTCTCTTTTTTATCAAAGAATTCGAGTGTGACCTTGCCCATATCATGAGGAGGCTGATCGTAATTGCAGAGCAGGGTATTAAAGACTATGGTTTCATCTGCTTTATAGTTTTTCAGCGATACATCCTGATATATCCTTGTACGCGCTACTCCGTCATCATCTCTCCTTACATCACTGCTGTTTACACCCCATGTATAGAACCTTCCGTGCTGTGCATAATAATAGCTTTCATCGACCTCAAGTCCCCAAACCTTATCGGGATCCGTCCAGCCTTCAATGCCATACTCAAAATCAGGGTTTTCAAGAAGATTATCAATATTTTCATAATCCTTCGAGAAATTACCGAATGTTACAACCTCGGACCAAGGAGTAAAAACATAAACATAATCGCTTAAGTCATTATCATACTGGCTAGCATAAAATCTTACACGTATATCAACACTAATCGTATTCCAATCTATGGTTGTGTATTTTTTATCATCGCCTTCAACGCGATTAAGGTCTATAAGGTACTTCTCGGGCACAACACTGCTCCAGCCTTGCCCGGCACATCCTTCATCATACCAGTCACTATCTTCTTTATTATCAAAATCAAACAGATAATCCGAACCACCTTCATCGTTTAAGTAAAGCTTAGAATTTACAAATTCCCATTCGCTTCCGTCAACTCTCTTCTCTGCCTTATCCCACTCTTCAGAATATTTCCATACATCTCCGTTACTGAATTTCCAGTCAATCTGAGCATTGTAAGTAATATAATCATCTTTTTCAAGCAGAATTTTAAGCTCATTCGTCATGGCATAAGTGACTCTGATCTTGCTCTTGAACTTGCAACCTTGGGTATCTACAGTAACCGATTCAGGTGCTTCCTCTAATTCAGTAGGTAATGCCACCGTTGATGCACTAACCTTGTTCACGCTCCCAAGTAATACGAGAACTGTCAGCAAACCAAACAGTTTCAACAAACCCTTCTTCATCCTTTTTCCTCCTTTGCTGTTCTGCTTTTGACTCTGATTTTTCTTGCTAAAAGCATGGTGCTTTGTAATGATTTATTATAACCTAAAATAATATAAAAGTAAACAAAAAAAGAGACAAAAAAATCATTGTCAATTATCTAAAAAATGCTATAATCAAAGCATGAGGTCTTTATGAAAAGACCGGAAAAGGAGGATATTTTTGATGAAGAAGTTATTGGCTGAGTTTATTGGTACTATGACACTCGTTGTCCTGGGCTGCGGTACGGCTATGCTAGTCGGATGTGACGCTGCAAGCGGCAGCGGCTACCTTCTTACCGCGCTCGCATTTGGTCTTACCATTGTTGCCATGGCTTACAGTATCGGCAACATTTCAGGCTGTCACATCAATCCTGCTGTTTCATTGGGTGTTCTGCTGAGTGGCGGTATGAAACTCAAAGAGTTTGTTTCGTACATTATCGCCCAGTGTCTCGGTGCACTGGCAGGTGCGGGACTGCTCGCACTTATCTTCAATCTCGGTAACGTAACCGATAGGACCGGTGGATACGGCTCAAACGGTATCGGCGGAGTAGGCGATAATGCGTTCGCCGGACTGCTTGTAGAGATTGTCCTCACATTCATCTTCGTGATTGCCATTCTCGGTGTTACATCCAAAAAGGCTTCACACGGTTCCTTCGGCGGACTCGTGATCGGTCTTACCCTTGTAGTCGTACACATCCTCGGCATCGGCCTGACCGGTACCAGCGTTAACCCTGCCCGCAGCATCGGTCCTGCTATCGTAGCCGCCATAAGCGGTAACACCGACCCGATTGCTTCACTATGGGTATTCATTGTAGGTCCTCTGATCGGCGCTGCACTTGCCGCTATAGTATATAAATATCTTGAGAAGAAATAAGTCACAACCCCCCAGTTCAGCTGGGGGTTAAGTTTTTCAATTATCCGGTTTTTATGCCTCCATCATCCTAAGATTCCAATCCGGAATCTTAGAAATTATACTATGTTCTGACTTATTTGCTTTTTTCAAGTACTTTTAATAACAAAGGAGCGGCCTTTCGACCGCTCCACGTTTCTATATCTAAATAAATCATTTTTTCCTATTAAAAACAAGTAAAACTTTTCGAGATAACCACTTTTGTTTCAAACTGTTTCAATTCCGTTTCTTTTATACTCAAAAATGGCCATATCCGCAACTAATGCTATACCGTTCCTTATAGCTTCTTCATAGGATACGTCCTCATAAATTAGCTTCTTTGTTATCTCATTATAATCCTGTTCATAAAAATGGCTATCAATAATCTCTCTCAACATTTCATGTATGTTATATTCCGGTTTTGCGGATGGATTATTCTTAGACTGCATTCGGTCTTCTCGTACTTCACTGATAAGATTCACTAATTCAGTGGAAAAATTTATGTGTGGAAGAAGCTTAGCAATATCATATAAGTGTCTTGAATCTCTATCCTGCATATCTTGGATTCTGTAATCACATATTGCAAAGATTTTATCAATAAAAGTTCTTTCCAGCGACTGTACCTGCATATCGACATTCGCCGCCTCAAACGGGATAGGAAGCGTTATTTTCCTTTCTTTACAGAATTTTCCGATGAAACTACTAATAGAATGTATTTCGACAGGATAAACCGCTTGATAAAAGCTCGTTTCAATTATTATCTCCGGATATACTTCACTAATTAATGATTCATATTCAAATATATACTTGTTATAGTTGTATCTTGACTGAATATCTTCAGGATTCATCAGCTTAAAACCCAAATCATCTGCAATTCCGATAATGATACTCTTTATTTTTTTCTTTTCTGATTCAGTCGGTTTTCGATTCATGGAAAGATCAATATCTTCTGAAAATCTATCTATCAGATTATAACTTTTTGATAGTGAGGTACCCCCTTTAAATACAAAAGGGATATCACTTTTGGAAAGATCTGATAAAAACATTGATTGGATAGTGTCTTTTTCAACCATCTGCGTTGTCCGATGCTCTTCACTTGCAACTGTTTCAATTATTTCTTTCCACTGATCCCTGTATTCCTTATACCAACTCACTCATTAACCCTCCATCATATATATTCTTATAGACCTTATCAGGATAATACTTCAAATATTCCTTTACTTGATCAAAATCAAGCTCGACCGTTTCAACATATCTTTTCAGTTTCCAATTAAGCTCCGAGCCTGAAACCTCACTATATTTGTCAATTACAGTCATCAGGTCTAGGAATTGTAAAACCGATTTGTTTTTCTCTATAACACTTACAACCGGTTTATATACGACTATCGTATAACCGTCAACTTCAAGTTTTCTTTGCTTAGTCGTTGCCTCGTTACTGCATACCTCATAGCATGAAGGGTTCTGAGTTGTAAATCCATACATATTGGCAAGCTGCAAACCGGTCACGTATCCTATCGTTTTATCATCCATCTTCAGGTATTTCTTTTCGATATAACTGTCTATGGAAACTTTACCTTTTGTACCCAAAATCGTCTTGTATGAGAGATAATATACTCCATTGTATAGTCTTTCTAACCGTCCGATATCAACTAACCTTTTCATTTCCTGCCTAAGATAGTCTTTCGATTCTACCGGGATTTCGCTTAAGAAGATCGGTTCCCCGTTTTTAAAATTCTTTATAATATAATCCATTATCATTTTCTTCTACCTCACAATTATGAAATGTCATATTTCAATTTTATAATACCACTGTTATTTGTTTTTTTCAAGTATTTTTTACAGCAAAAGGAGCGGCCTTTCGACCGCTCCTTTGTTGTTTGTCTTCTTTTTACTTGTTTTCACTCTGCTACATATACATCATCCAAAGCAATTTCGATTGATGCACCGCCTAAGAAAGGACTTGTGTAGAACGGAACGATGATCGCTACCTGACCGTTTGAATTAATTACGTAATTGATGTTCTTTGCGTTCAAAGTATCTACATATTCCATGAGTTCCTTGGAATAATCGTCATAATAATTTCCGAAATATCCACCATCCTTAACGCCCATAATGAACTTTTCCTTGATCTCGTCCAAAGAAAGTCCTGTTACTTCTGTGATGGTCTTAGTCTTTCCGGTCTTAAGGTCAAATGTAAGGCCTGTACTGTTATAATTACCGGTTCCGCCGGCATACCATGAAAGGCGGGATTCTATGCTTACATACTTCGATCCCATGTATGTAACACCCATATAAACATAGTCATTATAGATTTCTTTGTCTCTACCGTTTTCAACATCGAACTGAGCAGTTTCATAAACACCTTCAACACCGTAATCTTCATAGAAATTGTTAGCCATCTTCTTCAAGGTCTTGTTGATCTTTTTGATGCCCTTCTGAAAGCCTACAAGTACTACTCTGTCTATATAGCTCTGAACGATGATCCGGTTTCCGTTTTTCCCGGTAAATGTCTTGCTGTAATCCTTTGATACATGATGGTACTCATACGGCGGCAGATTCTCTTCCTTCTCTGAGGCCGAACTCAGTAAAACAGGTGTTTTACCTTTGGCATTTGCCGGTGCAAATCCTACCAGTGAAAATGTAAGTACAAGAATAAGTGCTGCAGTAATAAGTTTACTAAATACTTTTTTCATTTCTCTCCGCGCCTTTTGGCGCTCTCCTTTCATAAGCTGCCAATATTCTATACCTTTTGGTAGGAAATGTCAATCCTTCATTGACCTTCAGCCTGTCTTCTTTCTGTTTCTCCTTGTAAGTATTATGCTCTGCAAAATGATGAAGAATCCGAGCATTCCGCCGATCGTTACATTCTGAAGCGCAAGATCGTTAAACCCGCTCGATACCACTATCTGAGTAATGGTGGTAAGTGTCAGTACTCCAAAGAAAGTTCCGGCTACATTTCCAACACCTCCGGTAAGCAGTGTTCCTCCGATAATGGAGGCCGCTATGGCACTCATTTCCATACCCTGTGCATTTGTGGCATTTGCCGAGCCGGAATGCATCATCAGTACAAAACCGGAGATACCGCTGAGCAGCCCGCAGATCACATAGCTTAAGAAACGTGTCTTCTTTACGTTTATACCAAGCATCAAAGCGCTCTGCTGGTTTCCGCCTATGGCATAGAAACATCGTCCGAGACGCATGTACTTAAGTATGAGAAATACAACTATCAAAACTATTAGAGCGATAACAACACCGTATTCGACACGTGCCGGTATCGTGTTTCCGTTCCTTGCCGTATACCCGAGCCATGGTATCTCTATCCTCGCGTCCATTATCTTTGAAAAGCTCTCATGCTCTATCTTCATGGGCTTTATGGAAATGATCGTAGTCATGCCTCTGGCAAAGAACATGCCCGCAAGTGTTACGATAAAAGGCTGTATTTCCAGATAACTTATAAGGAAACCCTGTACAAGACCGAATGCAAGACCGATGCCGAGTGCTATCAGCAGCGCTGCAAATATGTTCCCCTCACCCGAAAGCTTTTCACCCGTTTCGGAATACACCGGATTCAGATACTTTATACAAGCCATGACCACGAGCGATGTCACCGCGCCCACGCTTATATCAATACCGCCACCGATCATTACTATCGTAAGACCGCAGGCTACGATGATAAAGCTCGAATTATAGTTCAGCATATCAAAAATCTGCTGCGCATGTGTAAATCCGCCGCCCAGAAATATGATTGCCGATACATACATTAATACAAAAATACCTATTGTTATTGTCAGCAGAAGCCGGGCATCCGATATCTGCCCTTTTTTAAAGAAATTGATTTTTTTCATGTTCTCCCGGCTCCTTTCTCAGATGCTTTGATTCTTCCCGAACGAAGCCTTGAAATGTACTTATTTACTTTTGCCTTGACAACCGGCGATCCGATGACTACCAAAAGCACTATGACTATTGCCTTATATGCCTTGACATCCGTTGAGCGCACCTTCATTGCATAAAGCGTAATAGTAAGCATCTGTATGATATATGCACCCAGGATACTGCCGCTGATCTTGAATTTTCCGCCGCCGAGATTGTTCCCGCCTATCGCTACAGCAAGGATCGCATCCATCTCGATATCAAGCAGCAGCGTGTCATGGCTTACCTGCCCCATACGGCATACACCGATACTTCCGGCAACAGCTACACATATGCCAAGTATTACAAATGACAAAATCTTTATAAAAGTGGAGTTGATACCGTTAACACGTGCTGCGTTCCCGTTGATCCCGACAGACTGTGTCAGAAGCTCGAGTGATGTAAAATGGAATACCAGCTTGAAGATTATCGCAACTGCGATAACTATGAGCACAGGTGTCGGTATCGGCACACCGGGGATTATCCTGCCGATACCGTCGATTATTGGACTTGCGACATTAGGGGTCGCGCTTCCGCTTATCCAGTATGCTATCGAACGCCCGCAGGTAAAAAGTATCAGTGTTGCTATCATCGGCTGTATCTTAAATACCGCAACCAGTGTCCCGTTAAATGCACCGAACAGCATTGCGACAACGCATGCAAAAAGGAATGCCGCAAGAACAAGTCCTCCCGAAATTCCATCCGTTCCGGCGTTGCTCAATATCTTAACAAATGCACTTCCCGCTATTGCTGCAGCCGCTCCTACACTGATATCCTGTCCGCCGCACGCTGCCGTTACAAGTGTCATGCCCATTGCAATGATCGCCAGCTCACTGGCATTGTCAATGATGCTTATGAGGTTACCTGCCAGAACATTGTTTCCATCGTTGTTCTGGGTAAGCTCTATGCTGAAAAAGCCGGGATCCCTTATCAGATTAAATATAACCAGGATAAGGATGGCTATAATGGGAATGGTAAGCTGTCCGAAACCGTTACTGAAAACATTTTTAATCTTATTTTTCATTTTAAGCCTCGCCTCCCGCTATTGTCTTCATTACCTGTACCTGATTAAGTTCTTTGCCCTTAAGTTCTCCGACTATATGCCTGTCACGCATTACTATGAGACGGCTGCAGGTCCTGAGCATTTCTTCTATTTCCGAAGAGATAAAAGTAACACTCACACCTTCCTCCGCAAGCTTCAGGACCAGCTTCTGTATTTCCAGTTTCGTACCTACGTCGATACCTCTGGTAGGCTCATCAAGGATAAGATAATCCGGATGTGTCAGAAGCCATCTCGCAAGTATTACTTTCTGCTGGTTACCGCCGCTCAGCGATCCTACGGGAGTCTCTCTGTTTGCTGTTTTAATCTGGAGCACCTTTATATATTCGTCCGCGAAAGCTTCCGATTCACTCCTGCTTATCGGTTTAAAGAATCCGTTCATGACCTGAAGTGCAAGGATGATGTTTTCCCTTACGCTCAGCTCTGCGATGATGCCGTCCCTCTTTCTGTCTTCGGCAAGATATCCTATGCCGTGCTTCATGGCATCTATGGGTTTTGTTATCTTTACCTGTGCGCCTTTTATCTTTATCTTTCCGCCGGTCACCTTGTCAGCTCCGAAAATAGCTCTTACGCTCTCGCTTCGTCCGGATCCCAGCAGTCCGGTAAATCCGTTGACCTCACCCTTATGTATCTTAAAATCAAAAGGCAATGCGTTCTCGCTTGAGAGTCCCTCCGCTTCGTAAAAGACTTCATCGCTCACTTTTTTGGTCTCATCCGGATCTCCGAGTGAGTTAAGCTCGTCAAGAGCCTTGCCTATCATCTTTGATACGAGTTCTACCTGCGGAAGCTCCTCTGTTAAGTATTCTCCTACAAGCTCGCCGTTACGAAGTACCGTGATCCTGTCGCTAACCTCATAAACCTGTTCAAGGAAGTGCGTTACGAAGATGATCCCTACGCCTTCGGACTTAAGGTTTCTCATAAGTTTGAAAAGCATGTTTACTTCCTTGTCATCAAGGGAAGATGTCGGCTCATCCAGGATCAGGACTTTACATTTCATATCCACGGCACGGGCGATCGCAACCATCTGCTGGATTGCCAGCGAACACCTCCCGAGCTGCTGTGTGCTTTTTGCCGGGATCTCCAGCTGTTTTAATAATTCATCGGCTCTCTTTTCGTATTTTTTGCGGTTTGAAAACAAACTGTTATCACGTCCGATAAACATGTTTTCCGCAACAGTCAGATTGGGGCACAGCGTTATTTCCTGATAAACCGTGCTGATACCGCTGTTCTGGGCAGCCTGCGGAGAGTGAATGCTGACTTTTTCGCCTTCTATCCTTACCTCGCCCTCATCCATCTGATATACGCCTGTAAGTATTTTTATCAATGTGGATTTCCCGGCGCCGTTTTCACCCATAAGTGCATGTATCTCACCTTTCCTCAAAGTGAAATCCACATCGTTCAATGCCAGTACTCCCGGAAATTGCTTCTTTATATGACGCATTGTAAGCAGTTCTTTTCCGTCCATACGTTCCTCCTGATAAAAAGCGCAGCCAAGCTGCTTTTAAGCATACAGCCCGGCTGCGCCATCCTGTCATTTCTTAGTCAATGTCATTAGGGAATTATTCACCTAAACCATAGTTATCGATATCAGCCTGGGTAATAGTCTTAGCGTCAAAGCCCTTCTCTTCACTGAAGATCTTCTTTGCATAATCCTTCTTAACGCCCTTGATTATGTCACTGATAACCTGAGCCTGGAAAGGACTGCACTGTCCATCGTAATTCCAGTTTCCTGCAAGAAGTTCCTTAAGTGCCCATTTGTTGCAGTCAAAGCCCATAACTACGACCTTACCGTCAACACCGTGTGTGATACCTGCTGCATCAAGAGCTGCAACAGCGCCTCTTGCCATACCGTCGTTCTCAGCGTAGATAATGTTGAAATCTTCACCGCTGTTGATAACTGTTTCTACGATCTTCTTTGCTTCTGCTTCATCCCATGTAGCTGTCTGCTGAACAACTTTCTTCATCTTTCCTGAGGTGAACTGTGCTTCAAGGGCTCCGGTACGTCCTACCTGTGCATCCGATCCCATAGCTCCCTGGATATGTATAACCTTGTACTCGGGAAGGTTAAGGCTTAACAACCAGTTAACTGCGGTCTCGCCTTCCTTGGGCATATCCGATACTACAGCTGCTTCATAGAGATCCTCGGAAACACTGAGCATACGGTCGAAAAGGAATACCTTAATACCGGCTTCTTTTGCCTTCTTAAGAACATCGTCCCAGCCTGTCGTCTCTGCTGCCGAGATCAGGAGATAATCAACACCGTCTGTGATGAATCCCTGAGCTGCCTTGAGCTGATCGTCATTCTTCTGGCTGTAGAATGTCTTTAACTCATATCCGTTCTCTGCCGAGAAAACTTTCTCCATGTCCTTTACATTTGCTTCACGATAACCGGACTCTGAAGCGGGATTGTTTACAACGCCGACCTTGATCTTCTCGTCTGTCTTACCGGTGCTGCCACCGTTTCCACTGTCCTTCGAATCCTTTGAACATGCGCAAAGACCCACACTTAATACCAGAGTAAGTACCAAAAGTAATGCTTTTACCCTTTTCATTAATATTTCCTCCTTTATTTTCGCCGCCCTGCGGCTTTATGTGTATACTTTAACACATTCAAAAAAGGAGGTAAATCCATATTGATTTTGACTTGGTTAAATATAATTCCGTATTATTTTAAATAATCATAAAACGGTTAATTTTCATTTTATTCAGGTTGATTTTGATATTGTGCCCTGTATTCCGTAGGCGTGATACCAATGTTTTTCTTAAAGATATAACTGAAATAATGTGAATCGTTATACCCTGCTTCCCGGGCTATCTGAGTATTCTTTATGTCGCTCGATCTGAGCAGCTCCTTGGCCTTGTTCAGTCTCAGATACATGAGGTATTCCGTAAAGGTCTGTCCGCTCTGCTGCGAGAACACGGTCGAGAACCTGCTGTTGCTCATGTTAACCACTTTTGCGACATCCTGAAGCATTAAGTTCGGGTTTGAGAAATGATCGAGCATATACAGCTTAGCCTCATTTATCACTGAGGATTCCTTTTTATCCTCATCCACTTCTCCCATTTCCCTGACTCCGAGGATGAGTGCCTGCTCGTCTTTGCGCTCCACTATAATGTGTCGGATATGCCTTGCCGCCTTGAAGCTGTTGATGATCTTTTCCGGGCTGTCAACAATGTCGCCTATACCGACCCTTATCTCGCTGCAGTCAAGACGCTCAAGCTCCTGTACAAGCGAACTCGCAAATGCATATGCACGCTCTTCAGCTTCCTCTACCGTATTTCCCATGACAAGGAGCCGCGCTCCGGTTCTTCCGGCTGAAGCAAAAACAATCCCTCCGCTGTTTGCCGCCAGGCCAAATGCAGCCTCCTGTCCGGTCCTTACAGGTGAGAAGGCCGCATCTATAACCGAATAGAACGGCGCTTCGGCATTACATCCCATGGAGCTTAACTGCTTTATCACGTTTTTTGCGTCTTCTTCCGTCGAATCATCATTGAAAAAGAGTCCTATCAGTTTTTCCTTTAAGAACCTGCCGTCACTTTCCATGCGGGCTCTCAGGCTTGCCGCGTGTTCAAGAGTTTTTCTCTCGGCAACGATCTGCGCGCTTACCTTATCCAGAACCTCCTTGAGCTTCTCCGCATTTATCGGTTTTAACAGGTATTCTCTTACTCCGAGATGTATGCACTGTCTTGCATATTCAAATTCATCATAACCGCTCAGTACTATAATTCCTATCCAGGGCATCTGTACACGAAGGATACGGCACAGCTCCAGCCCGTCCATAAACGGCATCCTTATATCCGTGATAACTATATCCGGGTTTGTATCCCTGATAATGGGAAGTGCCA
This sequence comes from Lachnospiraceae bacterium, assembly GCA_016290905.1. Lineage (GTDB taxonomy): Bacteria > Bacillota > Clostridia > Lachnospirales > Lachnospiraceae > RUG11977. The sequence continues at coordinate 7,005 of JAEEVO010000033.1, read as the reverse complement.
TCTCGCCGTCGGGCGCCTCGCCCACAAGCGTATAGGGCGTCTCATCCCACGGGAATGATTCTCTGATACCCTCCCTGACAACTATCTCATCATCAGCCAGAAACACTTTCATTTTCAAATATCTCCTCTCTCTTTCTGCAAGGAACCGAAAATGCCACTTCCGTTCCTTCCGGACCGCTCTTTATCTTTAAACCGTCAGTCTGGTTATAATACAGCCTTATCCTTAAGTTTACGTTTACAAGTCCGAAGCCGCCCTTGCCTATAGCACTTGATACCGGCTGCTCCTTCTTCATACGATCGTTTAATTCTTCAAATTGTTCCGGCGTCATGCCTGACCCGGTATCCTTTACAACAAAGGTGAGCATCTCCTTCTCTTCTTTTGCCGATACACTTATATGACCGCCGCCGCGCTTGTTTTTGATACCATGGTATATGGCATTTTCAACCAGCGGCTGCAGCAGAAGCTTCAGTATATAATATTCCCCGATGGTATCGGGTATATCAATATCGTAACTCATGATATCACGGTATCTTGTCTGTTGGATCTTCAGATAGCCTTCGATATGCTTTTTCTCCTGCTCGATCGGTATCCAATCGGCGCCTGATGAAAGGCTTATACGGAAAAAATCGCTCAGTGCACTTGTAAGCTGTATTACCTCATCCTTCTCACCTGCCTCGGTTTTCCACACGATAGCGTCCAGAGTATTGTACAGGAAATGAGGATTTATCTGCGCCTGCAGGGTTCGCAGTTCGGCTTTCCTCAGCTTTTTACCGTCAAGAACGCTCTTTTCCATCATATTCTTAAGTCGTTTTGCCATGGTGTTTACCTGAGCCGTAAGGTTCCTCAGCTCTTTAACGTCGGTATCTGCAAGCCTTGCGTCAAGCGTTCCTTCAGAGAGCTTTGCCGCCACCTCCTCAAGTCTTTCGATAGGCTGCCGGACAAACAATGCCGTGGATTTTACCGACCGGTTCCTGACCCAGAGAGATAAAATAACTATCACAACCTCTGCTATGGCTGTAAAAATAATTGCTGCCTGAAGACTTCCGCTCATCTTGGCCGCCGATCCTATCTCTTCCGAAATATAATCGTTGAGCATGCTGTCAACAAGACTTGCAACACCTCTGATCTCTCCGAGGACCGCTTCGTTCTCTACTACGGGAACCTGATTGCGGATATTATCCTTTATGCGGTCAACATAGTTTTCAAGTGTCTGCATCGTCCTGGCCGCAACTATCAGCGACAGCCTGTTCTCGGGATCCGCACTTTCGGTTATCTTTTCTATTACGTCATTTACCTCATTGATCCTGACATATATGTTACTTGTTTCAAATTCCGCACGTCCGCTGACGATGTTCCATGTTATCCCGGGTATCAGGACTACCACTTTTTCCTTAAGACTTGCGATAGTCTCCATTCTCTTAATGGAGCTGTGATATTTTCCGGCATACACCAGCATAAGTACAAGGCTCAGTACGATTGGGAGCACAAGTACCAGGACAAGCTTATGGCTAAGATCATTTATCCGGCCGAGTATGCTTTTTTCTTTTTCTACCTTTTGGGGTTTCATATATGCACCTTTCACATGATGATCTGTCTGCCGGCAATGCCTTAAGCACCGCCGAAGCCAACCGTTATTTTGCGGTTTAATAATCTCTTGGTGCTATCTTTGATGTATCCTGCTCATCGCTGAACACCTGCTCTTCGGGATGTATAAGACTCTGTACCGATTCACCTGCCTTAAGCTTCAAGGCTGTTTCCATAAGCAGGTTCCCGAGTTTGGGCGTACATTCAACCACGCAGTTGATCTTGCCTTCCTTTAATACGTCAATAGCCTCCTGCCCGCCGTCTATGGATATGATTATCATATCCTTTCCCGGCATAAAACCTGCTTTTTCTATTTCGGGAAGCGCACCGAGAGTCATCTCGTCATTATGTGAGAATACCACGTCGATGTCTCCTCCGTATTTCTCCAACAGATGCCTCATGTTCTCGGCACCGCGGCTCTTTAAGAAATCCCCGTCTATACTCTCTGTCACCTTCATCCTCGGATCCCCTGCGATCGCATCCATGAAGCCTGCCTGACGCTGGCGCATCGGTGTCGAATTCGTAGTCCCGGTGATCTCAACTATGTTCACTTGCTCCATATTCAGGCTGTTGGCCTTTCTGATGAGATACTCTCCTGCCATATAGCCCTCTTTATAAAAATCGGCTCCGATAAGACAGGATGTCAGATCATCATTTTCAGTACTGATGGCTCTGTCAACGAGTATGACCGGTATACCTGCCATCTTTGCTTCTTTGAGCACATTGTCCCATCCGTCCTCCACTATCGGCGAGAATGCAATAACATCAACCTTATAGGCTATAAAGCGTCTGATCGCTGCTATCTGGTTCTCCTGCTTCTGATTTGCGTTTTCAAGCATAAGGCTGACCCCGTGCTTTTCCGCTGCCTGCTCTATATCATGCGTATTTCCTATCCTCCATGCGCTCTCGGAGCCTATCTGGCTGAATCCCAGCAGCAGTGCCGGATCCTTGTCCGGCTGATCCGTGTCCTTGCTGCAACTCATCAGTAAAACCATCGCGATAATATTCATTATAATAAAGAAAAATCTTCTGATCTTCATAAAAATCTCCTGTCTGCAGGTGACACAGGGCAGCTCCATCTTTCACCGCGCCTCTGTATAGTTTAATGCCGATAAGTGATTTTTATTATACACTAAACAGTTTAACAGGTCAACTGATTTCAATCAGAGGGACGGTTCTTTGATAGATTTTCGTTTGCAAAAAACAGCTTCCCTTTAGAGGGAAGCTGTCAGTGAATGATATGCGTTTACTAATATCAAATCCTATACGGATCAAATCCGTTAACCGCCATGATGTACCACGCGGCAGGTGCGATATGTGCATCTGTTGAATATAACCACGGCTCACCGGTAAAGAGATATATTCCGGTTGAAAGGTTATCCACCGTAGCTGCGGGAAGCAGGCCATTGTCAAGCTGGAAATCTGCAAGTGCTTTCATGGTCTCGAGATATTTTGCCTCGTCACCAAGCTCCTTGTACATCAGAGCTGTAAATGCCGAGCCCTCAAGCCATGTACCTCCGTTCTTGTTCTCTAAGCAGAAGGAGTATCCGCCTTCTTTCGTCTTCATTTTCTCGACGATCTTAAGGGCATCCTTGTAAGGCTTGAATGAATCTCCCAAAGCCATCGAACACCATACCTGAGCATCAAGAACGATAACATCTTTGCTGGGTGTTACCCCGTCATCCAGAGTACCAGTCCTAAACAGGCCCTGTTCTTCATCATACATCGAAATTATAAACTTTTTCGCACTTTTCGCAGCTTTATTGTATTTTTTCTTGCCCGTGTATTTATAAAGGGCGCTGAATACGGAGTAGGCATCTATATTGTGCTCTATCGATTTATAAGTAAACTTATAAACTACCGGAGGATTTCCTTCGACCCATCCGTCGAATCCGGCTGTGAATCCGACTCCACCATCAGAACAGTTTTTGATCACCCAGTCCATTATGGTGCAGGCTGCCTTTAAATACTTCTTACCGGAATACAGCTTGTAGTAATTTAAGAACATCAGAGCAGTGTAAGATATGTTTCCTGTGCTCATTCCGACTTGGTATCTGTCTTCCCTGAACTCCATAGCATCGTTGTCATACCAGCCGGGAAGCCTTGCTCCGCTCTCCCATCCGGGGGATGCCGAGATATCACCTGCCGAATACGCATTACGAACTCTTTTCATAGCAACTTTAGCATAGGAACTCTTTATAAGAAGTGATCTGTCATTCTCTATGGCGTATAAGAATGCATCGACTATCTGCTTTGCTTCCTTTTTCCTGCCCTCTGCCATGAACGCCATGGCTACCAGTGCATTATCATAAGAAAATGCAGCATTTTGAATGTAAATATTGTCAGTGTCGTACGAACGTAAGAGCACCGGCGCATTCTGCAGGCTCTTTATATTTCCGGTAAATCTGATATCATCAAGATAAAATGTGTTAAGCGCATTACCGTCCATGTCACCGTTTAAGACATATCCGAATCCGCAGACGATACTGCTCATGTCGACGCCCTTAAGGGGTATCACATATTCCTTCCAGTCCTTTGTGAGCTTTACGCGTCCAAGTGTCTGCTTCTTGGCGCTGTCAGGATATTTTGCCGTCTGTTTTCCGGTATCACCGTCATATCCGAAGCCTGCCGTAAAGAACTCTACAACCTCCCCGCCTTTATCTCCTCTAGCGTAAAACCTTAACGCATCCGCACCGGTAAGATCTATGCCCTGATCCGGCATGCTTCCGTCATTCAGCTTCGGTATGGTCTCGCCTGCCGGTAAATAACCCTCAAGGAACAGCCAGCCGCCCCAGCTTAACGTCTGGGTTATCACTTCACATTTTATACAGCTCGATCCGGAATACGGATTTACCTGCCAGTTCTCATTCATGTCTTTTACATAAACATCACTGTTTGTCCCGCCCATTTTTGCTTTCTGGGTATAATGGTTTTCCGAAAGGCCGAAATCCTTATAAACATAAACACATTCACGTTCTTCCGCAAGCCTTGATGTAAGAGCGTTCAGCGCAGCATTCTTTGCGTTTTCGATTATTTCGACATCCGAGGCTTTAGACTTTTTCTTCGCAGAAGCCGAAATGTCGCTCGCTCCCGACAGGACCATTGTCACAACACCCGTCGCAACCAAAAACATTGCCAAAATCCTTTTCCAAACGTGCTTCATAATACTCCCTCCTTCAGATATAATTACATTTGTTAGTGAGTTATCATCCAGTCAATGTACTCAAACTCGTCAAGCCCGAGAGGGGGCTCCGATCCTTCATCATCATCTTTTATAAACTTACTTTTTCTGCCCATCTGAAAAGTTTCAAAATTGGCCTTTATAGAATCATGCCAGTATTTCGCTTCTTTATAGATTTTCTCCATTGTCTCGTTATCTTGGACATCTGGTAAAATGTTCTTTACAAAAGCATACAACTTCTCTATTGGCTCAAAATAATCGGGACATTCTTCGTAAAACTTTTTAAATTCTTGTTTTTCCTCTTCGCTCCACGAACCTGACAATTCCTCTTCAAGTACATTAGCCATTATCTCATCTGCAAGCTTTATGCACTCATTATAGTTTTCATCATATTCGCCAAAATAAATATACATCCCAAAAAACTTGCGTGCCCGTTTTATAAATAAAAGTTTTATCTTTTTCATTTGTCCGGAACCGTTTTCTATAAACCTTGCAAAGTCATTCTCCATCCATTTACATATTTTTGTAAAGGCATCATACCAATAACTGTAACAATCCGCTTCTCTCATAGGATCACGCTCCTTTCTAATATCCCGCCGGAATCTCTGCAGATTATCAGATGATTTCTTGTCCTTACAGTTTTCCGTAATAGTTGCAGTTTTTTTTCAGCGGTTGCTCAGTCTCCGAGTCCGTACCTGTCTACATCGTCCTTAGTTATGGTCCTGGCGTCAAAACCGGTTTCGTCAACGATGATGATTTTTGAATCATCATGTCTCACGCCCCTTATCAGATCGCTGATGATCTGTGCATGGAAAGGACTGCACTGTCCGTCATAGTTCCACCTTCCGGCCAGCAGCTCCCTTAATGCCCACTTATTGCAGTCAAAGCCGATTATGATAACCTGGCCGTTTACGCCATGGGTTATTCCGGCTTCGTCGAGCGCCTCTACCGCACCCTTGGCCATTCCGTCATTCTCCGCATATATTACGTTGAAAAACTCTCCGCTGGCGATAACGGTCAGTACTATATCCTTTGCAGCCTTCTCATCCCAGGTTGCGGGCATTTGACAAACGCATGTCATTTTCCCGGACATAAACTGTGCATTTAAAGCTGCGGTACGTCCGATCTGTGCATCCGAACCCATTGCTCCCTGTATATGGATGACCCTGTATTCCGCAAGATTCTGTGTCAGCAGCCAATTTACGGCAGCCTCGCCTTCCTTTGCCATATCTGACATAATTGCCGCCTCATACAGATTGGGATCGACATCAATCATCCTGTCAAAAAGATATACTTTTATTCCTTTTTCTTTTGCCTTTAACAGGATATCATCCCAGCCTGTGGTTTCCATGGCAGATATCAGAAGATAATCAACTCCGTCAGATATGAAAGATTCTGCTGCCTGAAGTTGGTCACTGTTTCTTTGACTGTAGAATGTCTTCAGATCATATCCGTTTTCTTTTGAGAAAACCTGTTCCATGTCCCTTACATTTTTTTCACGGTAACCTGACTCGTTGGGCGGATTGTTTATGACTCCGACCTTTATAACTTCAGGTTTCTTCTCGGGCTCAACAGGTTTTTTATCATCCGGATCGCCCCCCTGTTTTCCGTTGTCTTTATCATTGTCATCATCCTTTTTCACGTCGTCTTTCTTCACGTCGTCTTTTTTACCGGTATTGTCCTTAGCATCATTTTTGTCGGTATTATCTTTGTCGTCCTTTTTGTCGGTATCGTCTTTATCATCCTTGCCGCTATCTTCTTTGGCATCTTTTTTATCATCGTCGTCTTCGTCTTCACGCTTTTCGGTCTTTTTGTCTTCCTTATCGTCCTTCTGGTTTACAGCGTCGATAAACGGTATGATTGAAAATATTACCAGCAGAACAACGATCGCTATGATGATTATAACCGCGGGTATGACAAAAAACAGTTTCTTATGAGATTTCATTTCTTATCCTTTCTTCCGGTCCGTGATATTCCTGTCCATCACAGTCCCAGCATATATTTATTTGTTTTTATGAACTCTTCAATCTGCGGATCGTCCTGCATGAAGGAGACTTTGTACCGCTTATGGGATATCTGATCCTCGGTACATTAACCAGCCTGTGGACCGCCTCCGGGTAGGCTTTTGAAAAGTATTCCCCGTAGCTGAGCTCACTGTTGTATACGGCGTCAATCCTTTCACCGCAGATATTCCGTACCAAAGGTGTCTCTGCTTCCCAGTCCTCAGACCCGTCCGGGA
>JAEEVO010000122.1 GCA_016290905.1 Lachnospiraceae bacterium | reverse complement strand
GGAGTCAGGGTGGATTTTAAAATCTCGTTCGCATGATAGAATGGGTGGTCCCTTGGGGACCACCCCCGAAGAGGTAGAAAATGAAAGACGAAATTCAAATTAAATCGGTTCTCGAGCATTGGGAACTGGGGAATCCATGTATCGAGGAACAGCTTCATAAGGATTCTCCGAGACCGGTTTACAAAATAAAAACAGATTCGGGGCGGTTTATCCTGAAAGGCTTCCCGGAAAAAACACCGGAGACTACAGTTCAAAGTAACATGAAGGCTCATCTGTTTCTGGGAAATGAGAAAGGACTTGCACCGCGGATTTATCCGCTTAAAGAAGGTGGGTATTATATTCTTGATCAGGGATTTAGGTTTTACCTGATGGAATTCATCGAAGGAAGACAGATGGAGGAGACTCCGGAGGATGAATACAGGCTCGGCCGGGCGGTAAAAGAACTGCATGCGCTGCAGGGATACAGTCAGAGATCACCGGAGGATCCGAGCAAAAAGCGTTTCTATGCATGGTTCAGAGACAGGGCCTTTGTCAGGGAATTTGATGCGATCCTTGATGAAATCCCTGATTTTGATAAGCTTGACATGTGCTTTATTCACTCTGATATCGGACCGCATAATGCCATGATACGGGAAGACGGCAAAGTGATCTTTATTGATCTCGATGATGCCGGTATAGGCAGCAGGTATCTGGATGCCGGGTGGCCGTTTATCATGCAGTTTGTGGATTATAACCACGAGACCGAAGAAATGAAGTACCGCTTTGATCTGGCCGAAAGCTTCCTGAAAGGATATTATGGAGATACGGAGATAACGAGGGAAGAGTACGACTTGCTTTTCTATGGAGCGGAACAGATGCACATATCATATATGCAGTGTTACGGGGAAGACGCAGTAGATTCCTTATGGAAGATTCTGAAGTTCGGCATAGATCAAAAAGAAATCTTGTGGAGGAAGATCCTCTGTGCAAAGTGATATGTACTCAAGGTAGATGTGGTTAAATCGGCTGATGATCAAATAAACCATAAATAGTTATCTACGAGGTTAAAGTGGAGTTATAGGAGTTTTATGAAAGAAACTGTATTGGCATACATAAAAAAAGAGTACAAGAGCTCACCGGAGTACCTTTGGAAGAGATATCCGGACTATGCGGTGTTTCGCCATTCGGATAACAACAAATGGTTTGCGCTGGTGGCCCCCGTTCCCGGGGATAAGCTCGGACTTGATAGCGCTGAACTGATAGATATTATAAATGTCAAAGTTGATGATATGCTTTTCAGGGACACGCTTATACAGCAACCCGGCATATTCCCGGCCTACCACATGAATAAGCAGCATTGGGTAACGGTTCTGCTTGACGGGACGGTTCCCGAGAAGCAGGTGCTCAATCTCTTGGATGCAAGCTTTATGGCCACGGCGTCGGCCAAGGAAAAGCAGAAGAAACGTCCACCGAAAGAATGGATCATACCGTCCAATCCGAACTATTACGATATCATCCATGCATTTGACACTACAGATGAGATTGACTGGAAGCAGGGTACGGGTATAAAGACGGGAGATACGGTATTTATGTACGTTGGGTCACCCGTGTCTGCAATCCTCTATAAATGCAAGGTGACAGAGACAGATATCCCTTACAGGTACAGGGATGAGAATCTGACGATCACAGCGCTTATGAAGATAAAACTGTTGAAGCGGTACAAGCCTGAAGAGTTTACCTTTGATGTGCTGAAAAAAGAGTATGATATTTATGCAGTCAGAGGTCCGAGAGGCATACCGGACAGATTGAGTGCGAATTTAAAATGAATATTTTACGAACTCCCTGTGATCACTGACCATGGGGGGTTTTTTCTGTAAGAGACCAACCGAAGTTAGTTTTGCAATCAACTAGCCCAAACTTTTTTGTAAATTTTGCAACCAAATAATAAAAATTCTTTATACTTTCTTTAATCTTTTCAAAGGACTCATTTATAATTCGGATGTAGAATCAGATTCAGAACGAGAAGAAAGAGAGGGAACAAATCATGGCTTCTGTACTGAGAACAGATTCGCTCACAAAGGTTTACGGGAAAAACACTGTAGTGGATCATGTATCGATGAATATTGAGCAGGGCGATATATACGGCCTGATAGGAAGAAACGGCGCAGGGAAAACAACGCTTATGAAGATGATCGGTGGGGTTGCCGCTCCTACTTCGGGCGCTTATGAATTCTTCGGCGAGAAAGACAACACAAAGACTTTATCAAGGATAGGATGCCTTATTGAGAGTCCGTCTCTTTATCCGGAACTCACAGTATGGGAAAACATGATGTTTTACAATAAGCTTCTCGGTATCACTGATAAGAAGAATATTGATGAGATCCTTGACTATGTCGGTATATCCGAAGCAAAAAAGAAAAAGACAAAGCAGCTGTCTCTCGGAATGAAACAGCGCCTCGGGATTGGAATCGCGCTCATCGGTTATCCTGACATGCTGATCCTTGACGAGCCGATAAACGGACTTGACCCCACGGGTATTGTCGATATCAGAAATCTGCTTTTGAAACTTAATAAGGAGAAAGGAGTTACCCTTCTTATCTCGTCACATATTCTTGGTGAACTCGAGAGATTGGCAACCAGATTCGGAGTGATCGACAGGGGAGTGCTTGTCGATGAAATCACGTACGAGGAACTTCTTGAAAAAACACGCAAAGCCGTCAGAATAGAGGGCCTTGACCCGAGGAAGGTCGCAGTCACCCTTGAGGAGATGAAGCTCAACGATTATAAGGTTATCGACGGAGGAAAAGTCATGGTATACTGCGACACCGGACTTAGCGGAAAGATAAACCGGGCACTCGGAGAAAAAGGAATGTATGCGGAAAGCATAGGTACGGTGGGACAGGATCTGGAGACATATTTCGTTGAGAAGATGGGAGGAGGTGTTCAAAATGCATAATGTGATCTCGGCACAGATGTACAAATGTTTTAAGACAAAGGGCTTCTACATTTTGTTAATGATAGCTCTTCTGAGTACCGTATTCGATCTGATCAAAGTGACAACCACTTTACAATCAAACCCGGAATTAAAGATTGAGGGTTTCACCTCTACGTACGATGCGCTTAGCGGTGGCCTGTTCCTGTTGTTTGTCGGTATATATGCTGCTCTTGTTTTCTCATCGGATTATACTTCTCTTAGTATTCGCCAGATAATCGGGAAAGGAACAAAACGTACCGCGTATATACTCGGATCGCTTCTGACTGTTACAGTTGTTTCTCTGATTATTTCTTCGGCTGCCTATGTGGCCGCTTTCCTCAGAGGAACATTTATCGGAAGCGGGACCGGAACCTTTGACGGCCTGATGATGATAAGATTCTTGGTTGTGATCATTGTCTTTGGCTTTATGTATGTGGCATTTACGGCCCTCATCGCAAATATCACAAGGAAGACAAGCCTGACCATGCTCATATCCATATTTACACCACCGATACTGCAGCTTGTCGCGATCAGTATCACAAGATTGGCGAAAATAGACGTACTATATGATCCTATTACGATGATGGATGTGGCGACATCGGTCAAAACATCGACACAGGATTATCTGATCGCGGTCATCATCTATTTTTGTGCTGGTATTTTACTTACTTATATGAGTATAATAGTAGGCAAGAAGAAGGATCTTTGATCGGATTTCAAGGATGAGTCATGATCATGGTTGAAAGCGTGGATGCATATAATGTCTAAAATATTGGTCGTTGAAGATAATACAGAGATCCATGAAATGGAAAAGGAGCTCCTTTCAAAGAGCGGATACAGTGTTGTATCCGCTTTTTCGGGTACAGAGGCTCTGCTGGTGCTTGAAAAAGAAAGTGTTGACCTGGTTGTGCTTGATCTAATGCTTCCCGGGCTCGCGGGGGATGAAGTCCTTGAAAGGATAAGAAGTTGCTCGAACATAGCCGTTTTATGTGTTACGGCCATTGACGGCGTTGAGTCAAAAGTACGGCTCATGAAACTCGGAGCGGATGATTATATTGTGAAGCCGTTTGATCCCGAAGAATTCCTTGTGAGGATCGAGGCTCTTTTACGACGCACATCGGTGGGAAAAAGCCGGGAGTCGGGAAAATCTTTAGTTTTCCGTGACATTGAGATACTGCCGGGAAACCGTGAAGTCAGAGTAGGAGGAAAAACAGTCGAACTCACGCGAAAGGAATTTGAAATTCTCGAACTTATGGTAAGTCATCCGGGACAGGTTTATACACGTGATAAGATATTTGAAACAGTCTGGGGTGCAGAAGCCTTTCCCGAGGATAATTCGGTCAATGTACACGTCGGAAACCTGAGAAAGAAGCTCGCAGCGTCAGGTGGTGCAGACGATTACATTAAAACGGTCTGGGGGATCGGTTTTAAAATGATTGAGGAGTCGTAATGATAATAGCTGTTTTTGTTCTTTCTGCGCTGGTCGTTCTTATGATCATATATCTCATAAGGATGCGCTTTGCAGTGCAAAACCTTGCAAAGCAGCTCATGGATCTGTCCGGGGAAAATACGAATCAGCTCCTCCGCAACTCCGGAGGACAGAAGATGCTGGTTCCTCTCGTGAACTCGATCAACGAAGAGCTCAAAGAATTGCGTGAAAACACGTTGAAAGCCGAACAGATGAACCGTGAGATACGCGAAAGCCTCACCGAAATCTCTCATGATCTGAGGACACCGCTGACAGCTGCCGGTGGTTATACGAGTCTGCTGAGAAAAGCAGAATTAACGGATGAAGAGAAGATCAGGTACATAAACGTTATCGAAGAAAGATTTGAGACCACAAAAAATCTTGTGGATCAGTTGTTTTATTATGCCCGCATGGAGTCCGGAGCTCTTACGCTCGCAGAGGAAGAAGTGGATGTGAGACGTGTCCTGACGGATGTTCTTGCGATGTATTACGGAGATTTTGAAAAGAAGCATTTCGATATGAACGTTGATATTGAAGATCGAGCTATGCCTGTCATGGGTGATAGAGATGCATTTACCCGCGTTTTTTCCAATATTGTTTCAAATGGACTCTCACATGGGGAGGGAGACTTTGGGCTGTCTTTGAAAACAGTTCCGACGGCGGGGGTATGTCGGCTCGTGTTTTCAAATCTGGCTTCGAATGTTACGGAAAAGGATGCTGAAAGACTGTTTGACAGATATTTTACAAAGGATCATGTCAGAAGCAGCAGTAACACGGGACTCGGGCTTGCAATCGCGAAAAATCTCACTGAAAGAATGCACGGAAGTTGCAGTGCGTATAAGGATGGCGATAAGCTGGTCATCATGGTTGAATACCCGCTGATATGATGGTCCCTTGAAGACGGGGGTTGTGGACCATGCGTGGTCCACAACCCCCGTCCCCAAGGGACCATGGTATACAACACAGTAAATTAAGCAGGAAGGAAATACCGTATGAGTGATAACAAAAAGTCGCGTGTTGTCGTGATACCTTGTAATACTTACGACGAGAAAAAGGTTTATGAGCGCCTGAAATGCGGGCTCGACGAGCTTG
>JAEEVO010000032.1 GCA_016290905.1 Lachnospiraceae bacterium | reverse complement strand
CAGTCGGGACCGGTGAAAACATTGCAAGCGACGCGGTTATAAAGAATGGTGAGACCGTAGTTACCGACAACTATGATATAACATATGTTAACGGTACTCTTACAATAATAAACGGTGATTCAAAGGTTGTGACTATTCCTGCGGCAAAGACCGGGCTTGTTAGTGACGGCACGGAACAGGAGCTTGTATCGGCAGGAACGGCTGCAAACGGAACAATGGTTTATTCACTTTCTGAGAACGGAAAATACACTGGTGTTATCCCTAAAGGAAAGGCTGCCGGGGATTATCGTGTATGGTATAAGGTTTTAGGCGACGAGGGTTATAACGATACCGATGCAGCATATGTGGATGTTACAATAGGAGCGAAGCAGGAGCCGGTTACAAACCTCGAGGGTACCAATAATGGGGGAACCGGGACTGATAACGGAACTAAGGCAGCTGAGGAAAATACGTCCGAAAGCGGGACTAAGACTGATGGTGAAACTATGTCCGGAAATGGGAATGAGACTGATGGCGGAAGTACGTTCGAAAATGATGGTGAAATTACGTCAGATTCGGGGGCTATAAAAGATTCAGGTTCAACGGTGAAGGAAACGGCTGACGGAAGTGTAACCGAAACTGTTAAAGAAAAAAAGGATGATGGTTCCATAGTAACTACCAAGTCTACCACAAACGCCGATGGTACATATACTACAAGCACCAAAACCGAGAACGTGGATGGAAGCACAGTCACAGAGAAAGAGACAAAAGACGCAGACGGAAACACACTGCAGACCATAACCAAGACTATAGAGAAAACCGAAGACGGCTCCACAGTGACTACTAAGTCTACAACAAATGCTGACGGTACATATACTACAAGTACCAAAACGGAGAATGTGGATGGAAGCACGGTCACAGAGAAAGAGACGAAAGACGTAGATGGTACTGTTTCCATAAAGATAACTACCAAAACGAATGAAGCTACTACTGTAAAGGAAGAAATCCAAAATTCCGACAAGTCCATAATAGAACGTGATACCGTAATTGGTACAGATGGCATTTCAACCATCAATGAGACAAAGACCGATGCGAATGGTACTGTTACAAAAAAGGAAGAAACAGTTAAGAAGAACGGACACCTCATGGTTACATCCAAGGTAACTGAGCAGGACGCATCGGGCAAGAAGACTAAGTCAACCACCACGGCAAACATAAAAGCTAAGAAATCGGGAGCTGTGGTTCTTTCTGAAATTAATGCAACCGGTAAAGTGGCGATAATACCTGCCTCGGTAATAGTAAACGGTAAGACTGTCACTGTAACCGCCATCGGTGCAGATTCCATGAGGGGCAACAAAAAGCTCACCGATGTAAAGCTGGGTGACAATATCACCGTGATCGGTAAAAATGCGTTCCGAGGAGATAAGAACCTCAAGAATATCGAACTCACTGATTCAATTGAGAGGATTTTGAAGAATGCATTTAAAGGTATAGCAAAAGACGCCGTATTTACTATCAAGGCCGCATCCGAGAAAGAATTCAACAGAGTCGTAGACCTGATAAAGCAGGCAGGCGTAAAAGATACGGTAACATTTGAGTACGTAAAAGAGTTTTGAGAGGAGTAAAGAGTGCCATGATGAATATGTTGGAAGAAGCCATTATTTATGCGACTGTCATGCATCAGGGAAAGGTTCGCAAAATCGGGAACCGTACGTTTATCCTGCATCCCATGGAGGTGGCGCAGATACTTTCCACAATGACGGATGACATGGAGGTTATCACCGCGGGGATCCTTCATGATATCGTGGAGGATACGGACGGAACACTGAAGGAGATAGAGGACCGTTTCGGAAAGAGAGTGGCGTACCTGGTATCCTCGGAATCCGAGCAGAAGTATCCCGACGAAGATAAAAAATCAACATGGAAACGCCGTAAAGAGGCTTCTCTTCTGGTGTTAAAGAACAGCAGCGATATCGGTATCAAGATGCTCTGGCTGGCGGATAAGCTGTCGAATATCCGTTCCCTTGCCGGAGAGTTTTCGGCACACGGGGAAAAAATCTGGCAGATGCTTAATCAGAGCGATCCGGAACTGCAGAAGTGGTATTATCAGAGCATTGCCGAAATGCTTGAGCTTTCGCTTAACAAGACCGGAGCTTTTAAAGAGTTTATAAAGCATATTAATTTCATCTGGCCGGGAACCTTTGACTCGGAAAAGGGAAGGTACAAAAAGTACAAGGAGGTTTCCACGGAAGGGTGTAAGCTTATCGGCCGTGGAGCCAAGGGAGATGTGTACCGTTATAATGACGAGCTTGTTATAAAGGTTTTCAACCAGAACAATACCTACAGGGACGTGGAGCGGGAGATAGCTCTCAGCCGGAAGGCGTTCATTCTCGGGGTGCCTACGGCGATTTCCTTCGGGATCGTATCTGTGGGAGACAGGTACGGAGCGATGTATGAACTGGTGGATTCCGAAACGGTTTCGTCGCTTGTGGCAAAAAATCCGGGGCAGGCGGACAGCTATGCAAAGATCATGTCAGAGCTGGCGCATACGATCCACGGTATTAAGGTGTCAGATCAGGATGAGTTCCCGGATGCATTGGAACGTCTTAAGAGCTATGTCCGGGGAGGATTGGCCAAGGAGGACGAGAAAACGGCTGAAAAGTGCATTGAGCTTATTAACGGGCTTGCTGCCGACACCCTGATCCACGGGGATTTTCATACAGGGAATGTTTTCATGCAGAACGGAGAGCCTCTGCTGATTGATATGGACAGGCTGTCAAGAGGGAATCCACTCATAGAGATAAGCGATCTGTATTACTTTTATGTGGTACTGGGTGAAAACGATCCGGCGGTGGTTGAAGATTTCATGGGATTTTCATATCAGACCGCGGGGAAGTTCTTTGAAAGCTTCCTTAAGTGTTATATGGGAACGGAGGATCAAGGCGTCCTTTCGGAGACGATAGAAAAGGCTTCTCTTATCGGCTATGTCAGAATGGTGAACAAGCTTTGGAAGAAAGGGGCTCCGTCCGGTGCCGACAGGGATGTGGCGGACCGGTATATGGAGAAGATCCGGGGGCTACTGGGGAAGTATGATATGCTCGCAAAATAATTTATTTTCACAGTTGCTAATGTTATTAGGTTAGTGTCATTCTGTAAATGTCATTCTGAGCGAAGCGAAGAATCTTTAAACCTGATGAATTAAGATCCTTCGCTGTCGCTCAGGATGACAAAAAGAATTTAGATTACACCTCATCAGTCAGCTACGCTGACAGCTTCACTTCGCCAGTGAGGCATCTCAACCACTTCGTGGTAGAGATAATCCCCTACAAGGGGAAGGCTTAATAATACAAAAAAACCTCAATTTGACTGTAGAGTCAAATTGAGGTTTTTAACGTTAAATGACTTTATATTTACTCATCAAATCCGGCAAGTTCCTTCATCTGGAATAATCCGTAAAGTGCATATTTGGGACGGAGTGCATCGTTGTAAGGAAGAGGCTTGTATTCCTTTCTCCATGACATGTTGTCTGTGATGCCCCAAATTGTCAGAGCGTCCATCTTTATTGTTCCGTTGTCAACTCTTTCGAAGATTCCGTTGATAAGATCGTAGTAGAAACGTCCCTGAGGTCTGAAGTTCTCATCTACACCGGGTATCGGATGCTGATATTTTCCAAGGCATACATCAAGCTCGGTAAGCTGAAGCTTAAGTCCGGTTTCGCCTAAGGCATCAAGCATTTTGAAGTAGCTGTCGAGATCGTCGCTGGTGTAGAGATGTGCCTGAAGGCCGATACCGTCGATCAGGGATCTTCCGTTTTCGTCAACGAGAGTTTTTACAAAGTTGATCAATGTCTGGGTCTTGAACTGCTCGTTGAAATCGTTGTAGTAAAGGTCGATGCTTTCGGGAGCGTATTTATCTGCATAGTAGAATGCGTACCACAGATAGTCGTCTCCGATGATCTGTGTCCATTGGCTCTGACGTATCTGACCGTTATCAAGCCATGCTTCGTTTACGACATCGTAAGCATAGAAGAGGTCGATGTAGCCGAGTTCCTCAAGAGTTTCGAAAACGTCCTTTATGTAACCTTCCATACGGCTGAGCATTGTCTCACGGTCAACATAAGGCTTGGCGGTATCAAAATCCTCACGGAATATCCAATCGGGAGTCTGGCTGTACCATACAAGAGTATGTCCGCGCATTGAATAATTGTTCTGCTTTGCCCATTCGAGCATCTTTAAGGCGTTGTTTCTGAATTCAACAACGATCTTGCCGGCCTCCTGGCTCTTGGACTGACTGAAGATTGATTCGGGCTTCATGTCGTTTTCCATGGTCACGCTGTTGAAATTGTCCAAAAGGATTTTGTTGACAGCAATACGGTTGATCATCTGAACGTTAAGGCATGTACCGATCTTCATTCCGTGCTCGGCGAAGAGGTCTTTGAGGTATTTCCCATCAAGAGGATCGGGAGCGGCGGTAGGAGTGGGCTCGGGAGTAGTGGCTTCCGTAGGCGCAGGCGTGTCGGTGGGAGCTTCGGTAGGAGCCTCGGTGGGAGCTTCCGTAGGAGCTTCGGTAGGAACTGTGGCTTCGGTAGGCTCGGGCTCGGCAGTTGCCTCGGCCTGTGAGGTCGGAGCTTCGGTTGCCGTAGGTGTGGTTTTCTCTTCGGTCTTTGATGAATTACATCCCACAAAAGATAAGACCATCACAACAATAAGTAACAGTGCTAACTTTCTTTTCATTTTTGTTTTCCTTCCTTAAAAAACCGTTTTCGGCCCGAAAATTACCGGCATTTCTGCCTTTTCCGGGTGCATAAACAGGAGTATATCATAAATTATCTTTCCTTTCAATAGATTAAATTATAAAAGAAATGTTAAAAATTTTCTCCGGAGGGGTTTAAAACAGTATAAAAATATCCGAAATATTACTATGTGTACTTGAAAATTTGATGATTTTTTAGTATTATAATATGATAAGTAAAGTATGCTGAGAGGTATTGGCTATGTCTTTTGGTGAATTTTTAAGCAAATATTATACATATATATTCATACTGGTCATACTGGGATATACGATAGTATTGAACAGGATGATGTACAGCAAGGTCAAAAGCAAGTTCGTAATACTTATGGTCTTTGTTGTCATTACATCAATCCTTTCGGCTGTAGAGGGAAGGATTTCCGAACAGCCGGAGAGGACCATATGGCGCAGCATCCTGTCTACGGCATGTTACATTCTGAGACCTACGATAATGTACATCCTGCTGCTGATCATAGCAAGGAAAGATAAAAAAGGGCTGAAGATACTTTACGGTGTCCCGCTGTTTTTGGTATCGATATTGCTGCTTGTGGATATCCCGGACTCTTTTAATATCGTATTCGCTTATACCGAGTCCAACTCTTTCATGACCGGACCGTTTTTCTTCGTAACATACGGTGTTTTGATGCTGTATCTTGCTATGGTGCTTATTCTTACCATCGTAAAATGCGATTTCAAGATCGGTGTAAGCGAACTGGTTTCGATTTCAATAGGCGTAAGCTTCATAGTCCTTAATATTGCCGGAGAGAGATTCATTCCCGGATATACCGGGAATTCGGAAAATGCGACCGTTCTGGCCATTCTCATATACGCTCTTCATTTCCACAGCCTTGAGGATCAGAAAGCCAGAAGGCTGCTTGAAACGACGGAGCAGAAGACAGGTCTTTTTAATGAGAGCGCCTGCATCGCAAGGCTTAACGAAATAGTCCAGCAGTCAAACAAGACGGAATATGCCGCTGCGTATTTTGACCTTGAAAGATTCGGTCTTATCAATGACAGATACGGAATGGATATAGGAAATAAGGTTATCGCCGAATACGCGGCAGTCATCGGGAAAATGATAAGACCTGATGAGATGCTGGCAAGGCAGAGCGGAGACAGGTTCATAGCCATAATACTCAAAAGGAACCTTGACTTATTCCTGGCACAGCTTGCATCGACAAAGGTGAAGTTCTCGGAGGACGGAACCGATTACTATATGGAAATAAGCGCTCATGTCGGCATCCACAGGATAGAAGATGGGGATGTGAAGGCCGAGGAGATAATATCGAGCGCATATGACGCTCTGAACTACGGTAAAGCCTCCGGCAACAAGATAACTTACATGACGCAGTCCCTAAGAGGCATGATAAAGGATGAGAAGCAGTTTTCATCCGCCATCCCCATCGGTATGGCAAACGAGGAGTTCGTGGCATATTATCAGCCGAAGGTTAACAGCAGGACGAATAATCTTTGCGGCGCCGAGGCACTGGTCAGATGGATCAGGAACGGCGAGCTGATACCTCCCGGAAAATTCATCCCGATCATGGAGACCAAAGATCTCATGTGCGATATGGATTTCTACATGCTGCGCCATGTTTGTGCCGATATCGGTCAGTGGATAGAGAAGGGACTTGTACCTCCCACCGTTTCAGTCAATTTCTCAAGAAGGAACCTTTCCAATCCCAACCTTGCGGCGGAAATTGATGCGGTAGTTCAGCAATACCATGTTCCTAAGAAGATGATTGAGATAGAAATCACGGAAACAATCGACGAGTTCCCCATCAGTGTCCTTAAAGGCTTTGTTGACGACCTGCATAAGCTCGGATATAAGGTGGCGGTTGACGATTTCGGAAGCGGAAGTTCTTCACTGAGCCTGCTGAGAGAGGTTACTTTCGATACGCTTAAGATTGACAAGGGCTTTGTTGACAAGGCTTACGCAAAGGATCTTGCGATCCTCAGCTACATGATAAAGCTTGCGAAAGCCATTGGAGCGGAGACACTTGCGGAAGGTGTTGAGCAGAGGGAACAGGTGGATACGCTGCTTTCGCTCGGATGTGAGATCATACAGGGTTATTATTTTGACAAACCTCTTCCGAGGGACGTATTCGAGAAGAGAATAATAAACAGGAGATATAAAGTTGAACAACAGAGTTGATAATGTAAAAAAAGCTATTAAATATGTTACACTTTCGGTGTGTGCGGTTTTTACGATTGTTATAGTCTTGTTTATCATTCATGTGGTAAATGTCCAGAAATACAATGAAGAGTGGAAAACGGTAAGCCCTAATTCGTCCGCAACTTCGGTCCTTGTGGATATCCATTCGCGAGGAGGGGCTACGGATTCATGGGAAAAGGCCGATACCGGACTTGGGACAAAGCTTAATGCCAAGATCTACGATATCGTCATTACGAATAATGCGCACTCATACATTGAGGACTGGCGTATCCGTGTGAATATCAGGGAAAACTGTTATATTAACAACGGGTGGTGCGGAACCTTTGAGATACATCAGTTTGACACGGACGGCAACGAGCTTACCCAGACTGTCGATCTGAGGAATTTTAACTATGACGATCTTAAGATAAATTATCATAAGGCAGGACAGGATCTTCTCATACCTTTAAAGGACGGGGATTTCCTGGTATATCATCCGAATCCTGACGAATCCACGGGTGAATTACCGATCAAGGGTACGGATGAGTATTCCGGAACCTGTACCAGCGGTGTTATCATGTACAGCCTGACCGGAAATATCGATTTCTCGGATTATGAGATGTTATACAAGCTTAATATTACAATCTGGGACGGAACCAAAGGAAGATTGTTCATTATCGCATTTGCAATGTTAGTCATCTCGTTCCTTATTATCGGGACCATATTCCTGGTATCCGTTCACTTTGAAGGCAGGCTTCAGAGCAGGGAAAAGATGCTTACGGATGTGTTTAATATCTGCTGCGGGCTTGCCGATTCCAGGGATTATTATTCTAAAGGGCATTCCGAAAGGGTTGCCGGTTATTCGAAGATGATAGCCGGAAAAATGGGCATGGATAAGGGAGACTGCGATCTTGTCTACAATGCGGCGCTTATTCATAATGTAGGTAATGTCTTTGTAAACGAACAGATTTTAAGAAAGAACGGAAAGCTTACGAGTACCGAATTTGAGGAGGTTAAGAGCCATACCGTCCGCGGTGCGGAGATCCTTAAATCCATAGAAAACATACCTCTTGCCGCAGAGGCAGCCATGTTCCATCATGAAAGATACGACGGAACCGGATATCCCAAGGGGAAGAAAGAGGACGAGATACCTCTGATAGCAAGGATCGTTGCGGTTGCCGACGCGTATGACGCTATGAGCAACGACAGACCTTACAGGAATAAGCTCATGCGTGACAGGATAAGGGAAGAATTCATAAATAACAGGGGATCGCAGTTTGATCCCGAGATAGTAACTGCTTTTCTTGATATTATGGGTGAGAGGAATCTTTAAGGATAAGATTGGGCAGCTTAAAACAAAGGGTGAATGATCGTGAATAAGTTAAAAAAAGGTATTCTGATTGTATTAATTGCTATAATCCTTAATGTAGCGGGACGCTATGCGGCGTTTTATTTTGAATGGCCGATGTATTTAAATCTGACCGGAACAATACTTGCCGCATATGTCTGCGGTCCGGTTGCCGGAGTTGCTTCGGCAATACTGAGCGCTGTCCTTTCCCTGATCTTCAGTGCAAATGACTGGTATTTCCTTGTGGCAGACGTATTTGTTGCTATAGTTGCAGGGCTTATCGTAAAGAAAACCAGGTATTTTGAGAGATTTTCAATGATCTATGGTGCAACTGCTCTTTTTACGATCGTGAGGGCGATCATACTTTTAATGATCAACCTGTCCGTAAATTCGGGAAGGAGCGGTCTTTATATAGTTGATGCAATAACCGATTATCTTGAAAGCATTTCGGCATCATTGTGGTTGGGATATCTGCTGATAGCTTTGTTTATAAGCTTTACGGATGTCCTTTTTGCCATGCTTTTCTGTTATTTTGTGATTCGTATATCAAAGGGCTTCGGCAAACGGAGAAAAGCAGCCTCGTTAAAGAAGGAGCTGATGAAAAAGGTTGCCTTCGGTCTTGCAGTAATGCTTGTTTTGGCGTCGCTTTTAGGGAATTCATATGCCTATGCCGATAATTCAATAAGCTTTATCGAAAAGCTTTACAACAGTGACAACGGTCTTGTGGGAGGCTGTCTGAACGACGTTGCCATGACACGTGACGGTTCCATGTGGATCGCTACTTACGGTGGTCTGTTCCGTTTTAACGGATCGAAATTTATCCTGATCGACAATCTGAGCACAGTCAGATCGGTCCAGACACTGTTCGTTGATGAAGAAGACAGATTATGGGCGGGAACGCAGGATGCGGGCCTGACCCTTCTGAATATTGATATGTCATCTGTTACGCTTGACATGAATTCAGGCCTTCCTTCCAATTCCGTAAAATGTATCTCCAGGGACAGTAACGGACTGTACTATTTCGGAACAACAGAGGGACTGGTACTTGCACAGTATGATAACGGCAATGTAAATATATTAAAGCTGAATGAGGATGCGGGAAATATCAGAGATCTTGCACCTACCCCCTCAGGTTATATGATAGTTATGGATAATCGGGGAAAGGTCGTCTGCTACAGAGACGCAGATCCGGTTGCCACGCTTAATATGGGTGAAATGGCTGCAAACGGGATCATTGTTGCACCGAACGGGGATATCTATATAGGGACAGGTTCGGATGTCATACTTGTTTATGAATATTCGTCAGTAGGCTTTAGGTTAATAAAGGAGCTCAAAGCAACAGGCCTTAAAAGCATCAGGGATTTTTACTTTGACAACAGCGGTGTCATATATGTTGCCGCAGACAACGGTATCGGTTATTTTGACTCTTCAAGACATTTTTCGATGATAGAGACCGGTATATTTAATAATTCGATAGAACATATAATGAAGGATTATCAGGGAAATCTCTGGTTTACATCCTCAAGATGCGGTCTTTTGTGCCTCGGGAAATCCAGTTTTATCGATGTGTTCAAGCTTTGTAATGAAAAGACTACAGTCTGCAACGCCGTGAAGGAGTGGAACGGATATTTGTATGTCGCAACCAACACCGGGCTTAAGATACTTGATGTTTCCGAAGGAAAAAGCATAAAGAATGAAGTAACGAAAAGTCTTGACGCGGTAAGGATCAGAAGCCTTGATACCGACAGATCGGGAAATCTGCTTATCGCAACATATGAAAAAGGTCTTTTGGAGCTTGATGTCAACGGAGGATTAAAGGAGTATATAGACCCTGAGGAAACCGAAAAAAAGATCAGGGTGGTACATACTTTGTCGGACGGGACGATCATAACGTCCAGTGACGCAGGTATCGTTTTTCTTAAGGATCATGAGGTGCTCGGAAAGCTGAGGCTCGGAGAGGAGCTTAGCGGCGGAACGGTGCTTAACATTTTCGAGACCACGGACGGTACTCTTCTCTGCGGAACCGACGCAGATGGGATAGCAGTCATAAAGAACATGAAACCGGAAAGGTATATCACACGTGAGAACGGCCTTCCTTCCGGCGTTATCTTAAGGATAGTTAACGATGAAAACGGCAACGGGTATTTCGTGCTCACGGGCAGCGGACTCTGCTACATGGATAAGAGCTTTGGTATTAAAGAAATAACCATGCCGTATTACAATAATTTTGATATAGCCGTGAATTCCTCTTCCGAGCTGTTTATTCTCGGCGGCGCGGGAATATATATCTGCGGTTATAAGAACCTTATGAAGGAAGGTAAGATGGAGACCTATACTCTGCTTGACACCAAGACCGGCCTTCCGGGAGGTATTACAAGTAATGCATGGAATTACGTTACCGAGGATGAACATCTCTATATCTGCGGGACCAGCGGAATGTATATGCTTGACCTTAACAATTACGAGATGACCATTGATGAGTTTAAGACCAAGATAACCGCAATAATCAGGGACGGAGTATACGAGGATGTAACACAGGTGGGGACCATTTTCATCCCCAAGGATACCGGTCGTGTCGAGCTGAACCTTGAGATAAACAATTATACGACAGCCGATCCTTATGTTACTTATTACCTGAGCGGTGTCGATTCGGAAAAGATCACGGTTCTTTCGAGCAAGCTCGGAGGAGTTACATATTATGACATACCTTACGGAAACCATGAATTTGTCATAAGCGTTGTTGACGATAAGGGAAGGGAACTGTCAAAGCAGACATATGTTTTCTCCAAAGAACGAGAGCTTTTTGAAACCGTGGGCTTTACGCTGTATTTCTATTTAACGCTGTTTACTTTCATTGTATTTATAGTTATTTCCATCGTTCAGGGAGCTTTGTGGACACAGAGGAAAAGGGAGACCGGACGGCATGAGCTTGTGGTTTCCCAGCTGGAACGTGAAAAGACGGAGGCTCTTGAACGTGCGCTCCATATGGAGGCTGATGCGAGCAGGACGAAGGCGGAATTCCTTGCAAACATGACGCACGAGGTAAAGACGCCCATCAATGCCATTATCGGTATGGATACGATGATATTGCGCGAATCAAATGAGGAGAATATCAAAGCCTATGCCCGCGATATCGATATCGCCGGCAAGAAGCTGATCACCCTCATCAACAATATCCATGAATTCTCAAGATCCGGAAATATGGAAAACAGGCTTGAGGAGGAAGAAAAAGGGGTCTCAGAGGTACGGGAGGAAGAGACTGTTGCCGACAGACCGGAAATATATCATGCTCCCGATGCAAAGATCCTCGTGATCGACGATGATGAGATGGAGCTTGCCGTTGCCAAAAACCTGTTAAAGAGGATAAAGGTGCAGGTTGATTCGGCTATTAACGGAGAGGAGGCGGTGAACCTCGCTTCCGAGAAGAGCTATGACATAGTATTCATAGATTCGGCAATGCCGGGTATGGATGATGAAAATACGATGCGGGCAATAAGAAAGCAATGCCCCGATAATGCGGAAACCCCGATAATAGTGCTTTCCTCACACGCAATATCGGGAGCCAGAGAGGAATACTTAAGCCTCGGATATACGAATTATCTTGCAAAGCCTTTGGACGGAAGTAAGCTTGAAGCGATGATCCAGAGCTATCTTCCCGATGAGAAGATAATATTCACCGACGAGGAAGAGAACAGTACTGACGATGAGTCTTCAATAAAGAAGAAGCTGGCGCTTATCTCAAAGATTGAGGGTATTGATGCCGAAAGAGGCGCGGAAACCGCAGGAGGAGAGGACGTATATGTTCTGCTTTGCAGGAATTTCCGCGACATGGCGTTAAAACGTATTGATCTCATAAAGGAAAGCTTTGAAAAAGTAGATTTCCTGCAGTATACTTCTCTGCTTCACGATCTCGAGAATGCAGCAAGGCTGATAGGTGCATTTGAGCTTTCGGAGAAGGCCGAAGAGCTTGAGAACGCCGGAAGAGAAGAGAATAATGTTAAGATCGGAAGCATTACCGGTGATGTCCTTAAAGAGTACAGGCGTTTACATGACCGGTTAGACGAGATTTTTGTTAATGCGGATAATTGACGATCAGAAGAAAAGGATACCGGTATACATATGAATAATGAAGCTTTGTTTAAAATGCTTGCCGTTCAGAAGGATATAGAAAAAAACTCGAAAGTGCAGACAATATTAAGGGCGATTGCCGCATTGTGCATTTTCGTGGTCTTTATCTGCGGTTCCGCCAACAAAACGGCTTTGAATATTGGTTTTGGTGTCGCCATACCCGTTATCGCCGCTCTGTTTGTAATGGATTCCGGTTATGCGAAAAAGAACCATTCCCTGGAGGTCGAGATCTATCTTCTCGAACTTGAGAGCCTTAAGTCCCAAAAGGAGGATGCCGAGAGTAAGGGAGATGGTCAGCAGGCCAATATACTTGACAGTATAGAAATGCCCGAGGATAAGGAAAAACTTCCGATCATCTATTATTGCATACTGCTTGTTCTTGATGTCGTGATATGGATTTTTTAGAGTTATTGCATAAGGATTTAAGATTCTTCGCTTCGCTCAGAATGACACCGGATGAGAGAATGACACCGGATGAAGGAATGACGCCGGGTGAAGGAATGACGCCGGATGAAGGAATGACGCCGGGTGAAGGAATGACGCCGGATGAAAGAATGTATATTTTGGAACCCGGATGAATTGTGCTTCGTCTAATGTATGATAAGCGAAAAACAACAGCTGAAACTATTTGTGTTTTCAAGCGTTATTGTTGGAAGAGCGAGATGATTTCACATCACACAGAAAGGCAGGTTTCCTATGAAGAAGATTTTATCGTTACTCATTATGTTATGCCTGATCGCAAGTACTTTAACGATCCCGGCAGCAGCAAAGACGAAGACCATTAACATCGGCTATGAAGATAATGAAATAACAGTGCCGTTTTACAGCAAGTGGAAGCTTAAGGAAGATACTGTCGGTTCAGAAGAAACCGTTTTTGACATTCCCGGAGGCGGGCAGGCATCAATATTGATCCTGAATGCCGCTGATGATGAAGATACAAGAATAATGATCAAGTATCTTTCAAAGAAGAAGTATAAGAATAAGCTGATCAATTATCTGGCGGACAGGATAGGCGCATATTCGGTACCAAGGGAAGTGCTTGAGCAGATATTTTCCGTAAAAAAGGACGGTAGTGGGA
The DNA here is from genome assembly GCA_016290905.1 of Lachnospiraceae bacterium. Taxonomy (GTDB): domain Bacteria; phylum Bacillota; class Clostridia; order Lachnospirales; family Lachnospiraceae; genus RUG11977. The sequence continues at coordinate 14,489 of JAEEVO010000032.1, read as the reverse complement.
AATATATGCTGGCGATCGATTATTCGAACAAGTTTTTCGTCTTAAAAGTGCTTGACAGTACGCATCTTCTGGTATATTCAACGGAAACGGAAGAAGGCGAAGTCACAAAAAGCACAAAAAAGAAACTGATCTCTTATGCAAGGAAGGTTGTTTTGGCAGATAAGGAAGAAACAACTCCGGCTGCAGAGCTTTCACCGGATAAGGTTGTATTCGTCTCCCGATATTCAAACATGGCTTGGGGTTATCAGCACAGGACAATGCTCGTTATGGGAGACGGCAGGGTATATTCTTTTGATTATAATTTTTCAATGTATCCCGACGGCGACGTCACCGAAGAAGAAATCGTCAAGCTTTTAAAGGATGCTAAGAAAGACGCGGTCCTTGACAAGGATTATCTTCTTGAAATGTATGAACATGCTTTGCAGGTGGACAAGAATGCGGAGTTTACGACCGAATATGTAATGTGTGATTACGGACAGGATACCCTTTATTTCGTAAAGGATGACGGAAGCCTGGTTAAGTGCGCATGCTCCGGGGATACAAGGTATATCATAAAGGATGAACATGCACAGAAGGTCGAGAAGCTCTGGGATAACATGATATATCACTGTAAATAAAATTACATTTTTTAACCTGTCGGGTAAGTACAGACCCGGCAGGTTTTTTTTGAAAGAAATTGACTTGAAGGGCCTGATTTGGTATACTTATATATTGGAGTAGTAGGTAAATACCCGGGTAAGTTTCACCGGAAAGGAATAGCACGTGGCAAGAAGAAATAATCTATCAACCAAAATAATCCTTATGGCAGAAGCTATACTGCTTTTATCAAGTATACTTTTCTGTTCGGTATCAATATACAGGTCAAGAAACGGGATCCGTAAGGCTATCCAGCAGAGAATGCTGGATATAGCCAACTGCGCTTCCGGTTCGGTAAACGGAGATGTCCTCGGCGCGCTCAAAAAGGAGGATGTCGGAAGTGAAGAGTACAAAAAGCTTTATGATACACTTGCGGTCTTCCGTGATAATGTTGAACTGGAGTATGTTTACAGCATAAAGGAAGAGTCGGAAGGAAATTTCATATTTACGATAGACCTCGATCTTTATACGCCCGCATCTTACGGGGACAGTGTAAAATACACGGAGGCGTTGGCGCGTGCAGGGAAGGGCACGGCAGCCGTGGATGAAGTACCGTACTCAGACGCATGGGGTGAGTTTTACAGTGCATACAGTCCTGTTTTTAATTCATCGGGAAGTGTGGCCGGTATCATAGCCGTTGACTTTAAGGCTGACTGGTTTGAAGGCCAGCTCTCGACACAGATGAGAAGCACTGTGGCCAGCTATATCATCATCCTTCTCATATCGTTATTCCTGGCAGCGATCCTGCTGTTCGTAACGGTAAGACCGTTTGTACGCGCTCAGGGAAAACTGCTTGAGGAAAAGGTCAGAGCGGAGAGCGCGAATCTTGCAAAGAGCGAGTTCCTTGCAAATATGTCCCATGAGATCAGGACTCCCATAAATACCGTTCTGGGCATGAACGAGATGATACTCAGGGAAAGCCGCAGGACACAGCAGCTCGGCAAAAAGGACGTGCAGGAGGTTAACGAATCTCTCAAGAACATAGTAATATACGCCGGTGATGTCGAAAATGCGGGACATAACCTGCTTGCAATAGTAAATGATATCCTTGACTTTTCAAAGATAGAAGCCGGACGCATGGATATCGTGGAAGGCAAATATCGTCTGAGCAATCTGCTTGGCGACCTCAGTACAATGGTACAACTGAAGACTCAGGAGAAAAAGCTTGATTTCATCGTGGAAATCGACCGCTTCATCCCCGACGAGCTGATGGGAGATGAAACCCGTGTAAAGCAGATCATTACCAATATCCTTAACAACGCCGTAAAATATACGGAGCAGGGCTCCGTCGGTCTGGCTGTCAGGGGAGAAAAGAAGAACGACGACACCATAACCCTGGTTGTTGTTATAACTGATACGGGTATCGGTATCAAACAGGAGGATATCGGAAAGCTTTTCACAAAGTTTGAACGTCTGGATATGGATCATAACAGTACGGTTGAGGGTACGGGACTGGGACTTACCATTACCCGGCGCCTGCTTGACATGATGGGCGGGAGCATAACCGTAGAAAGTGAATACGGAAAAGGCTCAACCTTTACTTTATGCATTCCCCAGAAGATCGTTTCAAACGTACCGATAGGCAATTACCGTGAGCGTTTTGAAACAAATATGCTGAAAACCCGTGCATACCGCGAGTCCTTCAGGGCACCGGGGGCACGCATACTTGTTGTTGACGATACCAGGATAAACCTGACCGTTGTGATGAATCTGCTTAAGGATACACTGCTGCAGATAGATACGGTTACCAAGGGAGCCGACGCTGTTGAAAAGGCACGGGATGTCAGGTACGACCTCATACTCATGGATCAGAGAATGCCGGAAATGGACGGCTCCGAGGCGCTTCACCGCATACGTACGACCGTAAACGGAAAGAGCAGCAATGTTCCCATCATCTGCCTGACGGCCGACGCAGTGATCGGCGCAAAGGAAAGATATCTTGCGGAGGGCTTTACGGATTATATTACAAAGCCTGTAGACGGAGCGACGCTTGAAAAAATGCTGATGAAGCATCTGCCCAAGGATAAGCTTGAGATCGTGCAGGATGAGATAACTGAAGAAAAGACAGAGCAGGAACAGATACCGGATGATTTTGAAATCCTTAAGAAAAACGGTATCGATCCCGAGATCGGTCTTCCTTACTGCCAGAACAACAAAGATTTTTACCGCTCACTGCTAAAGGATTATGTGGCGGCACAGGCTGAAAGAACCGATCATCTTGAGAACGGATGTAAAAATGAAGACTGGCACGAGTATGCCATTTATGTGCATTCACTGAAAAGCAGTTCAAAGCTGATCGGAGCAATGGAACTGTCCGAACAGGCGGCAAGGCTTGAGGCGGCCGCAAAGAACGGGGACGGTGAAACAATCCGCAGTGAACACAGATCGTTGATAGAGAGATACGAAAAGGTGACGGAGACCATAAGATCGATCCTTCCGGAGGAAGAAACGAAGGATGAAGAATTTGAGATAATGGAATTCTGGCCGGAGGAGAAGTAGATCTCATTCTTTAAGTATCCACTTGCGCTGCAGCAGTGTAAGCCCAAGTCCTATCGGGAAAGCAATCGCCATCGAGATGAGGAACAGGGCGAAGCCGTTTCCTGTATATGCGATACAGGTTACAAAGCTGGGGAAAGCAAAGGCAAGGCACTGTGAACCGGCGTATCCGGCTATTGCGCCTCCAACGGCTCCGGCTATGCATGCGGAAAGCATCGCTCTTGGATTTTTCATGGTTACGCCGAACAATGCCGGCTCGGTTACTCCGAGAGCGGATGAGAAAGCTGCCTGAAAAGAGATGTTTTTCTTGGCTTTATCCTTGCAGATCAGTCCCATGGCGAGTGCTGCGCCGCATTGACCGTAAACCGCACCACCGAGCAGCGGCAGGAGCAGGTCATACCCGTTTGAAGCAATGCTTGCTATACTGATGGGCACTATGCTCCAGTGAGCTCCGACAAAAACCATGGGCTGAATGATGAAGCCCATAAATATACCTGCTGCGATATGATTCCATCCGTAAAGCAATTCAAATAAGTCGGTCAGACCGTTCCCAATCCAGGTGCCGAGCGGTCCGAAGATGAGAAAAGTGAACGGCAGAACTATTATGCAGCAGAACACCGGCTTTAAAAAGCCCCTGACTGCTTCCGGCAGCAGTTTGTCGAACGGCTTTTCCACAAAATGAAGGAGACCGACTCCGAGGATTACCGGTATCACGCTTGAATGATAGATTGCCGGCTGTATGTCGAACGCAAGAAAAGGAAGTGTTTTTCCGTTTTCGAGTACTGCGAGGAGATCGGGATACAACATGGCAACAGGTATCAAAAGTGATATGTATAAATCTGTTTTCCATTGCTTTGACGCCGTTATGGCTAAAAACACAGGAAGGAAATAAAAGAATCCGTCGGATACGGCATAAAAAATCATATAAAGACCGTTATCCTTTTCCAATACTCCTGCACCGGAAAGTAGTATCAAAATGCTTTTTATGATACTTGCTGCTGTCAGATAATTAATGATCGGGACAAATATGCCCGAAATCTGTTCCGTAACCAGTTTATATTTGCTTGTTTTTTTATTCTCATCCATATCATTATTTTCCCTAAAAAAATTTAATGCTCAGATATTCTATCATAATTCATCGGCTTTGTCACTAGACTATATTGTTTTTGGCGAAAATGCCGTGAACCTAAAGAAACGCTTGCCAATCATGCTTTTACGGTGGTATAATGATTGACAAAGTGGATACTTCTTATCCCATGACTTCGGAAGAGTTCATAGCTTCGCAGATGATGTAAAGAGGAGGAACTTAAATATGGATTATGTATATGAAATGCCTTCGGCAATGTTAAAGGATTGCAGCAAGAAGGGAACAGTTGAGAGATTTGAATATGATACTTTTACCTATGATAATGACAATAAACCGCTTCATAAAGGTGCATGGGTCTATCTCCCTTACGGATATGATAAAGATAAAGAATATAATATCCTCTACCTTATGCATGGCGGAGCTGTGACAGAGGACTGGTGGTTCAAGACGTTCCCGGAAACCGTGACCATCCTTGACAATATGATGGCAGAAGGTATCTGCGATCCATGCATCATAGTTACCCCTACCTATTACAGGGGAGATGAGAAAACTGACAGGAACGGCGACTTCATAACGGAGCAGTTTAAATATGAACTCCGTAAGGATCTGATCCCTGCAATTGAGAGCCGGTATCTGACATTTGCCGGACGTGATGTATCAGAAGAAAATCTTGTAAAAACCAGGGGACATAGAGCATTTGCAGGGCTTTCGCTGGGTTCTATGGCTACTTATCGTGCCGCTTTTTACAACAATTTCGACATGTTCGCATGGTACGGACCTTTTTCGGGATGCGGCGGACCTTTCGGTGACCACGACGGTGAGGCAAAACGCATATGCGAGACCCTTAAGAACGGAGAGGAAAAAGGACTCGAGCTCAAGTACATGTTCTGCTGTAACGGGGACAAGGACATAGCATATGCAGAGCATACGGACATCATGGGAAAGGTGCTTGAACAAAGCAGTTACTTAAAGAAGGGTGTGAATTACGATTTCTTCACCATTCCGGGCGGGGTACATGATATGAAGGCATGGCAGCTGGATCTTTACCATGCATTGCAGATTTTCTTTAAATGACAGGCTGAGGGTCTAATGGGCTGATTTTGCCGCTAATGTCTGCATTGGGTCATTTATCTGTATATGATGACAAGTGTAAAATGGAGGAGCATATGTATGAGTGGAAATTTAAATATAGCAGAGCTATTTTCTTTGGAATATGCTTTTTCATACTATTAATATATATAGTTTTGGTATTTATTCCGGAAGCAACGATAGTGGATAATCTTGATGAAGAACCGACAAGGATAAAAAGTACTTCTGAATTAAAAGAAAACTATCATAAAATGGTTGAGATTGAATATGAGTATGGGTTTTCTGCCCTGTATATGAGAGGAAATTATTTTGTCCCCAATCGCGATCACGGAGTACTTAAGCTTGTGTACAGCAATGAACTTGTCATATGTTCTTCACCCGGGTTTATTGAGGATACGTTGAAGGATGGTTTTTATGTTGCCAATAATGTAAACAAGATCGTTCCTAAAGCTGATGGAAATACTTATGTTTTACGAGGGTATGTGGATAGTATCGGAGAAGAAGATCAGAGGATGTTGAAGAAACAGATTCAGACAATATATGACACACGTGAAATGCCGGATTCTAATGAAAATATTAATTTCGGGTATGTTATTCAAATCCTTAATCTTGATACCGAGAAGGAAAATCAAAAGAAACAGGTTCCACTACTGATCTTTATAGCCGCCGTATTCTTGTTTTCATTAATATTACTGATAAATGAAATTTTTCGATACAAGAAATACAGTTTGGATGAGGAATCCAAAAAGTGAGAAAGGATTTTGTATTCGAGTATAAGAAAAATAGAGTTTATAGCGTCAGGTACTATGAGTGAGTATATGGGGTTGAAAAAATGAGATCAATATACAAATCAAAAAAAGGGAAAAAAGAAATATTAAAGCTTTATGACAGGCAGCTCGCAAGGGTAAAAAGTCCATGCCGAGACATATATGTAAAAACTTCGTTTGGCAGAACGCATATAGTTGAGACAGGTAATCTTTCAGGGGAGCCGCTGCTGTTTTTCCACGGCGGAAACTCCACAACTGCTTATACGCTTTTGACTTTGGATTTCATAATGCAGGATTTTCATATATATGCCGTGGATACAATAGGTCATCCGGGAAAGAGTGCCGAGACATCTCTTTCACACAAAAACTATGATTATGGTATTTGGGCGGGTGAAGTAATCGATAGGCTTGGATATGAAAAGATGTGTTTGTTTGGGGGATCTTTCGGTGCCGGAATCATAGCTAAGACGATGTGTGTGGTGCCGGATAAGATAAAAAGGGCAGCTCTGTATGTACCTTCAGGAATAAAGAATGCGCCACAGATAAATAGTCTGAAGATGATGTTCCCGATGATCCTGTATTGGATCACACATAAGGATATATGGTTAAAGAGAACATTTTTGCCTTTGGCAATTACGGAAGAAAATATTACGGAGGATATCTATCAGACTGCAAAATTGAGCATAACTTATTCAAAGGTAAAAACGGGAATGCCAAGTGATGTTGACGCCGGACTTATGATGAAATGTAAAGCTCCTACACTTGTCATGGCAGCAGAAAAGGATATTCTGTTCCCCGCCGCAAACGTACTTCCAAGAGCAAAAAAAATAATCCCCAATTGTAAGACATATTTACTTAAAGGAAGAGGACACATGAACTTCCTTAAGAAAAAGGAAGAAAGATTGATAGTGGAATTTTTACTGGGAAACATCAGTTTATATTAGAATTCAAAAGTATGTAGATGATACATAAAAGTATTAAAGGTATCCGGTACCGATGACACTAAAAAAGGAGTTTTTTATGATGCGTAAAAAAAATGTTTTGGTTTTGATTCTTATTTTAACCATATCTTTGATTATACCTGAAATGAGATTTGGTTTGATGACGACAACAGCCGAAGCAGCGACGGTTCCGGCTTTTGCTTCTAAAAACATGATCGTGTTTGTAGGAAAAGATGCAAAGCTTATACTTAGTAATTCTAAGAACATAAAGAAAACCACTTGGTCGGTTACAGGCGAAGATAAAGGTTGTATAAAACTTTCTGCAAAAAAGAAGGGATCGGTAAAAGCGATAGGTAAAACTACCGGTAAAGCGGCCATCAAAGCCAAGGTCATATACATGGCCGGAAGTAAAAAGAAAACAAAGACTCTTAAATGCACCGTCAAGGTCAGATATGATATTCCTTCGACAGAGTATGAAAGGGCAGTATGGTATGGAATTGCTGATGCCGGAACCAATGAGGAGGTTGCGGCTACGGAGCCGATATCATATAAGGATTTCTGCGCAATGGCGGGCAGGATGATTGAACTGTACAAGTCCTCGGCACTTAAAGAATGGAATAAGTTAACAAAGAAAGCACCTGATATCGTTATGAAGCGTGAGGCAGCATTTCTCGGTATGCATTATCTTGCGGAAGCTGTAGACCTGAATATCATCAACGATCATATGCATCCGTATGACGACTATGATTTCTGTATCAATGCGTCGTGGGAAGATCCTGTTTTCAGCATAGATACGCCTGTAAAATCAAACGTGGATCCTCTTTTTGAGGATCGTCACATGTATTCGAGGATTGATAATGCTTCATTTTACTTTACTATAAGGCGGAAATCCTGTATCACGGGATTTGCTCTTTTAGAGACGACTAATGGTGATTGGCGTATCAAGGACAATCTGACGTATAAAGAGGCGGCCGAGGCAATAGTAAGATTGTATGAGTCAGATGAGGAGATAGCATTTGCCACGTCTGAGAAAATCTTGGAAATGGTACTAGAAACTACAGAAGCAAAAGAAATCTTGAAAAAGGCTGATGAACGCAGGGAAGCTATACTAAATACCAACAACAAGATTGTAAAGAGTGATAAGTATATTCAGGGCAAAACTTATACAGGAACTGCTTATTATGTTTCAAACAACGGTGATGATAACAACGACGGACTGAGCGAAGCTACGCCTATTAAAACTATAAATAGGCTCAAGTGGATAGAATTGCATGAGGGTGACGCTGTTTTCTTTGAACGTGGTTCAGTATGGGATGAATGTGAATACCTGATATTCGATGACGTGGAGAGACTTACTTTTTCCGCATATGGTGAAGGTCCCAAGCCTGTAATCTCGGGGGCGTTGGGAAATGCATCCGGTGCGGATAAGTGGACCCTTTATTACGAGGGCAAGGATGGAAGAAAGATCTGGAAGTATTATGAAAAATCTCCCGAGGTTGGCGTTATCGTGTTTAATGAAGGCGAATCATACGCAAAGAGGGATGCGCCGTATTGGGATGGGAAAAAATATATAGATATAAAAAATTACAGGTTAGGCGAAGACTATGATGTGAAAAAACATCTTGAAAACATGTGTTTTTTCCCTGCACTTGAATATAAACCAGAGCCTTTTGACCCGACGAACATGTTTCTTGAAGGAATCATCGATAAAACCTGTACGGAAGTATTTGTCACAGGTGAACTGTATCTAAGATGTGATGAAGGTAATCCGGGAGAACTGTTTAACGATATCCGAAGAAGTACGCCGTATTCTTTTATGCGGGGAATGTATGATTACGGAACCTGTGATAATCTTTGTTTTGCATATTCAATTCAGACTATTGCCGGTGGAGCAACCCCGGAGAGAGGAGCCGGTACACATCTTCTTTTCCAAAACTGCGAAGCAAAATGGATAGGTGGCGGAGTATATCATTATGGTGAGGATTTCCCTGATGTTGCTCTGATGGGTGGCGGATTTAATTGTGCCGGCGGCTTCGAGCAGATAATAAACTGCTACACGCACCATTGTTATCAGGAGGGTCCGACCTGCGAATCTTTCGAATATCAGGACGGGATGCTTGAAGATATCAGATACGAAGGCAATTTGACCGAATATTGTGTCATGGGCAATATGTTCACAAATTGGGATCAGACGTGGAAGGACACACATCTTTTCAAAAATGTAACCTATAAGGACAATATTGTATTGTTCAGTGGTTTTGAGAACTTATATACCAAAAAGCCGTTTATGACTGAAAAGGGAAGGTCCCACGAATATATATATGGATCTTTAACTACTGATTCCAGGGCTTTCGGACTGGTGACTGCTACCAATGGTCTCAATGCTTATGTAGGAAGCTTTGATGTGAGCGACAACATTTTTGCATTCTCTTATGGCAAACTTATAGAGATAAGCACGTTTACCGAGGAGTATTCAAAAGTGTTTAACCATAACACTTATGCTCAGCTGCCGGGATTTGCATGGCTGTCAGCCTATAGTGAGGCGGAAGGCACTTGGCATTCACGTCCGCGTATGATCGATCCGAAAGCAGCTATTATAGACAAGATGGGAGATAAGCGGGCAAAGATTATTAGATTTGATTGAGATTTACAATTATTATGAGGTTTAGAGATGAGAAGAGACGAAATATTGCATATGCAGGTGAGATTATTTAGACAAGCTAATAAAAGATGGCAGAAAAATATTCGTGAATGTGCAGATATTTTTGATAAATATGATGTAGACGGGTACATAAGAGATACGTATGAGTTCTTTCATGTACAAGGGGATGATGCCAATTTGGATGATATTGACGAGTATATTAAAAGGAAAGGGTGTATATTATGAAAATAGAAAGCGCTATCCTTTATCATGGAAGTTATCAGATAGTTGAAAAGCCGGAGCTTGCTCAATGCAGAAAAGGAAAGGACTTTGGACAAGGATTCTATCTTACAACTGATAAAAAGCAAGCTGAAAGATTTACAAAAACATCTGTTAGAAAAGCTGTTCAGAATGGGACATTATCATCACAAACAAAAGAAGGTTTTATATCTATGTTTAAGGTTAAATCTTTATCCGGTTTAAAAGTGTTTGAGTTTAAGGATGCAGATAAAGAGTGGCTGCACTGTGTTGTAGGGCATAGAAGATTTGGAAGTTTGAAAGGTGAAGTTGAAAAATGGAGCGGATTTGATATAATCTGCGGAAAAATAGCAAACGATGACACTAATCTTGTTATTACAGCTTATATTGACGGTGCATATGGTGAAATAGGATCTGAGAGAGCAGATGAAATAGCAATAGGATTTCTGGAACCTAATAATCTAAAAAATCAATTGTGTTTTAGGACTGAGAAAGCGATAAATGTTTTAGAGTATGCAGGATACGAAAGTGTGGCACTATGACAGACAGATCAAGAGAGTATACTATGGAACTGTTGGCAACCATGGTGGTTGAAGCAAGAGCCTTAAAAGAAAACAGAACGCAGGAAGAGGTTTTTCGGGAATTTCGCAAATCAAAAACATTTGAAAATCTTTTTGATTCGAATACAGGTCTTTGGATGAACGGACCGGATTATATTTCTGATGAATATGACTTAGAGAAGGAGAGAAAAAAGATGAATTTTGAGACAGATATTTTTAACGTTTTTGACAAGAAGTGGGCATTACTTACAGCAGGTAACAAGGAAAGCTTTAATACCATGACGGTCAGCTGGGGCGGTATGGGTACCATATGGGGTAAGCCTGTGGCAACAGTATATGTAAGAACTTCAAGATATACACACGAGTTTATGGACAGGGAAGACTATTTTACCGTAAGCTTCTTCCCTGAAGAGTACAAAAAAATTCTCGGAGTTCTTGGCTCAAAGTCCGGAAGGGATATGGATAAGATGAAGGATTCAGGTCTTACAGCAAAAGAACTGTCTCGGTCAATGACTTTTGATGAGGCAGAGGTGACGCTTGTTTGCAGGAAACTGTTTATGCAGAGACTTGAACCCTCGAATATACTTGACCCCGATTCGGCAAAGTTTTATAAGGGTGACGCCCCTCATGATATGTACATTGGTGAGGTAGTGGAGATATTACGGTAACCGGGGGATGGAGAAAGTAATGTATAAATACATATTTTTTGATCTTGACGGAACACTAACACAATCTGAGTTTGGTATCATGGCTGCGGCTGTGAGAGCACTGAACCATTTTGGAATAGAGACTCCAAGCAAGGAGATTTTGAAAAAATTCATTGGTCCGCCTTTATATGTTTCTTTTCATGATTTTTACGGTCTTTCCGATGAAGATAGCCGGGAAGCTATAAAAATCTATCGTGAATATTATGTAAAAGAAGGCGTATATCAGGCGCCTCTTTATGATGGTATAAAAGAGATGCTTGAAACACTCAAAGACGCAGGCTGCACTTTAATGATCACAACATCTAAGCCTGAAACCATGGCTGTCACAGTTGCTGAGAATGATGAGATATTTGAGTACTTTAACGGGATTATAGGACCTGCACTCGACGAGCATGACCCCAATAAGGCAATCCTCATCCGCAGAGCCATGGCAAAGCTGAGCCTCACTGAACGGGACTTAAAAGACATTATCATGATAGGTGACCGTTTCTATGATATAGAGGCGGCATGTGAGGTAGGCATAGATTCCATCGGTGTCCTGTACGGATATGGCAACGAAGAAGAATTAAAGAATGCAGGGGCTACCTATATTGTAAAGGAAGTTTCTGATATAACCAATGTTATCAGATCGTAAGAAAACGGCTTAAGGATCATATGGAAAAAAAACATGAGGTATTTGGAGGTGCAGATAATATGACATTACAGGAAAGAGCTGAAAAAGCGGTACAACTGAAAACATCGGGTGGTTATAATTGCTCACAAGCGGTTACCGCTGCACTGGCGGACCAGACAAACCTGACTGAAGAGCAATTGAAGCAGGTATCAGCCGGCTTCTGTGCAGGTATGGGAAATCAGGAGGCTACCTGCGGAGCTATCATCGGAGCAGGGATGATAGCCGGATTAAAAACAGAAGGAAAAGGCACCTTGAAAATTGCAAGAAACATTCAGGAAACCTTCAGGGAAAGATGTGGGGCAATAACCTGCAAAGATCTTAAGAAAGTTACTGATGGGAAACCTCTATGTTCCTGTGAAGAATGTGTCAGGAATGCAGTGCTCATATATGGGGAGATATTTTCCTTAAAACTATAGGAGGTTCTGATGGCAGAGATTATACAGATAAATTCAAATACATGGCGGGTTGAGGATGGCATGGTCAGGTTCTTTATACTTGAAGGGACAGAAAAATCACTTGTGATAGATACGGGCATGAATACGCCCGATGCACTTGATATTGCAAAATCAGTGACGTCTAAGAAGATAGAACTTTTAAATACTCATGCTGACCGTGACCATATTTCGGGAAATGCCGCGTTTGACACAATATATTTGAGCCCTGCAGAAGCTGAAAATTACAAACATGCAGGCGGAAATGAATGCTTTATCCCGGTGAAAGAAGGGGATACGATTGACTTAGGAGAAAGACCTTTGAAAATCTATGATATTCCCGGACATACACCCGGAAGCATTGCGATACTTGACATCAATAACAGGGTTCTGATCGCGGGAGATTCAGTACAGGATGGAAATATCTTTATGTTTGGGCAGTTCAGGAATATTTCGGAATACATACCAAGTATGGAGAAATTGCTGACCTTTAGAGATAAGTATGATGAAGTATATCCCTCACACGGTTCTTTCCCTGTAAATCCGGACATTATCCCGAAGCTTATAGAAGGAGCAAAAGAGATTCAAAGCGGCAGAGCTGAGGGTAAAGAGATTGATCTGTTTGGAAACAAAGTGACTCTTTACAAATTTGAGTATGCGGGATTTTTTGGAGAATTAAAATAAGAGGATTAAAGGTTCAAAGGAAAATTAATTAATACAAATAGTGATTGAACATGGAGGTAAATCGAATGAAAACAAGAAAAAATCTGGCTCGAAGAATTCTTGCAGTGTTATGTTGTATAATGCTTTTTATTTCTGCGTTTCCATTTGGTAACACTAAAGCTGCAAGTAAACCGGGGATTCCAACAATTAAAGTGAAGGTTTCAGGAAGTACTGATGCGAAGGTTACTATCGGAAAGACTGAAGGAGCTGAAGGATTCGAGGTATGGGTAACTTCAAATACAGGATATAAGGGATATAAAAATTATAATGATTCATACAAATATGATTACTTAGCAAATCCGGGCAACTTTGTTAATGCTGCAACAATAGAAAAAGATGGAAATTCTGCAAGAAGTATAATATTAAAGAATCTTTCTAAGGGAAAGATTTCGATTAAAGTTCGCGCCTACACTCTGAGTACCAGTCAAGATGGGAGTACTGTAAGAAATTATGGTGAATTCAGTAAATCTAAAAATGTAAAGATAAAAGAGGAAACAGTAGGATACAAGACTTCTTATGATTTTTCAAAGGTTAAGATAGGTGAAACGATAAAGTTTGGATCATACGAACAGGATTATCCGGCAGATGGGAAAGATGCTATTGAATGGATAGTTCTGGATAAGACCAAGAATGGCATATTTGTAATAAGCAAGTATATTTTAGACAGTATGCCTTATAACATGGAATGGGTTGATGTTACATGGGAAACCTGCTCATTAAGAAAATGGCTTAATAACAAATTTTATAATGTAGCTTTTAATAAGACAGAAAAGTCAATGATAAAGAAAACTACTGTTAAAACCGGCGAAAACTATAATTATCATTCAGATGGCGGTAAAAATACAAAAGATAAAATTTTTTTACTTTCTATGGATGAGATAACCGATAGTAAATATGGTTTTGAAAAATGGAATTCTTATGAAGTTGACCGTAGGACATCTGCGACAAAGTATGCCGCAGCACAAGGCGCATATTATGATGATAGATATCCTACGGAAGAAAATATCGGATCATGTTGGTGGTGGTTGAGAACACCGGGAATACAGCTGTGCCACGCTACATTGATTTCACTTATGGGTACAGTTCAGGGAAGTGGAAGCAATGTAGATAGCTATTATGGAGCAGGCGTTCGTCCGGCAATGTATCTTAAATTGAAATCCTGAAACAGATAAAATTGCATATTTAGATTAATGGCGTACGTTACATGGCATAAATATTTATAAACAATGATAAAAGGAGGATAAGGTATGAGAAAAAGAATTTTGGTGGCAGTATTTATGATGTTTGTTATGACGATTCTGCTTTTGCCGGAACAAGCCAAAGCTAATGGAAATGAAATTGGCAGATTATCAAAGGAGAATCCCTGTGTATATCATCAGTTCACGATGAAAGAGGGAGAGGAATTTTATGGCTGTTTCTTCAATGTAGATGATGATGCCTCAAAAGTAAAGCTTTCACTTGAAAGATTTACTGATGAGGG
>JAEEVO010000031.1 GCA_016290905.1 Lachnospiraceae bacterium | reverse complement strand
ACCCTTTTGGTTGATGATCGTATCGGTTGCGATGGTAGTCTTTCCTGTCTGACGGTCACCTATGATAAGCTCACGCTGACCGCGGCCGATGGGGATCATGGAGTCAATAGCCTTGATTCCTGTCTGAAGGGGCTCAAAAACCGACTGACGCTCGCAGATACCGGGAGCGGGAGATTCTATTGCCCTGAACTCGGTGGTTGCTATGGGACCCGCACCGTCAATAGGCTGTCCTAAGGCGTTTACGACACGTCCTATCATGGCTTCGCCTACGGGAACGGATACGACCTTACCCGTTCTCTTTACGGTCTGTCCCTCACCGATATTATCACCTGAACCGAATAAAACGACTGAAACACTGTTTTCCTCAAGATTCTGAGCCATTCCGAAACTGCCGTCCTCGAACTCGAGGAGTTCGCCGGCCATACAGTTGATCAGACCGCTTGCGCGGGCGATACCGTCACCTACATTTAGTACGGTACCCGTTTCGTTCTGACGAATGGAGTTTTCATAGTATTTTATCTGGCTGCGGATGATCTGGGATATTTCTTCGGGTTTTAATTGCATAATTCCAATCCATCCTTAAAATGATTTTATTCTATAGTACTATTTCATCAAGTTTCCGTTTGATTCCGCCGAGACGTCCGGCTACGGTACCGTCGAGCTGCTTTCCGTCTATCTCGACTTTGATGCCGCCCAACGTCTTTTTGTCTATCCTTTGTACTAAGGAAATCTTTTTATTGCTGATTGCTTCAAGTTTTTCGGTCAGTTTCTTAAGCTGTTCGTCCGTTAAACGTACGGCGCTTGTAACTATGGCCTCGGAAATGCCGTGATCCTCGTTGTATCTTCTGACGAAGATTTCACAGCAGCCCTCATATTCGCCAAGCATGTCGCGCTCGCAGAGGAGTTTAAGAAAATTGACCATATATTTTTCACATGAACCGCCAAATGCCTTATCTATAAGGCTGAGACGTTCGGCCTTTTTAATTGAGGGCTCTGAGAGAAGCTTAAGATAATCGGGATTTTCCCGGAGTATCTGCTTCACGGTAAGGAGCTGATCACGTAACGGTTCAGTGAGTTTTTCCTCGGCGGCAAGATCGTAGAAGCTGCTGCCGTATACTCGTGAGCGTTCTGTCATTTTAACCTCATTTCTAAGCCTTAACATTGCTGATGAATTCATCTATCAGCTTTTCATGATCTTTCTCGCTGATCTCGCGTTCGATAACCTTTCCGGCAATCTCCATTGCCATGCTTCCGATCTCACCCTTGAGCTCATTAACGGCCTTGCGCCGCTCCTGGGCGATATCGTTTTCTGCTTTCTGTCTTATGGATGCAGCCTGAACGGTAGCCTCTTTGATCATCTGTTCGCTCTTCTCGGAAGCGTTCTTCTGAGCAGTTGCAAGAATCTCGTTAGCCCTTTCCTTTGCTTCGAGCATGTTCTGCTCGTATTCGGATTTGATGGCTGCGGCTTCTTCTTTTGCTTCAGCGGCTTCCTTTATGTCTGCGTCAGCTTTGGCCTGGCGTTTTGCCAGTATCTCACGCACGGGTTTGAAGAGGAATTTCTTTATAAGAAGTACCTGGATGAAAAGGTTACAGATCTGCGCGACAAAGGTCCAGTTGAACGAAACCAGTTCCTGGTTTTCTGTAAGAAATAATACATTCGACACGCGCCATAACCTCCCTTTAGCGTATTATGATAGGTATCAAAGCTTGCCAAGGAAGATTCCGGGTGCTACGAATATAAGAAGAATACCTGTAACGAAACCGTAAATACCCGTCGTCTCTGCGATGGCACAGCCGAGGATCATGGTTGAGGTTACCTCACTCTTACATTCGGGCTGGCGTCCGATTGCCTCAAGAGCCTTTGCTACAGCGTTACCTTCACCGATACCGGGGCCGATACCTGCGATAAGAGCAAGACCTGCACCGATAGCGCAGCCTGCAAGCGCAATACCTTTTGCGAGTACTGTGAAATCCATAAAAATTTACCTCCGTGATATGTTATGTTATATTTTGTTTTCAATTTTGCTTTCCGTCATAAACGGGACGGAAGCGGAATGTGCCGGGTAAGAACTCCGGCTAGCCTTCGGCAGCTGAAGAAATATACTTTGTGGTCAGCATGCAGAAGATGAATGCCTGCATAACGCCCGAGAACCAGTCAAAGTAGACTGACAGGAATGCAGGGATGCCGACGTCTAAGAACGGGATCGAGCTGATCGCTTCAGGCAGGAATAGCCCGAACAGAGCGGCACTTGCTGCAGCCAGAGCTGCATAGATCAGTGAATTGATTACGAGACCTGAAAGTATGTTACCGAAATGACGGCAGGCCATACCAATGGGAGTCGCAAACTCCGACAGGATATTGAACGGAGTCAGGAATACGATCGGCTGGGTATATCCTTTCAGATATCCGCCGATTCCGCCGGCCTTTATTTTTTGATGCGTGATCATGATAAAGACCACAATAGCCCATGCGGCTTCCGTATTCAGATCGGCCGTGGGACTTCTTACCCCCAGGAGACTGATCAGGTTGGAAAAAATGCTCAGTGAAAACAGGGCTGCGATGAAGGGAATGAAATTCCCGAATTTTTCGCCCATATTACCGAGTGTAAACTTATCGGCAAGTTCTACGAGCCATTCTGCCACCGCCTGGCGCTTGCTGATCTTCTCAACTTTAAGATTATGCGTCAGGAAGATACACAAGCCGGTTATTATCAGCATGACAGCCCAACTGATGACCATGGTCTCGTTGATTTCAATCTTTCCGCCAAGTATTGGTACTTCAAAAGGAAGATCGATGGTCCAAAAGACTTTGGGACCGACAATGTTAATGTCCATCTTTTATCTGCTCCACCTCCTTTTTTCAATATTTTTTAAAAATAATACCCGCTATCTTTATCCCTAAGGTCGGGAAAAGTAAGGGGATAATACCCGTAATGAAGTTAAAGCACGGAACAAGGATCGCAATGACTATCCAGGCTATCTGCATGAGATAACGGTAAGTATAGCTGAGCTTCATCCTGTTTCTGGCCCGCTCTTCATTTATATCGGATGCAACCTTCTGAACCGTTAGCCCCATGAGAAAAAAATTTCCCCAGGCTACCAGTCCGCCACCGAGTGCACCGAGTACAACAGTGTAGTCAAACTTTACATAATCGGCAGGTTCATCGACGAAACAGTTTATCAGGAAAAAAACAAGTATCAGCAGAGCCACTCCTATGAATACATATATGAAGATATTTCTTATCTCTTTTTTCAGTGCGGGCGAGAGCTTTGCGGAAACCGCATCGGGTGCGCCGATGCCGGTTTGGTCAGCGGAAGGATCCGCAGGCTTTGCTCCGGTAACGGCTGAGTTTTCGCCTGACTTTACGATATTTTCCGCAGCTGTGGCGGCCGATCCCGTGATATCTACGGTTTTGTTTCCGGCGGTAACGTTTTCAGCAGCTTCGGCAGCTTCGGAAATGCCGGCCTGCTCTGCGTCAACTTCGCCGGATCGGGCGGTGAAGTTGATCTTGTCTGTGTTTACGGTGTCAGTCATAAAAATATTCTCCGAACGATAATATAGCTTAAATCATTCGTGCTTATTAAAGGAAACCTTATTTTTATCCTTATCCTTCTCGGCCCTTTTACTCTCGGAAACATAGAATTTGTAACCGGACATGAAAGAACCGCCTATGCCCAGTATGATGCCGGGTATGAAAACCCATTCCCCTACCCCGAGCCTGTCGGTCAAAAACCAGCAGCCGAGTATGCACAGGATTATCGGAATGGCGATATTTAATCCGAGTTGTCCCAGCATAGAGATGTTTTTTAGGATTTCAGAAAAATTTTTCATAGGCCTCCTGAAAAATTCACAAAAATAATCGTTATTATCATATCATATTTGCAAAAACTTTTCAAGTATGCATTAAATTTTCTTACAAAAATTGTTGACAAAGCAGGGAAAAGATATTAAGCTTGTTTTATGCGCCGGTGCGGTTTGATGACTCTTTTTGCGTGTCGGCGCCGGAAAAAGGATTTTGTTGGAGGTTTACTGATGAAAAAACAGGCATTTAACCCGTATCTTCCTTCATGGGAGTATGTTCCCGACGGAGAACCGTATGTGTTTGACGGAAGGGTATATGTTTACGGTTCACACGACCTGTACAACGGACAGGCATTCTGCCTCGGTGATTATGTAGGCTGGTCGGCGCCGGTTGACGATCTCGGCAACTGGAGATATGAGGGAATAACATATCCGAGGATGGCGGATCCGGCCAATGACGGACGCATGGTCCTTTATGCACCGGACGTAACCATAGGTCCGGACGGCAGGTATTATATGTATTACTGTCTTGACAAGGTGCCGATAGTATCCGTAGCGGTCTGTGATACCCCGGCAGGAAAATATGAGTTTTACGGACATGTACATTATGCCGACGGCACAAGGCTCGGCGAAAGAGAGGGTGATGAGCCCCAGTTCGATCCCGGAGTCATAACCGAGGACGGAAAGACCTATCTGTATACCGGCTTCTGCGGTATGGGAGACAAGTCGAGGACAGGCTCCTTCTGTACGGTTCTTGACAGTGACATGCTCACGATCATTCAGGATCCCGTACGCATCATACCCGGATGCATGTACAGTACAGGCACCGAGTATGAGGGTCATGCTTTCTTTGAGGCTTCATCGATCAGAAAAAGAGGGGATACCTACTATTATATCTACTCTTCACAGGTTATGCATGAGCTCTGCTATGCAACTTCAAAAAGACCTGACGGTGATTTTAAGTACGGCGGAGTGATCGTAAGCAACTGTGATGTCGGTATCGACAGCTATAAGCCGAAGGAGATGATCACGGGCACGCCCGGTAACGATCATGGAAGCATAGTTCAGATCGGTGATGACTGGTACATATTCTATCACAGGCAGACCAACGGTACATGGTTCTCGAGACAGGGCTGTGCGGAAAAGATAAAGTTTGAGGCGGACGGTTCCATCAAGCAGGCAGAGATGACCTCCTGCGGATTGAACGGAGGACCGTTAGTAGGAAAGGGTGAATATCCTACCTACATCTGCTGTAACTTATTTAATAAGGAAGTAAAGGCTTCACCTTTCGGGGCACCGAACGCAGCAAAGATCATTATGGACGGACGCGACGGAGATGAGGAACTCGGTTATGTATATAATGTAAAGAAGGGTGACACCATAGGCTTCAAGTACTTCGACTGCAAGGGCATAACAAAGGTAAGGGTTATCACAAGAGGTTATTCCTACGGTTATTTCGAAGTAAGGACAAAGTGGGACGGAGAGGTCTTAGGCACCATAAAGATTGAAAGCTCCAATTTCTGGGAGGCACATGAGGCCGACATAGCTATTCCCGACGGAGTAAACGCACTGTACTTTACGTTCTGTGACGGAGGCTCCTGCAGCTTTAAGAGCTTTGAATTAATCTAAAGTCAATGTCATTCTGAGCGAAGCGAAGAATCTTTGAATTCTATGTAATACAGATCCTTCGCTAACGCTCAGGATGACAAATAGAGTTTAAACTTTAAACAAATGAAAATAGGACGATTTAAAGTAAAAAATATAAGAAGAAAGGAAAAAGAAAATGGCAAAACAGAGAGAAGCACTTGTTACCAACATATTTACCGCGGATCCTTCCGCACATGTATTTGACGATAAGATTTATATCTACCCTTCACACGATCTCCCTCATGACGGCGGCGATGATGACGAGGGCGTAGAATACGCTATGGAAGATTATCATATACTTTCCATGGATAACACTGATGATGCGACGCCCTGCATTGATAACGGAGAGGCTCTTCATATGAAGGATGTTCCGTGGGTTAGCAAGCAGATGTGGGCTCCTGATGTAGCATTAAAGGACGGAAAGTATTATCTTTATTTTCCCGCAAGAGATAAGCAGGGTATATTCCGTCTGGGTGTTGCTGTGAGCGACAGCCCTGTAGGACCTTTTAAGGCAGAGGATTGCTTCATCCCGGGCAGCAGGAGCATAGATCCCGCAGTTTTTAAGGATGATGACGGAAAGTATTATTGTTATAACGGCGGACTCTGGGGCGGTCAGCTCGAGAAATGGATGACGGGATCGTTTGTTGAGAATCCTGACGAGATACCTGCCGATGCAGCCGCACTCGGACCTTTGGTAGCGGAGCTCAACGAGGATATGAAGACCTTTAAGGCGTTCCCCAAGATGATCACCATACTTGATGAAAACGGCGAGCCCATAAAGGCCGGAGATGAGGACAGGCGTTACTTTGAAGGTCCCTGGATGCATAAATATAACGGACTTTATTATCTTTCATATTCAACAGGTACCACACACTTCCTTGTTTACGCAACGGGAACAAGTCCCGAGGGACCCTTCACTTACCGCGGAAGGCTGATGGAGCCGGTTATCGGATGGACCACACATCATTCCATCATCGAATATCACGGAAAATGGTATCTTTTCTATCATGACTGCGAGATATCAAAGGGTATCAACCACAGAAGAAACGTTAAGTTTACAGAGATATTCTACAACGAAGACGGAACCATTAAGACCGTATTCCCTTATGATCATAAATAAGGGAGAAGAAACATGAGACTCAGGCATAATCCCAAGGCGGACATTGCGATAGAAAACAGCAGTTATGTGGAACAGGACCCCTTGAGCAGGAAAGGGAAATGGAAGGAGCTCTTCGGGAACGACAATCCCATCCATATTGAGATCGGTATGGGAAAGGGAAGGTTCCTTTTAGAACTTGCACAGAGAAACCCGGATATTAACTACATCGGTATAGAGAGGGTTGCAACGGTACTTTACAAGGCCGAGAGAAAACAGCAGGAGCTGAAGCTTAAGAACATCATCCTTCTGGCATTCAACGCCGAGAAAATTGACGAGATATTTGAGAAGGATGAAATAGATCGTATATATCTTAATTTCTCCGATCCGTGGCCGAAGGACAGGCATGCCCTCCGCAGGCTGACCTCGCCGAAGTATCTTGCACTCTATGACAGATTCCTTAAGAAGGAAGGCTTCATAGCCTTTAAGACCGATAACCGCGGGCTTTTCGACTATTCCGTGGAAACGGCACCTTTAGCGGGCTGGAAGGTAAAGAATGTGACCTATGATCTTCATAACAGCGAGTATGCGGCTGACAACATCATGACCGAATATGAGATGAAGTTTTCCGCCGAAGGAGTTCCTATAAACAGAATGGTGATATACCGATAAACAGATTTCAAACCCGGCAACCTATTGTTAAAGGCTGCCGGGTAGATTCGTATTAGACAATTCCCGGAGGTTAAGAATGAGCGTTTACACACAGATAGCGATCGTTGCCGCAGTTGTTTGGGCATTGGTTTTATTGATCTCGTTTTTGAAGAAGACATTTTCGGTAAACAGGATATTGCTCCTGCTTACTTTGGCGTTCATCGCAGTATTCTGCTTTGTTCAGCCCACGGAGAAAAAGGAATCCTCAGTGGATGAAGAAGAGACCGAGTATATCGATCAGGTAAAGGCTGACAGATATTTCGCGGCAATTTATGCCCAGAACGGAGACTATGACGGAGCCTTGAAGCTGTTCTCAAAGAGTGTGGGCGCTACGGACAACAAGTCCGATATACTTGAGCTCGCAAGGCTTTCGGCATTGAACGGAAACTATACAAAGGCTAAAATGTATTATCAGGAGTTCCTGAAGAGTGAAGATAATACGGAAGTCAAGGATGAACTTGCATATATTGAGGGCTTCCTCGGAAGCAATAACGGGTCATTAAACGGTGCGGTCATGGAATATCTTGATCAGAACAATATGACACCGGAGGATGCGGGCTTTACTAATGTTGATACGGATCCCGCACCTGTTCTGACAGGCTTTTCTTCAACGGACGCATTTAATACCGCGATAACCGAAAGACTGGTCAAGGCTGCCGAATCGGGACTTTCACAGTCCGATGCCGAAAGGATACGTTCCGTAGGACAGAACATGGCATATGTTTATACATATGTTAAGGATACGACCAGTCAGTATCGTGTGGCAGATGAGCTTGAAACGGTTGCGGCCGCCCTGAACAAGGCCGTTAAAAGCGAAGGCCGACTGAGCCATAATGACAATGTGAGGAATGCGGCTCTCATGGCCAATGCGCTTACGGGTAACGCAAAGGCTGTAGCAGGCCTGATCGGCAAGGATTCGACCGTATATGAGCTGTCCGTTGCGACCGAGCTCTATGTAAACGGCATGGTAAAGACGGGCGATTTCCGGCTTTTCCCCAAAGCTCCCGATAAGGACGTGCTTAATGCCGTAACAGACCGCTGTAAGGAAATAATGGAGGACAAGGGAGACGATCTTTCAAAGGATAAGAGGGAGACTCTTAAAGGTCATATAAATGAGCTTGAAGCCAGCAGGAGCAAGAATGTACTGAACAAGATACTTAAATTCTTCACAGGGAAAATCGCTTCCGAACCTCACGGAGAACGAAGTAAGCTGTATCTTGAGCTTGCAAAGGGCTATGATTATGTAAGTGATGATGTAAGTGTTTCGAATTATATTGACAGTGCATTGGAAAATGCTTCAATTTCAAACGACTTTGAGTTCGCTGAGGTAATGACAAAGATCCTGAGCATTATCTCGAACGAAAGCAATGAGAGTGTACAGAAGCTTGCGGCATATTCCAAGGAAGCGCTCTCGAGACTGATGCCGGTTCCTATGGATGTCTTCAGGATGAAATACGAAGAGAGCAAGGAAAACGGAGAAGGACAGCTGATGTCGACAGCAACGGATGTCGAAGACGGTGCTCCGAAGACTGATTTTACGGATGTGTTTACCGCCGTAGTAACCCAGAAAAAATCGACCATCAATATCGGCGAGATCGAGAAATCACAGTTTCCTCAGATAACCACAAAAGTAAGCTTCGGAAAAGAAGCCGAGATTACGGAAGAAAACATAAAGGACAAGATACTCGTATTCGACTGCGACGATAAGATAGGCACATATGAGGCACGTAAGATAAAAGATCAGGTAAGCAAGGTAATCCTGCTCTGCGATATGTCCGGAAGTATGAGGCATGACGTAGATAATCTGAGGGAAGCCGTCAGAAGCTATGCCGAGGGAATGAGCGAGTCCGAAAAGGTTTCGGTTGCGGGCTTTAACAGCGAGGTTGTATTCCAGACTGATTTCCTTTCGGACAAGGAACAGGTTAAGGAGTATGCGGAACGGATAAATGCAGACGGATATACCGCTATTTATCACTCCATCCTTACCGTTGCGGAGATGTTCACGGATGATGTAAACGACAACAATCTGATCATAGTCATGACGGACGGAAAAGAAGAAAGCGGATACGGAAGACCTGATGACAGTGAGCTGACGGAAAAACTTAACAAGCTGGTAGCCGAACATAATTGTACGATATATACCATAGGACTCGGAGACGGTGTAGAGAACAATTATCTTGAGAAAATTGCCGAGATCGGAAACGGCCAGTACCTGTATGTCGACTCCGCAGAAAACCTGTCTTCATTCTATGAGTTCATACATGCTCAGCTGAACAATTCATATATCCTTAGTTACACGGCCAAGAACATGGTCGATGTTAAACGTACACTTCGTGTAAAATATAAGGAATTACTGGGTGAGGCGACAAAGAACTACAGTCTTTCCGAGGACGGTACAAACACTCTCGAGGATTATGAAAAGGCCGGATTTGATGTTAAGGATAAGGACAAGCTGCAGGTTTACGGATTTAAGACAAGCTATATGTATGCCGGGAAAGCTGATGTTGAGCTGACGCTTTACGGAAATAATTTCAAGCAGAATGAAGAATACGACATAATGCTTTCGGGTCCGGTAAGAAGCTATCAGCTGAACTATAAATATGTCAGCGAAAAGGAATTTAAGGTTACGGTTCCTTATACGATAGCGCCCGGAACATATTCCGTAACCGTCAGCGGCAGTGAGGAAAGCGCAACGGCCAAGGATGCGTTAACGGTAGTTGTCGGGGCCGACCAGAAGGTATTTAAGTTCGGAAGCTATGTATTTACCTGCGAGGAAGCATATAACGAAGGCGATACATTAGTGCTTAAAAATAATGTTGTCATGAACGGATGGCTGCATTTCAAGGGCGAAGTAAGGTTTACGGGAGACTACAACGACGAGGTATCGCAGTACTGCTATATGACGGACAGATCGGGCAGTTACGTTAAGTATTCCGTAAACGGGAGCACGGGTATAGCCAAGCGTCTGGCTGAAGCGGGATTAACGCTGCCGCTGCCCGAACTCGGGGAGTTAAAGATATACAGTGAGGATTATACTCCTAAGAAATACAGGGAGTTCCAGATAACAACGACTACCATCAATGCTCCGTTCAAGGTCAACGGGCTTGCGGATATAGGCGGTAAGATCAGCCTTTATCCCGACATGCTCTATTCCGAAGCATTCTATTCGGACATAGACCTTAAGTATTTCAAGGACATTATAAAGGGTCTTCCTCAGAAGATTTTCCAAAAGGAAGCCGAAGGTGCGCTGGCCATAAGTAATACAGCACTACTTGTTAAGGCAAAATTTGAAGTAAATTACGATAAGGACAATGATACTGATAAAGGCTTCCAGTTTGGTAAAATAGGCTTCTATATAAAGAAATTCGGATTTGATATAGATACCATAAGCGATGAATACTCGGTAAACGGCGCGGTCGGTTTCAAGGCCTTCAAGCTTGCAAAGATCAGTGAGGTAAAGGGCTTCGGTTTAGACCTGAAATGGAAGGGCGGTAAGTTTGACGCCTTTGAATTATCCGCTGATGTAAAACAGAAAGTAAGCGAAGCACCGATCCCGCTTACGATATCCAAGCTGATGATAGGAGCTTCCGGTATATCGGAGGTTGAGGAACTTAAAGATGTACTTAACGTTACGGTTACGGGCGGATTTAATCTTGAAGCCGGAGATGTTATAGAAAAAGTACCAAAGAAGGTAAAGGAATTTTTTGGACTGGATTCACTTCCTTTAGCAGAGCTTGATGAAGCCAAGATCTCGGTAACACTCGGAAAATTCAACGTAAAATTTGCTTCAAACATAAAGCTTCTGGGAATACAGATAGGCAAGGGGACCATTGAGCTGGGCAAGATGGAAGATTATCAGAACTCCGTGCTTAACATAAACGGAACTGAATACGGTGTTGACGCTAAGCTGGAGATAGGCGTTCATCCGGAATGGGAGAACCTGAAAGTGGATCTGGACGGTGAGGCAAGGATAACGATTGGCTATCCTTTCAGCGGACTGACCGGAAAATTTGATTTTGCTTACGATCTGCACTGGTTCATATTCGGAATTGAAAGAGCAAAATACGGTGATTTCGGCATAGGCTTGTATTTTAACAGCCGCCATGAACCGCAGTTTATCGTTAAGGCATACGGACAGGATAAGAAGAACAATTCATCCGGAGGTTTCCGTATTGACATTTCAAGTTCAATGGGAATCAGACACAAATCTTATTAAAGGGTAAAAGGTGACGACATGAAGATTAAGATAATCATAGCGGTCTTACTGATCGCACTGTTTACGGGTTTTGGCCTTATGCCCGAAGGAGTATCTGCCGAGGAGATAACCCGGGATTTTACCGATCTGGCAGAGGATGAAGAGTTTTTGGTCTGCATAGAGTGGGAGAATACCAGGCCGATAGTTAAGTTTGTTTCACCGACCGAAGAGATATTCGATACCGCGGAAGAGAGACCGGATACCAAGATATCCGTAGGTAAGCAGATGCTCTACTATTACATAGAGAATGCCGAGAAGGGTCATTGGCAGATAATCTATGACAAGCTGGACAACAGCGAGATAAAGGTTACTTTGGAGCAGCCGGCTTCACCGCTGGTCGTAAAGTATGTAAACGTACTTGAAAGCGAGATATACGGGAACAGGGTACCGGTTGACTTTTATGCGGAGTACAAGGACAGCAGATCGATAAATTACACGATATATGTTTCTTCCAACGAAGAGTCGCGCGGTAAGGAAGTAGATCACGGAAGCTGCTGGACAAATGAAAATGTGAGGGTTAATGCGGACTTGGGTTCGGTCAGTTCATATTCCGATTACAGGATATATGTCTATGTCTGGTTCAATGATGACGGAGTTGATATCTTTGAGGGAATGTATTCTCAGCCGTTCAAGTATACGAACCCCGAACAGAAGGATTTTACAACTCCTGTAAAAGCTGTGATAAAGCCCAATGAGTTTTCCGCAGATCTTAACTGGGAGCCCCAATACGGATATACCTACATTGTATCCATCTTTGAAGATGGAAATACAGAACCTGATTATTATGATGAGATCACAGACACGAATGTAACAAGTCACAGCTTTTCATACAGCCCCGATGCCGGGAAAGTAGAGCTGAGGATTGCCGAGAAGTACGGTAACGGGAATTACAGTACCGAAAAGGTGTTTAAATGCGATCTTTCAAGTCTCCCGGGCGTAGAGTTTGATAAGGCGCAGGCTACAAATAAAAGATATGTATCCCTGCATTATAAGGGCTTTACGGAAAAGAACCGGGTTGAGATCGAAGTCAACGAAGAAAGAAGAGAGACCATCCTTTATACTCAGCAGGAGGGAGATCTTGAAGTCGAGATTAATCAGGAAATAAACAATGTAAAGGTTCTTTATTATCTTGCGGACGATTTTGTTGTTGAGTTCGCCAAGGAAATATACTTTAACAACACTGCTCCCCATATTTACATGATGAATGATTATTCAAATGTAAAGACGGACAAGGATACGATCGAGCTTTCCGGTACGGTGCAGGGAGCGGACAAGGTGCTCGTTGACGGCAACGAGATCGCTTTAGAGTCTGACGGAAGCTTTACTTACAAAGCTGAACTTAAATCCGGAGAAAATGTTATCACCATTGAGGCGTATGATGTGCTTGGGAACGGTTCGGTATACACCGCCCGGATAGTTTACAGTCCTTCTTCGGAGGATGCAGGAACGGAAGATGACGGGAAAGATACCGAAAAGGTTTCCGAGGATGAAGATAAGGAATCGGACGGTTCCGATGACAGCTCTGATAAAGGAGATAAAGATAAGGACAAAGCTAAGGACGACGATGAAGATAAAGAAGATACAGGTGCATGGGCAACCATAAAGAAATACCTTCCGCTTATCATCGCCATAGTAATAGGTCTTGCAATCGTTATCTTTGTACTGGTGAAGCCTAAGGGCAGTAAGAAGGGCGTTCTCGTAACCATCAGGAACGCGGGAATATTTATTTTCGCCCTTTCGGTTATAGCTGACGGATATTTATTGTATAACTGGCTGAAGATCAAAAATTCAAATTCCCAGCCCGAGTTCATCAATAAAGCCTATGAATCGGTGGATGACGCAAAGGCACTTCTTGTAGAGGAAGCTGATAAGAAGGATGCATTCATCACAGGCGCTATAGTAGTCGGGATATGTGCCGGGATCATGGTCCTTCTGATAGCTATTACCGCTATCGCAGGGGTTGTCCGTAAAAAGAAGGCAGCAAAGAAGACAAATCCCTATCAGGGAGGCGGGTCTCCGGTTGGAAATAATTATAATCCCAATGCTCCGATGAACGGTGTAATGCAACCAAACAGCGGGCAAGTAGCGAATAATTATGCTCAGGCCCCTCAGATGCCGGACGGAAACCGGATGAACGGAGACGGGCAGCCAAACGGTGTATCGACAGATAACAATGTACAGTAAAATGTGCTCATAAAAAGAGCCGTGACGGATCTTCCCGCCGCGGCTCTTTGAAATTATCGTATCAGTTCGTTTTTGCCGACATCATAATTGGTGTCCTTAAGTTTGGGATTATTGCTCACATCAGTTCTTGTGAGATTGGTATAGATGCAGTTAAGACCTTCCAGGTTTGGATTATTGCTGAGGTCGAGACTGCCGATATTTGTAAAGCTGCAACTTAACTCACGAAGCTTGGGATTGTTCCGTACGTTGATCTCGGTGAGGTCATTGTTATCACAATAAAATATTTCAAGGTTCTCATTGTTGCTGACATCGATCGCGGTAAACAGATTGTTGTATATTGAAAGCTCTGTCAGTTTAGTGTTGTTGCTTACATCTATACCTGATAATTTGTTATTTCCCAGATACAGATTGAGAAGCTCGGACTTGTCGGTCACATCTATCGAAGTTAAGAAATTCATCTGACAGTAGATATATTTCAGGGAATTGCATCCTTTGATGTCGAGCTTTGTTAACAGGTTGTTGAAACAATTCACTGTTTCAAGCTTTCTGTTGTTGCTGAAATCAAGTTCGCTGAGAAGGTTGTTATCGCTTTCAAACGAAATGAGATCGGGCTGATTGCTGAGGTCGAGCTTGTTAATCTGATTATCCGAACATATCAGATACATGAGCTTTGTATTATGGCGAAGATCGATTCCCGACAATGAGTTGTTGGCACAGGATAAACGGGTCAGTTCCCCGCAGCCGCTCAGATTCAAGTCTGTTATCAGATTTTTGCCGCAATACAGATCCGTAAGCTTGGCGTTACCGCTTACATCGAGAGAAGTAAGATAGTTCTCTGCACAATTTAAGTATGTCAGGTTCTTAAAATATTCTATACCTTTCAGATCGTTTATACCGGTATGTTCGACATTGATCTTATCTATGGCAAGCTCATCCGCGGACAGTATCATGTTTTTGTCGGTATCTACCCGGTCTAATATGTAATGTCTGAATATAGGATCGGGGAATGCGGACATATCGATATCCGTTTCGGCTAAACCGGTATTTCCTTTCTTTTCATCGGAATACCTGATGGTCATGGGCTTATCTTCGGCACCTTTTAGCGACTCCAGATCTATATCCTTAAATTCAAAATCGTCTGCTCCCGCGGAGGTATTTTCTACAACTTCTCCTGAAGTATCGGTAACGGTAAGCCGGCCTTCGCCTGCGGAAATAGTTTTCGTTTCTCCGTCTGCGGTTTCGACCTCGGCCTTACCCTCCAGACAGTAGTTGACGGTTTTTGTACTGCCGTCTTCGTTAACGATGGTTTTTACGGCTATAACGGTTCCGCGGATCGCCATAGTCGTGTTGGGGGTTTTTACCAAAATAGCTTCGTCGCCCAAAAGTTCTTTTCTGAGCTCTACGACCAGCTCGCCCTTTATCAGGTTGATGACCAGCTTTTTATCGGAATCCGCATCGAAGGATGCTTCTGAATTATGTTCAAAATGCGAGTATGTTTCCCTGTCACAGCTTATCCTGGCGAAGCCCTTTGAAGATACCTTTATATAGTCCTTGTCACGCATTTTCATGCCCTCGTAGGCGTCGATTTCCTTGTTATCCCTGTCAACGGTAACCGTTCCGCTTGTATCCAGTACCTGAATATTGAAATAGGATTTCTTGCCCGAGCTTAATACAAAGAAAAGTATCACTCCCATAACGGCAGCTATAGCCGCAGCGATTATGGGTATAAGTATTTTTTTGTTCTTCATGTATCTCTCCGTATAAACATGCTTTAGCCAAAAGAATCTTGTTGATATTCTAACATTCTCATGTTTTAAAGTCAAATTTTTTATGGCGTAAGGCAATCCGGTAAATACATGATCTGAAAATAATTGCATAAATGATCGTTTTATGATATAGTGAACGATAACAGAAACAGGATAATTGCACAGTTTTCAGGAATGTTTGGGATTTATGTGAGAGGGGAACGGAGGATCGTATATGGCAATCAAATTCAAATATTGCAGGATACAGGGAAAGGAATTGGCCGCCAATACAAGAACAGGAAAAGGCATATTCAGTATGCTGAACCAGATGGTGACAAACGGGGTGATGGACGAAGAGGATGTCGGTCTTTTTAAGGAAATTGATTCCTGGTTTGCCGAGGAACTTCCGTGGCCTCCCCAATGTCAGCGACAGGAAAAGGTTATATGCTATTTCAAGACCGAAAATTCAGAGATGATGATGAAAATGATCAATCCGCTGATGTGGCTGTTAGAGAGGTATCAGCATCCTTACAGCGTAATCTACACAAACTTTCCGGGAGAGATCGTCTATGAGGATGATTACCAGATTGTTGTCAAAGTGGATGAGAATGTAGTGATAGAAGAGGTGCAAAAAGCCTGGGGTCCAAGTGAAAAGTGTCAGCCTGTTTGAATAAGAGAAGAACTATGAAGAAGAAATCTGTATTAGGTATATTATTAATATTTATGTTTATCCTTTCCGGATGCGGGACAAAGAAGGTTGCACTTCCGTCTCAAAAAGAGGTTACGGATAAAACATTAAAAGATGTATTTGCAAAGCATGGCATGAAGGTTGGTACATGCGTTTCCGCACAGGTAATAAATAATGAAAAGCTGCAGGCAATGGTCCTGGAACAGTTTAACAGCATAACCATGGAAAACGCCATGAAGCCCGATTATACCTTAAACCTTGAAAAAAGCACAGCGTCCGGGAAGATAGTGGTCGAATTTAACAGTGAGGCACTTTCCATCCTTGAATGGGCAAAGAACAACAATCTTTCCGTGAGAGGCCATACACTGATATGGTACAGCCAGACACCGGAATGGATATTCCATGAGGGCTTTAATGCAAACAGACCTTTTGTGGGACGCGAAGAAATGCTCTCGCGTATGGAATCCATGATCCGCGGCACATTCGAAGAGCTGGAAAACCGTGGATATTTAAGCCTGTTCTATGCTTTTGATATTATAAACGAGGGCTGGATGGAAGACGGTACGATACGACAGAACCAATGGACAGAAACCATAGGTGATGATTACTTAAAATACGCTTTTTATTATGCCGACAAATATGCGCCTGAGACTGTCGATCTTTATTATAATGATTATAACGAGCAGTATAAGGCGGATACCATAGCGGCGTTTGTAAAAACTTTAAAGGATGAGAACGGAAGATACCTGATTGACGGTATAGGAATGCAGGCTCATCTTTTCACGTCCGATGACGTAACAGCATATCTGGCGGCAGTGGATAAGCTGGCCGAAACAGGGCTAAAGCTTGAGATCACGGAAATGGATATAGGACTCGGGAAATACGAGAATCCGCAAGCGGCAACAGATGAGCATCTAAAAGAACAGGGAAGATTCTGTTATGAGCTTATAAAAGGTCTTTTTGACAGAGCCGATTCGGGTAAGATCAATATGGATGCGGTTACATTCTGGGGATTTTCCGATGGATTCTCATGGCGCAGGGAATACAGCCCCCAGCTTTACGACAGTGAGCTGGATCCCAAATATTTCCTGTACGCCGCATTACAGATACGTGAATATTCGGGATATTAAAAAACAAAAACAGCGAGGTGCGTATGATCTTTAATGTATATAGTTACACTCATATTTCGGGAACTGACGGGCTTCCGCTTTCGGTCTTAAGAATAGAGTCGAATGAGGTAAGTCCCATAAAAGGTATTGTCCAGATTGTACATGGTATGTGCGAACATAAGGAAAGATATGTGGAATTTATGAAGTTCCTGGCAAGTAACGGTTTTGTTACGGTAATCCACGACCACAGAGGACATGGGGAAAGCATCAGATCATCCGATGATCTGGGCTATATGTATGAAGGCGGCTATAAAGCCATGGTAGAGGACATACATGAGATTACCGTTGAAACAAAAAAGTATGTTTCGGACGAACTTGGATTTATGAATATTCCCTATATTTTAATGGGGCACAGTATGGGTTCGCTTGCCGTCAGGTGCTATATCAAAAAATACGATTATGAGATCGATAAGCTGTGTGTTTTGGGATGTCCTTCGAAAATGGGAGGAGTTAACGCAGGCCTGCTGCTGATACGGCTTCTTAAATTAATAAAGGGAGAAAAGGGCCTTTCCAAAATAATGGACTATCTAATTACGGATTCCCGATTAAAGAGTAAGTTCATATCCGACGGTCCCGTCGGGTGGCTGTGCAGCGATCCGGAGGTTGGAAGGAAGTATCTGGAAGATCCTTTGTGCAGATTCCGGTTTACATTAAACGGATATGAAAATATGCTGCGTCTCCTGCTTTGGACGTATTCGAAAGACGGATATGTCTTAAAGAATCCCGGTTTAAAAGTGAAGTTTTTCTCCGGCAAGGACGATCCTTGTGCCATATCATATAAGAACCTGAGAGAAGCAATGCTTCTTATTAAACATAGCGGTTACAAAAATGTCAGCGGCAAGATGTATAAGGGGATGAGACATGAAATACTGAACGAGCGTGAAAATGCCCGGGTTTACAGGGATATTCTTGACTTTATCAGCTGATCATACCGACCTGTCGCCAAGCAAAGACGAGAGGACGCAGTACATTATTTGAGGGGAGAAGGAAAATGTCAAAATATATTATGGCATTCGATGCGGGTACCACTTCGGAACGTGCTATAATTTTCGATAAAAACGGTGAGATCGTTAGTGTGGCTCAAAAAGAGTTCAATCAGATATATCCGCAGCCCGGCTGGGTGGAACATAACCCTATGGAAATATGGTCATCTCAGGTAGGTGTGGCGGTTGAAGCCATGGCAAAGGCCGGGATAGACGCCGGACAGATCGAGGCAATAGGTATCACAAACCAGAGGGAAACAACAATAGTATGGGATAAGAACACCGGACTTCCAATATATAACGCCATCGTCTGGCAGTGCAGAAGGACAACGGGATACTGTACGGAGATAGAGGAGTATTCTTCTATGATAAGAGCCAAAACCGGCCTTATTATAGATCCTTATTTTTCCGCAACAAAGTTAAAATGGATACTGGACAACGTAAAGGGGGCAAGGGAGAGAGCACAAAAAGGAGACCTTCTTTTCGGCACAGTTGAAACATGGATCATCTGGAAGTTAACCAAGGGGCAGGTACATGTGACCGACTACAGCAATGCGTCGCGTACCATGCTCTTTAATATAAATACACTTAACTGGGATGAGGACATATGCAAACTTTTGGATATACCTATGTGTATGCTGCCAACGCCCGTACCAAACAGTAAGGTATACGGCGAAACGGCTCCGGAATATCTGGGAGGGAGCATTAAAATAGGAGGCGCGGCCGGAGATCAGCAGGCAGCTTTGTTCGGACAGACATGTTTCCGGAAGGGAGATATGAAAAACACCTATGGTACCGGCTGTTTTCTGCTGATGAATACCGGAGATAAACCCACGTTTTCAGAAAACGGACTGGTAACTACCATCGGCTGGGGGATTAACGGGAAACTAACATATGCGCTTGAGGGCTCTGTATTTATGGGCGGGGCTCTGGTACAGTGGCTCAGGGACGAGCTCCCTATGATAAACACGGCGGCGGAAACCGAAGAGATAGCCATGAGGGTTAAGGATACCAACGGCTGTTATATCGTACCGGCATTTACGGGACTGGGAGCGCCTTATTGGAAACCGGATGCGAAAGGGATCATATGCGGGCTTACGAGAGGAGTCGGAAGGGACCATATAGTAAGGGCTGCGCTCGATGCAATTGTTTATCAGGTAAATGACATAGTTTCTGCCATGGAGCAGGATGCAAATTGCAAGGTGGGCGTTTTGAAGGTCGACGGAGGAGCAAGCAACAATAACTATCTGGTGAAAACGCAAGCCGATATCAGCGATACAAAAGTTATACGTCCCAAATGCGTAGAAACTACCGCACTCGGAGCCGCATATCTCGCCGGGCTTGCAGTGGGATACTGGAAGGATGAAGCGGAAATAGAGAATTCAACTAAGGACTTTGATGAATTCAGCCCTGTCATGGACGCAGCAGAGCGTTCCGAGAGGCTTAAAGGATGGAACGAAGCGGTATCCCTGCTTACCGGATCGAGCAAAGGGATGAAGTAATAAAAAATCGAAAATATGAGTTAAAAAACTTGTTTGTCCAACTTGGACAAACAAGTTTTTGCGTTCAATTTATACTGCCGAGTTCCAAAAGGTCTTCCATCTTACAGCACAATGCCTTGCTGAGACGATAGAGAGTATCCGCTGAGGTTTTATTGATATCACGCTGCTTTTGCTCAAAAAGCTGGATCTGCCTTAGCGGAATACCGGAGGCTTTAGCTAATGCAGCCTGGGTATATCGCACGTTAGTCCGGAGTGTCTTTAGTTTACTGGGACGTAAAGCGAGTTTTGAATTCATATAATCAACAAAATGTGTAATATCCATCTCGTGATATGCAGCATACAGTTTCAGGATATTCTCTACGGCAACTTCATTTAGAATGTCTCTGAAAGACTCTCCTGAATACCATTGATAGTAAGCAAGAGCCCATCCCGTCCAGAACTCGGGAGATTTATCGAGATACATAATATCTCCGGTATCGAAATACTTCATTCCTACATCATCCAGTATTTCACGAGCCAGTTCACAGCCGTTCATACCCGCAATATATTTTGGGTTTCCTTTTCCAAACTGTGTAGAGGCTTTAGATACAAGAAATGCATCGCTGAAGCTTTTTAAGTTAATGCCGAGTGTATTTACGGCAAAGTCAAAAGCATGTCCAAGAATGTTAACAGAGCTGTCAAGGTATATTTCATCGTAAGCGTGGATCATCGTTTTTCATCTCCTCTCGGACTATATCGATAATGAATAAATCGTTTACATCATCTTCAGCGGATTTTGTGTTCCTGTATTGCAAACGGGCCTCGTGGTCCCTTTGAGTTTTGAGAATATAATATTTTTCAGGATCGACGGGTGCACTGTCAAGAAAGCTTATATGTTCATAAGAAAGTCTGCTTATCGGAACAATCTGTTCGCCAAGTTTGCCAAGCTTCATAGCCTGACTGAGTTTTTTTAACGAAATGGTTCCCGATATAAAATCCTGAGCAAAAGAAAAATATGAGTCGTCTGCCCGATAACCGATGATGACATCATAATCTTCAGGATTAATAAAAAAGTTTTCCTGAAGATATTTTTTTGCGGTTTCAGCTATACTTCCGTTTTGCCAGTATGTACGATATCGGGTAAGTATGGCAAGCCAATTGAGGATAGTATATTTCTCGGAATTTAAATTAAGTATATTTAAGCCTTTTTCATCAAAGGAATACCGATTTATATAACCTGTACTGTTCCCTGCACATGCCCATTCCTTTGCAAGTTCTATGTTCTCTGTGGTATAAAAACCATATCCGTAGTCGTTTGTCCTTTTCCCGCCGTGATATATGGGATGTTCTATGATTTGATCGGAACCATGGTATAATATCATATCTACAAACCTCCTTCATAATCATTGTATCGCTATAGCGATAGTTTGTCAAGTTTTTTGCTTTATGAGTTCTTAATAGGAATTTTTAGAGTGCCTGTCCCCTTTGAACTTGAATCTCATACTGTGACCAGGAAGATGGATAGAGGAATATAGGAAGGAAGGTAAAACATTATGGATAAATCAGATATTGTAGAGTTTAACGGTCAAGAACACAAAAAGGCTTTTTTTCGTTTGTTGTCCAAACTGAATATAAGTCCCCAGGATAGTGAAAGGGTATCCTTAGTGTATATATTGACAATAACGGAGGATTGCAGGAAACACTTCTTTGACTGCCATGACAGAGATGACAGATGTATAAATCTTGACGTTTTGCAGCAGGGATGGGTAACCAGTACGGATGCCAGGGCGATAAGGCTGGCCTTCAACTTGTTTAATGGGGCTGTTCCTACTGCTTTGAACAAAAGTGAGGATGAATGGGATAACTTATATGACTGGAAGGGTAACTTCGAATATGATAAGTCGGAGCTACTTGATAGCACTCCGGTGTGTATCTTTTCCGACTGCGAGGTAGGTCAATATTTTGTCGAAGGAATAAAACTAAGGTTTACTCATCTTATAGAAACTTAAGTTAAGTAGTTTTTTTCACTTAAACCGAATATGGCATTAGCATCACAAGAAAGAATGTCACACAATAATAATATCAGCGAAACGGTTGGATTCTGAGTCCCTTTCTCGATGCGGTTGAAGCTAAAGGTGGAAATGTCATAGCCTGCCAATTGAAGCTGTTTTACTACCTCGGTCTGTTTAAGACCGCAATCTTTGCGGAGTGTGCGGATATTGTTACCGATGTTTATGTCAGATACTTGGATAATACGGTTCTCGTTTTTCATAAATTGCACCTCCACGCAATAATTTTATAGAAAATATACAGAAAAAGATTGCGCGAGAGCGCAAGTTATGATATACTTCTTTTTAAATTAGTATAGTTCTACTTTGAAGAGGAGGGAGAAAAGATGATTTGTCCAAAATGTGGAGCAGTACTTGATGAAGATTCAAAATTTTGTGTAACTTGTGGTACGAATATTGAAGATGCGGACAATGGGGGTATATCAAGGAGTATAAATTCTGTATACTCTTCTAATGATACCCAGCAATTGTCAGGAATAAATACAACATCTGTCCCTGAAAATAAAAATAAAAGGGTTATAGGTAATATTATACGTATAGTTGTTAGCTTAACATTGATAATAATTGGAGTTATTCGTATTGTAAGTGCCGGGACATCGATTTCAAGCACATCATTCGGTGGAGATTTCTATACTTATACTTATAAAGGAATCGTTGCTATTTCAGAGATCTTATCATCTGTTGAAGTAACTCTTGGATGGGTAGTAATAGCGATTGGTGCATCTATAGGAGTCAAAGTATTCCGTGATTAAGGGGATGAATGCAAAATGAGGTTTTGCAAATATTGTGGAAACCAGATTTCTGAAGAAGTTGAAAAATGCAATTACTGTGGAAAAGCGCTCGTTACATATAAAAGAATAGACGAGATTGGTGTACAAACAAGAAAAACTAAGAAAAAAATAATACTAATATCCATTTTAGCAACTGTGATTCTTAGTGCGGTGGTATGTGGAATTGTTTTTATTTCACATTCAGGAAGATGTAAGGTGAGTGGTTGCGATAATAAAGTGGTTTCAGGCAGTGATTATTGTTATAACCATAAATGTTCTGTGGCCAATTGTAATAAAAGTCAAACTTCCTATAGTAATTTTTGTTATAATCATCATTTGATGTATGATGAAGATGATGATTCATATGCATCGCCAACAAAACCAGCAAAGGCTCCGGTGTATGATTGGGAACTTAGGATAACGGTTACTGATTTATACACGAAATATGGGACAACTTATGTAGAAGGTACTTTGAAAAATGAAAGCGATTCAACGGTCAAATTTGTTACGATTAAAGGGGCTTTTCAAACTTATTCTGGCACAACGATAGATACGGATACTACATATGCAGTTGGATCAGAAGGCTTAGCACCTGGTGAATCAACTAAATGGAAAATGTTTGTTTCAGAGGATAGCCGTATAACAAAGTGCGATGTAACTGTTATAAAATATGATTATTAGGAGATTAAGAGATGAAGAGGGTTTATTCAAAAATATTGCTTAGTGTTATGGTAATTGTTCTTCTGACTGGATGTGGGAAAAGCCAAGCAGTAAAGGATGTAGAAGAAGCAATAGGTGCGATTGGAGAGGTTAGTGTTGACAAAAGAGATGCTATAAAAAACGCAGAAAAACTCTATAATATACTAAGCGACGGTGAAAAGGCAGATGTAAGTAACAGAGCCACTCTTGTCGATGCGCAGGAAGCTTTTAAGAAAATTCAAGAAGAACAAGCGTTTGAAGATGCGAAGATAGTATATGAAAAACTGAACGATGCAGCTGATCGTTGCATTAATGGGAT
Source organism: Lachnospiraceae bacterium (assembly GCA_016290905.1). GTDB lineage: Bacteria > Bacillota > Clostridia > Lachnospirales > Lachnospiraceae > RUG11977. The sequence continues at coordinate 4,723 of JAEEVO010000031.1, read as the reverse complement.
GACTGATATCTACGGAGCTTGGTATTTTGGAATTTATAAAGCAGATGAAAAACAGAGCATAGCTAAATGTTTTACCAATATGGCTAAGGAAACTCCTCATTTTTCGTATGAAGAATTATTAAGTTTAGCTTTTTCAGGTGCAATAAGTGGATCATTCGATTGGCAATTCTGTGTAAACGTAATTATTTTAGGCTATACAACAAATGGTGAATATGAAGGAATTGATACAGAACTTAAAGAGGCTTCTGATATCCTTAATACGATGACCAGCATCTATGATGATTCGACATATTATCCTAAGCTGAAAGACTATTACAATGCGGTTAAAACTTATTTTGACTTTTTTAAAAGTCCATCTGGTAGTTTTAGCCAGCTAACAGATAGTATAAATTCGTATGAGAAAACGATTAAAGCATCTAAAAAGGAAGCGGGCTTCCTTATAGAAAAATGATATGGCAAAAATACGAGAATTCTATCATTTGGCCTTTTATGGTAAGTGATTGAAAAAGAAATTCAAGGGAGATAAACTTATGTATTGTAAAAAATGTGGAAATATATTAGATGATGATGCTGTCTTTTGCGAGAAATGTGGAACTGAGATTGTTAAGAATAAGTTGGATCAACCTGAAAATAACAATGATGTAGGCATGAACCGGGATAATGATCTGACTTCTAATAATGCTGTTATTGATAAACCTAAAAAATCTAAGAAACCTCTTATAATAGGGTTAATAGGACTAGTTGTAGTGGGCGGAGTTGTATTGGCTCTGTTTTTCCTTGGCTTCTTTACTGGTATGGAAGGATATCTGGAAAAGGGAAATTATGAAAAAGCCTATGCTAAAGCTGAAACTGCACAAGATAAATTGGATGTGTATTTTGAAAGTTTAGTTGCAGAATCATATTTAGATGTTGGTAGCAATCATGATACGAATGATCACATAAAGCAATTATCATCTGCATACGTATGGAGTGATGAAGGTGATTCGGGATATGTAGTTTTAGGATTAGATTCTGAGTATTCAAATTTGATTGTTACAATAGAAGCCGTATATAATAAATCTAAAGAAGATATGATATTAAACTTTAAGGGATTTGGAACGGTGGCTGGATTAGAAGCAGATTCTTTATCTCAAACTGCTTTGGATTTAGCATTAAGCTTGACAAAATTAAAAGGTGTTCAGCTTAGTTCTGATGCTATAAAAAGAATCAATATGTTAAAAGAAGATGATAGGTTAAAAGATATAGTGAAGATAAGTCAATTTCAAAGCAGATAATAGGTGAGCTTTTGGTTATGGGTTTTGCGTTTATTGATCGGGGAGGCAACGCATAATGCAGAGAATAAGGAGAATAGTATTACTGGCTTTATCAGTATGTATTTGTATATCTTTGCCTGGATGTAATAAAGTGAAAAGTAAGTTTGGGACGGATTCTTTTGTTGCGGGACAGATAGTGACATTAGGAACGTATGAGCAGGATGACAATACAGAAAATGGACCTGAACCTATAGAATGGATAGTGGCATACGTTGATGATGTTAATGAGAGAGCTTTGTTGGTAAGTAAATATATCATAGACTATCTGCCATTTAATATGGAGGATAAAAATATCCTTTGGCGAAATAGCGATATGAGAATTTGGCTTAACGAGACATTTTATGAGGAAAACTTTTCTGAAGATGACAAGAAATTTATTCTTGAATCGGTTATAGGGAACAAAGAGACTACTGATTCTGCAAAACTTAAAAGAGAAGAAGCAGATCCTACGATTGATAAAATATTTCTATTATCAGAAGACGAGATAAAAAATGAAGAATTTGTTTTTAGGGATGATGCTAGTAACGATAATAGGCTAGAATGTACAATGACGGCTTCTGCATATTCTATGCGTGAATATTATTTGATTACAGAAGAGGGACAAAATATTAAAAGATTTTTTAGATTTAATGGTATAGATACCGGAGTACCCACATCTTGGTGGCTACGTACTGATGGCGTCAATGATAATACAACCGCTTTGGTGGCGTATATGAATGATAAATCGGAACTGTTTTGGATAGGGCTGCATGTTAACTCTTGGGAAGGCATCAGACCTGCAATGTATATAAAAATAAAATGATTTTATAGAGATAAAAGATTTAGCGAGATTATATGTTACAGTTATGATATGTTTGAAAAAATCAACGCTTATAAAATGGTTGGATTTATTTGAGAAGAAAGAGGAAGGATCAGATAACTGATACTATTTTGATACTAAAAATCTAAAAAATATAAAAAAACGGTATAAAAATCTGTATCAGGGAAATAAAAACTCCCATTTTGTAATGGTTTATGATACGATATACGCTAGGGAGCAATAGAGAGGGTGGCCGTACCGTTGGTTCAGGTAAGGTTGTTAACATCATCGAATAATTGAGTGGGCGATAGCCCACGATTCCGACGGAATGCGAAGCATTCTGGCGGATGGACTATATGAATATATGATAATCAAGGCTTTCGGGGATTTCTCCGGAAGCCTTTTTTAATTGCCTGATGTTGAAAAATGCATACTGATTCTATTTTGATTCTAAAAAATCATATAAAGGTTTTTCTTGACAATGTTTTCACTGTTTGATATACTTTCAGTAAAATACTGAAAGGAGTGATTTCAGTGAAAGTAAATAATATGGATGTCATAAAAGCATTTAGAGATAAGATGGAGTTTCTTCCTATTGTAAAGGAAATCCGTTTTACAAGCGAAGGTTACAATCAGATTGTGGCTGATATTTATACTGACAAAACCATATCTGTTCAGCTAATATCTCTTGATCAAGCTTATCCTGGGACAATAGATAGATTGTTTCAGGACTATAAGAAAGAAAGGAACGGAAGATATCTGATAATTTCAGCTCCATATATCAGTAAGTTGTCGGACGAGCTTTGCAGAAAATACGGAATTGGGTATATTGATCATTCGGGAAACTGTTTTGTAAGCTTTGATAATATATATATATCTGATATCGGACATGAGAATCTTTATCCGAAAAAGGACAAGGTACAAAATATATTTAAGTCATCTTCGCATGTAACATCTACTATAATCAGGATACTTATGCGTGACATATCGATTCCCTGGAAATTAAAGAGTCTTTCTGAAGAGGCTGGATGCAGCATAGGGCTAGTGTCAAGGGTAAAAAACAACCTGTGTGAGCAGGCATTAGCAGAGATGGGCGAGAAGGGGTTGAAGATAACAAATCCAATGGGAGTCCTAAATGCATGGAGTGAGGCTTACAACATCCCAAAGGAAAAAGTAATAAATGCATATACACTTTTGTCTATCCCTGAATTCGAAAAGGCTGCCAGTAATGTCATTAAGGAAAATGAATACGCTGGCTGTCTGACAGGATTTTCCGGTGGAGCGAGGTATGCTCCGGTAGTAAGATACTCTAAGGTGCATCTTTGGTTATCAGGAGAACATATTTCGGAGTTTATGGAAAAAACTAATATTAAACAGGTTGATTCCGGAGCCAACATCACCATATATATTGCTGAGGAAAGTGATATTTTTGTTGATAGCAGGGAGATAAACGGAAATATTGTTGCATCACCAATACAGACATATCTTGATCTTATGCAGCTTAAGGGCAGAGGAGAAGAAATGGCTGAAGTTATATTGTCAAAGGAGATTATTAATGATAAGGGATGAAGATCTTAGAAGCAGTGCAGATTATAGCGAAGGACAGACTGAGGCGGCTCGCAGGGTGTTAGTTGAGTTGGTGAATCTATTTGATGCCTACAAGAACGAAATCAGGGTTGTTGGCGGTTGGGTTCCTGACCTGATGTTCCCGGATGAAGGACATATAGGAAGTGTTGATGTAGATCTGTTGATCAATCATCTTACCTTGAAGGATACCGGTTATCAGACGATGGCAAAGATTCTGCTGAAGAATGGATATAAAGAGCATCCTGATAAGTACTTCTCATTTGTCAAGACTATCCAAATCGATGGCATAGATTATGACGTTGATGTAGATATTCTTGCGGGGATGTATGGCGGAACTCAAAATAAAAAACGTTCTCAGCATGTCCAAGGAATAAAGGCATTAAAAGCTACCGGTGGAAACTTTGCATTTGAATTTGATGCTCAAGATGTCAGAGTAGAAGCTAAACGCCCGGATGGTGCTTTGGATGTAGCACATGTTAAGGTAATAGCGGTTGTTCCGTATCTTGTCATGAAGACTGCAGCTATGGGTAGAGGAAAGGCAAAAGATGCATATGATATTTATTTCCTGCTAAAGCACTATGCCGGAGGGGTAGGCGCCGTATCAAAACTGTTTGAAAACGTTAAGGACACTAATATTGTATCTGAGATGAAGGTCAAGCTGGGTGAGAAGTTTGCAAGTATTGATCATGCCGGACCCAAAGATGTTGCTGACTTCCTTGAGGCAGAAGACGAAGAACGAGAACAGATTATCCGAGACGCATATGAGCAGGTTCAAGCACTTCTTTCGCAGATTGGGTAATACATGTACATACGGCTGCAAACGTGAGGGTGGCCGTACCGTTGGTTCAGGTAAGGTTGTTAACATCATCGAATAATTCTTAACCAAAAGATTAATTAAAGGATCGCATATGCGGTCCTTTTTTTATGGTGCGCCTAGCGGCGCACGTTTCTAACGGGTTAAAGTCCCGAATCCGCCCGGTAGTGGGAAGGATATAGCCGAAGGCAAGGGTGCCCACCGCGAGGT
>JAEEVO010000121.1 GCA_016290905.1 Lachnospiraceae bacterium | reverse complement strand
AATGATAACCCCAGATATGATCAATACAGCTCCTGTTATTCTGAAAATAAGTGTCCATGGAGAGTTCAAAACTCCAATCTTAAGCACATACCCAAAAAGGATAATCCCCATCAGCGTAAGAAGTCCCATTCCGAAAACCATATATGGACCTACGCCAAACAGAGGAAGCTTCTGCCCTTTTTTATTATAGTTTCTTAACATTTTCTATCTTTACTCCCTTAAAACGACTTATATTATTTTTTACACTTAAAAAATGCCATTGAGCCATCTATGTGGCATAGTCATTTTTTCAAATCCAAAATAATTGTCACAGTCATAATAATCACTTCCTGAATATCTCATCAAAACAGGCGGTTCCATCTGACAGATCAGAATGACGTACAAACTTAACATGTCTTGTCAGTCCGGAATACGCTATCAGGTCAGTATTGCAGAATATCTTGCACAGTGGCCTTATCCCGTAATGGGCAAACATCTCAACATACATACATTTACATATGTTGTATTCGATTTTCTTTTTTCCTAAGGAAAAATCATCATAGGTAATACTGCTGTCTTTCACCCTGTCTGCATGATCCGATCTGTTCCAAATTCTAACAACGGAAAAACAGAATGGGAAAAGATCTATAAACTTCAGTATCTTAACAAACGCACTCCATCGACCCTCCATACTTTTTTCCACCATGGGGACAATCCTGTCATCTGCATAGCCTGCATCTTTAAGTTCAAGGCACATGGCTATTACGGCATACACAAAATAAATATTTATTGACGGATAAATGTTGTGCTTCGCAAACTCCTCTGAATTATACATATTTCTAAGTCTGGTCTCATACAAAGTCATTCTCTCGTCAGCATTACCAATTTCCTCATTTTCCAAAATCTTTCTGTAATACTTGGCATATGATCTCAGGTTTTTGTCGATCTCTTTTTTATCCATTCAAAAGTCCTCCCATGCCATTTAGTTCTGTTTTGGCGGCCGGCGTTAGCTTTTGCTAACTCAAATGTAATTATATATACTTGGGGTGCCATTTATCAAGACATAAATGTAAAAAAGCACGTTCCTCACGTGCCCTTTTTGCCTGTCTCATCTTTAATTATCAATTGGTCTACTACCTTACGAAGAGTACCGCTGTCCTTGTTAAGGGGTGTTACATGACAAGGATGGGAATCATAGCTCAATCTCGAGTGTACCGCAATTGGAGAGCACGCCTGTATCCCAGAAATGCTCGTGAGGGACATGCTTTGCCGCGCCGATCATGGCTCTTGCAAGTGCTCCGTGAGTCACGATGAGCACGTTCTCGTAGGGCGTTGTTTTCAGGTCGCTGAGGAAATCTCTGCAGCGCTGTTCTGCCTCATCTATAGTCTCGCCGCCGGCAGGGACATATTTCTCGGGAGCTGAAAAGAAAAGCTCCCTGTTTGGATTGATCTGATCATACTCCGGAGTGGTTCCTTCGAACTCACCGAATGACATTTCCTTTAGCCGGTCATCTGTTATTATCTGCAATCCGTGGGGCTCTGCTATGATCCGGGCTGTTTCGTATGCCCGCATAAGAGGGCTTGAATATATCGCGTCATATTTCTCGGTTTTCAGTCTTTCGGCAGCTTCTTTTGCCTGTGCCAGACCTTTTTCGTTCAGCGGGATATCGGTCTGTCCCTGCATCTTCCACATTACATTCCAGTCAGTTTCCCCGTGCCGTAATATCCATATCTTCATGATCAATGCCCCTTCTTTTCCGGATAATGGGATTATACAACCGATCCGGGGAGTGGGCAATAAAAAGACTATCGCTAATTGATACATTGTTGATTTCCAACTGCTAACGTGCTATGGAAGTGCTTATGGGCTGGAAATCAACAATTTTAGCGTTCAGTCATCACACCATATCTCTATGAATTTGCCGAATCGAGGCAGTCTGGGAGCTAGATAGCCTCTTTCTTCTGCTGAGAAGAAATGCCTATCGATAAGCCGGTCGCGATATACATTATATGCGTCAGGATTTGACATACAGGCTTTTGTATCTTTTGCCCGACCGGTCTGTCCTTTATAGTAACTCCTGATGAAATCTTTTTCATTGTTAGTCAACTTCGGCCAGTCAAGGTCGTAAGTCTTAAACAGGCTCCGTTCATAAGCGGGCATGAGGTCTTCTATAGTATCACTTGCTTTTTTATTGAAATATAGCGAACCAAGTACCTGATATGCGTAAGCATAGCCAAGAGTCAGCTCGTATAGTTTCTTTGCTTCCTGAGTATCGATCGAAAGGAATTTCTCGTACATTTCCACAACATCGAACTTGTTCAAAGGGCCAACTTCGCGTGTGTCACCTCTTCTGAAGAACGAAAGGCTTTTCGATAAAGCCGGATCTGCGGTAAAGTCTTCAATATTCCTTGAAAGACCGCTGACTACCAGATATACCTGTCTTCCTCTGTTAAACATAGTTCCTATTATTGACAGCAGTTCAACCATGCTTCTTGTCTTTGATATATCATCTATCATAACAAGTACGTTGTAACGGTGCTTGTTTGCTTCAGCAAGCATCTTAGATAATGTGGCCTCCGCATCATAATAGTTATCGTTATATTCGCTTGTTCTGGTTACTGAAACTTCGCCTTTTCCAGATGCGATCAAGAGACTTCCTTCTGCTGATGCGTTGGCACTTAAAGAAGTAGCTACTTTTTTATCGCTGATAAAATCTTCCTGACTTAGATAGGAGATCAGAGTTGCTACTCCGTTACCTTCTGCCGCAAGTGGGTACACAAGCCAATTTTTTTCTTTTTCAAGTGTCTGAAGAACTTTGCTGTATTCAACAGATTTACCGCTGCCGCGCAAACCGGTGATCTTGTAGACATACTTTGCGGAATCTTCGCTTTTGAAATTTGCTATGATTTCTTCGGCTATACCGTTGTTGATATATGGCTTTCCGGCAACGCCTGGCGTGAGAGTAAAGGGATCGATTTTTACAGCCATTCTTATTCTCCTTATTTTTTACTATTCATACTTGTTTTTTACGGTTTTTTACGCTTCTTTGGTATTTTTTACGAATTTTTACGCTTTAGGGGATATTTTTACTATTTTTTACTATTATAGTGTTTTCTTTACGGTTTTTCAAGCGCTTTATGCCTTGCATGTTATGTGATTATATAATACTATAATAGTGACTTGGGCAATATGCTCTTTGGGCCACCGCAGGCGGGAAGAATTTCCCGTCAATTTTTTTAGGGAGTTCTAACCATGGAAGATTTAACCGTTAAAAAACAATACGGCACCACGGACAACCTGAACATCCGCATTTCACTCCACAAGAAATATTCGGTGAATAAGCAGGGTTTCGGCAACTGGATCTTTTCCAATTACCGGATAGAGGATGGTATGTCGGTACTTGAGCTCGGATGCGGTACGGGAGAGATGTGGCTTGAGAAAGGCGATATGATCGGGCGCTGTTCGAGGCTGATCCTTTCGGATCCTTCCGATGGGATGCTTGTCACGGCGCAGGAGAATCTTAAGGATTATGGCGGGATCGAGTACAAAAAAGTCGACATTCAGGACATTCCGTTCGCCGACAAAGAATTCGACGTCGTTATCGCGAATATGATGCTTTATCATGTGCCGGATCTGGCACAGGGGCTGCGGGAAGTGCGCCGCGTCCTGAAGGATAACGGGACTTTCTACTGCGCGACTTACGGCGAAGACGGAATGATGGAGCACATAGAGCTGATGTTTGATGATTTCCCCATCAGCAGCGCTTACAATTATAATTTCACGCTGCAGAACGGGGGAAGGATACTGAAGCAGTACTTTTCAAATGTGGAAAAACTCCGGTATGAAGACGCTCTGGAAGTCACGGATATTGAGGATATGATCGACTATATCTATTCGCTGCCGGGATTTTCTGATATTCAGGATATGCCGAGGGACACGCTGCGCTTCGTGCTGGAAAAGAATATGCACGGCGGAGTTTTGCGCGTGCCCAAGGACTACGGAATGTTTGCAGCGCGGAAATGATGTTTGACGGAGGGCGAATGACATGAGCAAAGGGAAAAAGAACAAATGGAAGAGACTTCCGGGGGAATTCAGGACGTGCATCACAGCAATGGCGGTTCTGCTGGTGACCGGCATCGGTCTGTTCCTTTACGGACAGGTATGGTGCAGGGTGAGCGACAAGGATATCAGAAGCACGCAGGGCGAAGTGATCTCTGTAGAGAAGGTGCGCAGAAATCTCAAGCCGGAAGAGATAGAAGACCTTCGCGAGGAAGGGTACGACGAGGATTATATTAAAAATGAATTTGCCGTTAAATATCGCTATGCTGTGAATGGCGAAGAATATCAGCTCGAGAAGCGGATGCTCCTTGATGAGGAAGGAATCCCGGAAGTCGGCGATAAGGAGAAGTTCAGCTATATTATCAGGAACGGCAAGGTCGTGGTCGATCCGGATACAGATTTCACCTACACATTTGTCGGCGTGATACTTATAATTCTCGGGGCTGTCGCAGGACTGGCAGCATATATACTGAGACCGAAGACGCGCTGAAGAGGAAGAGGGGGATAAAGGGAGTATTGACCAATGATGGAAAAAACTAAGACCAACTTCCTGCTGGGGCAGTTGGATGATATAAAATTCGTGGTTGTTTATGCAAAGTACGAAGATAAATGGATCTACTGTTTCCACAAGCGCAGAAAGAGCTTTGAACATCCCGGCGGGCATGTGGAAGACGGGGAAACGCCAATGGCTGCGGCTAAGAGGGAGATGTTTGAGGAAACAGGTATATCTGACTGCGACATGATACCTCTCTGGGACTATGAGCAGGTCTGGGACGATGGGATCCATAGGAACAATGGCCGTATATTTGCAGCGATCGTGCATTCTCTGGGTTCTATTCCGCCGGAGAGCGAGATGGACAGGATAGAGCTTTTTGATTCGACGCCCGAGAATTTCACATACGGAAGGGAAGAAGACGAAAGGGACCTGGACAGAGTCACGAGAATGCTGAAAGCGTTCGAAGAATAGGACAAAGTATATGGCTGAATGGGTATCGCATCTGATGGTCGCGGATAAGGTTATGGAAGCCTTACCGTGGCTGAAAAGGCATGAATTCTGCGTGGGCAATATTGCGCCCGACTGCAACATCCCGAACGAGGATTGGACCGCTTTTACTCCGTCGCGGGAAATCACTCACTGGATGCAGGCCGGGAAAAGAAAGAACGCGGACGATTGCAAAAGGTTTTACGAAGAATACATTGCAAAAAAGATCAAAAATATCAAAACTGAGGAAGAACTGTCGTTTTTGCTGGGATACTATGCCCACCTGATCACGGACGCCGAACACCAGCGGACCATTAGGGATCCCGAACGTGTAGCAGCCGCTTGGAGGAGAGCCAAAGCGATCCCCGAGCTGCGCGAGCAATCCGTAGGAATGGAAGAAACATGGGACAATTTCAAGCTGCTTTTCCCGGACCGAAAAGACCGCATGAAGGACTTCGGCGTGCTCGAACGCGAGTATCTGGACGCACATCCGGACTCGGGCTATTTTACGGAAATAAAGGGATTGGAGACATTTCCCGATTACATCGATTACCTGCCGGGCGGCGCGATTCCGATGAAGATCAAAATGATGTATTACATGCCGACATTGGAAGAGAGCAGATATCCGTTTGTCGGGTTCTCGAGGGAAGAGTGCAGGGGATTCGTTGAGCGTGCGGTGAAACTGTGCATTGAAGCGATAGGTGAAGCAGAAGGCTTAAAAGAG
>JAEEVO010000120.1 GCA_016290905.1 Lachnospiraceae bacterium | reverse complement strand
ATAACAAGCGCCTGGATTCCATGTGTTACAAGCGAAACAAACATCGGTGCAGGATAGAATATCATATCTCCGAGGAACGAACCTATACCGCCCACCGCAAATGCCGCTAAAGGGTCAAGCAGAAGTGCTGCAGTACAGATGACTATGTCACACAAGTATAAATGTCCTCCCGGTACAGGTACGCCAAAGCTTGACATAGCAATATTCAGGCCCATGAAAAGTGCCGTGATGGTAATCCATCTGACTTTATTGATATCTTTTAATCTTTTGTTCTTATTAACTGTAGCTTCCATATTTTTCCCTCATCTCCATACGGGACCCGTATCATTATTCAAAAAACAGAGCATAGAAACCGTTCAATTTCTATGCTCCATAAAATATCACATATTTGGTATTATTAAAATCACCAGAAAATAAGTATTTTATATGACCAGATATTTAATAGTACCTGCTCCATTACACTATCAGTATATTTCTCTGCCCTTCTCGTCTTCTATACCGCTTATACGATGGAAATAGGTGTTGACCTGGTCACGCCACTCTCGGGCATTATAAAGCTGGCGTGTGAAGCGTTCGCTTACATTATCAAATATATCTTTATCTATCTTATCCCTCAAGGTCTCCCATTTTGCTGCAAGCTGCTCTGCCTCTGCGTACCCCTCAAAATGCGAATCATAGATATGCTGGATCACCGTCTTTCCGCTGTGGAGTACATGTGTATAAGGCAGATGATGGAAAAACAATACCAGTTCGTCCGGACATTTTTCCGGCGAATTATATACGGATGCATTAGGTTCATTATATTGAAGTGCATATCCGGTACCTTTATCGGTCCTGTCCACTCCGAGTCCCAAATGATCAGCCCTGTGATAGGTGCCCCATCTGTCATATTCGTATCCGTCCACGCTGCAGCCATAGTGAGTATTGGGCTTTACCATCCATCCTATACCTAACGGGCAGGTATATTTCTCATATATAGCTCTCGAAGGAAGAAGTATATCCTTTATGGTATCAACCACATCTCTATCATTCGATATGGTCATCCTTATAAACTCTTCCGCTATCTCCCCGCTTGAAAGCCCTGTGCTAAATGCCAGCCTTCCGAAACCGAACAGATTGGCTCCCGCAAGATAATCCCCGGTCCAGTTGAAATCATTACCCGTATTGGTAACTGCGGCTATACCGGAAAACCGGCTGTTAAATGTTTTCCCGCTGATGATATCTGCCACAGTGTCACAGCTGTCGGGTTTTACGGAGCCGTTTCCGCCAATATCCTCTATATCCGACCATCCTTCACTTCCGGTTACAGTCCCATCAGAGCATTCTTTATCTGACAGATCCGAAGTTTTCGTACCCCCATTGCAATATGTCTTAAACTCAAGGATCTCCTTAAACATCGGTATCAGATAACATAAATCTATCTGCTGTCCGGTATACTCCTGTGCTATCTGCACCTCCAGCATCTGGTTGGTTTTCTTTAAGCCTCCGAAAAGCGGTGATATCGGTTCCCTTATCTGGAAATCCATGGGACCGTTCTTGATCTGAAGGATGACATTGTCATGATAATCCCCGTCCATGGGCATAAAGTTATCATAGCCTGCTCTGGCACGGTCTGTTTTCTTATCCCTCCAGTCCTGTCTGCAGTTGTATACAAAACATCTCCATATGATCAGGGCATTATGCTCTTTGGCTATATCAGCCAGCATATTTGCTCCGTCGGCCTGAGTCCTTCCGTATGTGAAGGGACCGGGGCGTCCCTCAGAGTCTGCTTTTACCAGGAAACCTTTAAGTGTGGGTATTTTTTTAAATACCTCTGCCATCTTTTCCTTCCACCAGGCTTTAACACCCTCGTCCAGCGGGTCTGCACTGTCCATGCCGCCTATCTCTATCGTGGAAGCATAATTCAAGCTTAAATACAGTCCGATGCCGTATCCTGCAAATATCTCTCCGAGCTCAGCAAGCTTTGCAAAATACCTGTCGGTTATCATATATGAGGCTGCCTGCTTAACATTTACGTTATTGATGACCACGGCATTTATGCCTACACTTGCGATAAGACGGGCATAATCCACGGTACGCTCATTTATCACTATCTCGTTATTTTCATAGAAGAAGGACTTCCCCGAATAACCACGCTCTATACTTCCGTCCATATTGTCCCAATGGTTGAGCATCCTTAACGGGTTGGAAGGACGTACTGTTTTATCATCGGCATAAACAGTCTCCACATCCTTTTCCGAGGCGACCGTCCTTAGTATGTCAAATGCTCCGTAAAGGATACCGGTACTGCTTTTTGAAGAGATACATAAGCTTTCATCCTTTATAAAAACAGTATATTCTTCACTGTCCAAGATCTCTTTTCCGGAGGACAACGCGGTTTGCTCCGGTTTTTTACCTGCTGCCTCATCAAAATTAACCGTTATGACCGGGGTTATATCAAGCATTCCCTTTAATCCTAACGTCAGTTCCTTCTTCGCATTTTCTATGATCCTGTCAGAAGCGGTGCCGCCAAAAACTATATTTTTCAGCAGCTTACAGTCCTTATTTTTCCCCTTAGGAGAATATTCGAGCCAGAGTTTTGCGTAATTATCCATGTGTTATCCCTCTCGTATAATGTGGATCAGACTGTATACATTACAGCTTTATCCATTATTTTATACAATAAGAATATCATTTATATGTTTGTCTTGTCTATATTAAATCATAGCAATCTACTTATAAGAAATTGCTATAATGTGACAGGAGAACCGTCCCCCTGTCACATCAATTGTTATAAAGATATAAGCAATGCTCTGCACGGGGCTCCGTCGGAGCCGCCGAGATTTATAGGCGCTGCATTTAAAAGATACTTTCCCACAGGTACGCCGGATAGCCTTATGCCCTCCAACAGCACGATCTTTGCCCCGAGCATGATCAGATGTACTTCCATGGGTGCATCTAAAGGGCCTACGGTCTGGGATTCGTTTCCGAATAGCTTTATCCCGGCTTTTGCAAAGACCTCGGCCCCTTCCTTGGTCATTACGGCATTACCTTTTACGAGGATCCTTTCCCATGCATCGGCATATTCTTTTACGTCATATGCATTTTCAGCCTTAGCCTCTTTTAATATTCTCTCCGCATCTTTGGCCGTTATATCTCCGTTGTGCTCCGCCACATAAGCATACCCTACAAACTTATCCAGCGGTACTTTATCTATGGTCTCCTCTCCATCAAGGAAATGGTATGGTGCATCCACATGTGTCCCGTTATGCGCGCACATTTCAAATGCGGTGAGATTGCATATGGCCCCTTCGCTTATCCGAAGCTTTACATCCCTTACCGGCTGAGGATCCCCGGGATATACGGCACAGGTAAAAACTTCCTGGGAAATATCATATATCTGCATGTAGTTACTCCTTTGATTTTACATTTTCCACCTCATCCGTCATGCTTACAGCATGACACCTTCCCTCTCAAGGGGAAGGCTTAAAGAGAATTAAAGCATGCTGCCACAAAGATCGTGGGTGAATTCCAGTAAATAGCGATCTCATTGGTATCTGCCGAGGGGAGCTCATCCAGATAGCACTTTGCGGGAGGCAGTCCCTTTAATTTCTCTTTGGTATCGGGATAGTTCATTCCGCTGTTCGGTCCGCCGGATATGAGTCCGGGTACAGGCTCTTCTATGCCGTCGGAACCGGAAGGACGATGGTGAGGATTCATAACCCTCTTTTCGCCAAATCCTGTGACAAACGAAATATCAAGGGCATTGAGACCGAGTGCATAGTTTAACTGGTTTAATGCTGCATCTCTCATCTCTGCATTCCCGGTAAGCTTCCAGTCAATGATCATAGTCATGGCATTGCTCATGATAGTCAGTATCGATCCCCATACATAGCTGTTTGCAGGATTTGCGGTACCGTAGCCTGACTTTTTAACAAGTTCAAGTGCTTCCTTGCTTTTCTCAAAGAAATCCTTCTTTATCTCTTCATAAAATGCATCTTCAGCTCCGACACAGGTTGACTTAACATTATCCGAAACGCAGAAAGCTTTTCCTTCATTTACCATACTGAAATAACAGAGCGCACCCAGACCGCTAACATCACTCCAGCCAAACTGGGAAACATTAAGTCCTACGGGGATCTTAAAATCGGGATTCCATTTCTTCATACGCTCAAAGAAAGGATTTCCTTCCGTTTCTTTTTTTATCAGCTCTAAATCCTTGGCATCTTTATATATCTGTACGGCGGCCTTTTTATATTTCTCATCACCTGTCGTAGCAAACAGCTCGCATGCTGCCCAGAAACGCTCATCCTTATCATTCCAGTCGCCGTAATATCCTGTCCTTACTCCTTCCGGCTGCATATAAGGCTTAAACTCGGGATTTTTCTCTACCCAGCCCCATCCCCTTAATGCGGCTGAAAGCATTTTTCCTGCAAAATCTTTATCAAATGCAGCATAAACTCTTGCTCCGAGCGCAAGCACAGCTATGGCTGCCTCGGTAGCGCAATGTGATACTGTAATAAGGTATTCAGGTTCTTTGTCATCCTCGGGCATGATAAAAGGAGCAAAAGCTGCTTTGGTGAGCTTATGATAGAAGGATCCGTCATCCTTTTGCATCTTAAGTATCCATTCAAGCTCCCATCTTGCTTCGTTAAGTATATCGGGCACGCCGTTCCCACTCTCAGGGATATTAAGTTCATCGGAACAGCCCTTAGGGAACATAAGATATGCATAAAGCATATGGGCTACAGTCACCGCACCGGGTCCTACATATTTTCCGTAATCACCGGCATCATGCCATCCGCCTAAGACGGTTTTCTTTATGCTCCTGTTCTCCCAGTCGGTGGCAGGTGCGGTATGACATGCGGCATGTTTATATATCCCTGCATGTTTTTCTTCCAGTGCACATCCGCAGCGCTGGAAATAAAGACCTTTTATAAGTGCATTCGTAACACTTTTAAAAGCGCCTTCTTCTACGACTATCTCTCGCTCATCCGTGCCGTTGTTAAGAGTATATTTTCCTGCCGGGAGGTCTCCTAAATCTATAAGGGTAACATTATCCCCCGATGCCGCATCGGCCGCAAGTTCTATATTATCAAAACTCTTTATCTCCTTACCCGCAGCATCCTTAACCGTTAAGGGCTCGTTTGAAAGTACCGCTATCTTCTTGGGAAGCCCGGTACGATAACCTGTCATATTGATCCTGATTGAAGAAGGTGTGTATTGCATGATGCTCTCCTTTTCTTTTGGTAAGATTCTTTACTATGCTGAAAATGATATATATTATAGTATAATAAAAAAGCGGCTTTGTACAGAGCACCAAGCCGTTTTTGTAATAAAATCTATTAATCTTATAAAATAATACATCTCCCGTTATATGCTGCATGATAGCGTATGACATTTTCTTCATTCAAATATATGAAGCTTCTTTACCAGTCTGCCGCGTTTCTTTGCATTGTCGAAAAGCTCACGGCTAGAAACATCTCTCACCTTTTTATTGTTTCTCAAGAACCTTACAAGTGTTATCACCCACAATACAGGCCATAGCAGGAAGCATTTCCCGGCTTTCGGGAAATTGATATGCATCTGATGGTGAAATTCCCTCACGTAATCAAATAGTCCGTTTCCTCTTAATGCGACCATGCGGCCCTTGACTTTTCCAAACTCACCGGCCTCAAACAGATCGGCAGCAAACTCCTCAGTCTCGGCGTCAAGTTCTTCCCTGCTTAACTTTCCGTCATAGAGCCCCATCCAGAGTACATTATCT
>JAEEVO010000119.1 GCA_016290905.1 Lachnospiraceae bacterium | reverse complement strand
TACGCCCATTCCCTGAAGTTCCTTTACGGAATGCTGGGTGGGCTTTGATTTATGCTCGTCAGAACCATGGAGGAAGGGGACAAGTGTTACATGTATGAAAAGACTGTTCTCGCGTCCCACTTCGAGGGATATCTGCCTTACAGCCTCTATGAAGGGCTGGGACTCGATATCGCCTATGGTTCCGCCTATCTCGGTGATGACTACATCCGAGTTTGTCTTTTTCCCGACACTGTAAACAAATTCTTTTATCTCGTTAGTTATATGAGGGATGACCTGAACCGTCGAACCCAGGTATTCTCCTCTTCTTTCCTTATTCAAGACATTCCAGTAAACCTTGCCCGTCGTAAGGTTTGAATATTTATTAAGATCTTCATCAATGAAACGTTCATAGTGACCGAGGTCCAGGTCGGTTTCCGCTCCATCCTCAGTCACATAAACCTCTCCGTGCTGATAGGGACTCATGGTACCGGGATCCACATTGATATAAGGATCGAGCTTTTGAGCCGCCACCTTAAGACCTCTTGTCTTAAGAAGCCTGCCCAGTGATGCCGCTGTTATGCCTTTTCCCAGTCCCGAAACAACTCCACCTGTTACGAATATGTACTTTGTCATAATTAATCCCCTTCTTGAGTATTAAAAATCTTCCTCAATTTTCCGGTACTCAAAACTTCTCTTAACTGTCTCAGAAATTTCTTAACGGTCTCAGGAATTTCTTAACGCGGCGCTTAAGCAAAAAGCTTAAGCTTTCTCGCTAAAATTTCAGAGACTTCGTCGCTCAAGCAAGGCTTGAGCTTTCTCGCTAAAATTTCAGAGACTTGAGTATTAAAAAAGGCACTTCGGGTGTGAATCCGAAACGCCTTTGCTTCTCTACATGAGAGTATATTATTCCTTTTACATAATATTGTCAAGGGTTTTTTCAATATTTGTCATTATTTGATTTTAATTGGTTTTATCACATTTTTCAATTCTTAACGCCGAAAAGCAGATCACCGTAGGTAGGGAACGGCCAGTGAGCTCTGTCGGTCAGGGTTTCTGCTTCGTCACAAACGACTCTGAGTTCATTCATTGCCGGAAGAACCTTATCCCTGATCATGCAGGACTCTTCGATGATATCCTTTGCACCCGAAACTGTGGAAACTTCCTGCTTCAGACTGTCTGCCAAGTCAAGGATCCTTTCAACAGATACCGAAAGCTTCTTGATAAGGTCTTTCTCGTATTTGGATACAAGCTTCGGATCAAGCTGCTTCTTTGTGAGTGCAGTCTTGGCAATATCTCCGATATAGCTTTCTACTGCAGGTGCTATCTGCGACTTAGCCATATCAACCATGGTATTTGCCTCGATGATGATGGTCTTTGAGTAGTTCTCAAGCATGATCTCACATCTTGATTCGATCTCAGCCTTTGAGAATACCTTATGACCGGTAAGCATTGTAACGTTCTTATCCGAAAGGATGAGCGGCATACAGTCGGGAGTTGTCCTTAAGTTAAGTAGCTTTCTCTTCTTTGTAGCTTCCTTGATCCATGCATCATCATATCCGTTTCCGTTGAAGATAATCCTCTTATGTTCCTTGATGGTCTTCTGGATAAGCTTATGCAGATCGTTCTCGAAGTTCTTTGATTTCTCAAGCTCATCAGCAAATATCTTAAGAGACTCAGCTACCGATGCATTCAGCATGATGTTTGCACAAGCGATGCTGTTTGATGAACCGAGCATTCTGAACTCGAATTTATTTCCCGTAAATGCGAAAGGTGAAGTACGGTTACGATCCGTTGTATCTCTGTTGAATCTCGGAAGTACATCAACGCCAAGCTTCATCTGCTTCTTCTCAACGCCCTTGTAAGGTGCATCCTTCTCTATAGCTTCAAGTATGCCGTTAAGCTCTTCGCCAAGGAATATCGAGATAACTGCGGGAGGTGCCTCATTAGCTCCGAGTCTGTGATCGTTGCCTGCAGTAGCAACAGATATCCTAAGCAGATCCTGATAATCATCAACAGCCTTGATAACTGCGCAGAGGAAGGTCAGGAACTGTGCGTTCTCATAAGGTGTATCCCCGGGTGATAACAGGTTAACGCCTGTATCGGTACCTATTGACCAGTTGTTATGCTTACCGCTTCCGTTTACTCCTGCGAAAGGCTTCTCATGAAGCAGACATACAAGACCGTGACGTGCAGCAACTTTCTGCATGATCTCCATGGTCAGCTGGTTCTGATCGGTAGCGATATTTGTGCTTGAATAGATGGGTGCCAGCTCGTGCTGTGCGGGAGCAACCTCGTTATGTTCTGTCTTTGCCAGAACACCGAGCTTCCAGAGCTCTTCGTTTAAGTCCTTCATATACTCCTGAACCTTGGGCTGGATGGTTCCGAAATAATGGTCATCCATTTCCTGAGTCTTGGGAGGCTTTGCGCCAAACAATGTACGGCCGGTAAACTTAAGGTCGCTTCTCTTCTCGTACATTTCCTTTGTGATAAGGAAGTACTCCTGCTCGGGACCTACGGATGTGGTAACACGCTTAACATCCTCATTTCCGAAGAGCTTTAATATACGGAGTGCCTGCTTGTTCAATGCTTCCATTGAACGGAGCAAAGGTGTTTTCTTATCAAGTGCTTCTCCACCATATGAACAGAAAGCTGTAGGTATGCACAGTGTCTTATCCTTTATGAATGCGTAGGATGTAGGATCCCATGCTGTATATCCTCTTGCTTCGAAGGTTGCCCTCAGTCCGCCGCTGGGGAATGATGATGCATCGGGCTCGCCCTTTATAAGCTCCTTGCCCGAGAACTCCATGATAACGCCGCCATCGGGTGAAGGAGTGATAAAGCTGTCATGCTTCTCAGCGGTGATACCCGTAAGAGGCTGGAACCAATGTGTGAAATGTGTAGCACCCTTTTCAACTGCCCAGTCCTTCATGGCCTCAGCTACGGCATTTGCTACCGAAAGCTCAAGCTTCTTGCCCTCATCAATGGTCTTTCGGAGTGACTTGTAAACATCAGAAGGGAGCACTGCCTTCATAACTCTGTCATCAAACACGTTACATCCAAAATAATCAGATACTGTACTCATACTCTTTTCCTCTTTTCTTTAATAATTTTACAACAGCCAAAGTGCTTTGAGCCTTCAGTTCTTTTGGTCCCTTTTGCTTTGGTGCGACTTTTTCTTAAAAACAAAAATGCGCCTTATACCGCTGTAAACGGATATAAGACGCCATTGCCTTTAAATGTGAAAAGAGTCTTTGAAACAATGTTCAAAGACTCCCTTGCCTTACGAAAATGTATTCTATCGCAACTTTTTTGTTTTGTCAACTACTTTTTTAAAAAATTTTTAATCTGTCAGTTCCCTGACTTGATATCCTCATAAACCTTCCTGTAATCAACCAGGAAAGCCGCGTGGTTCTTACGGATCACATCTATCTCACCGTCTCTTGCCGCATATTCCAGCTGCTTGGCTTTTTCGGCCAGTTCCCTTATGCCGATCATCTTGGATGAACTCTTTATGCCGTGTATCAGCACCTTGTAATCAGCCCAGTTCTCATCCCTGTACAGCTCGTCAAGCCTGTCACTGTAGTTATTTACGGTATCAACATAATCCTGAAGGAGTTCAAGATATATTTCTTTATCATTCCCGCAGTACATTAATGCGTCATTTACGTAAATACCTTTTTCTTCCAGGAATTTTATCGAATCGTCATTCAGTTCCCCGTTAAACCCGGTATTTATTTCTTTAGCGGTATCTCCGCAGTTAGGCATGAATTCCATAATGCTGTTTTCTCCTTCCATCATCAGTTTCTGCGGCAGCATCTTGTAGACTATCTGCTCCAGTTGTTCTCCTGTAAACGGTTTTTGCAGGAATCCGTCAAAACCTTCCTTGAAATATATTGTTCCGCTGTTATCCACAGCGTTTGCCGTAAGTGCCACTATCTTGGAATCCCTGCACAGGCCTTCCTTCTGTTCCCTTATCCTGTGAATACACTCTATGCCGTCCATGTTCGGCATGAAATGATCGAGAAGGATTACATCATAATACCTGTGAAGGGTTTTGTCAAGTGCCTGAAGTCCGTCCTCAGCAGCATCGACCCTTGCCCTTGTCGAACGCAGAAGTTTTTGCGCCACAAGTATGTTTGAAGGCGTATCATCAACTATGAGGATATGGGCGTTGGGTGCCTCAAAGCTGCTGCGGTATGTCCCTACAGCCCCTATTTCCTTTCTCCGCCATACGTCAATAGCGCCTATTTCCCTTACACCAGAGACACCCTGCGGAATTGATACGGTAAATACAGAACCCTTACCATAGACGGAATCAACTTTTATATCTCCATCCATCATTCTGATAAACTGCTTTACAATGGAAAGGCCAAGCCCGGTTCCTTCAATATGCTTAGTATCGTCCTCATCGGCCCTTTGATATGCATCGAACAGAAAGGGGATATTCTCCTTCTTTATACCTATACCGGTATCCGCTACCTTAAAGATGAGCACACCCTTACTCTCATCAGTTTCCTTCCAACAGACAGAAACCGAAATACTCCCTTCATACGTATATTTTATCGCATTGTTTACAAGATTGATAAGAATCTGTTTTATCCTGACCTCGTCACCCACAAGCCCTGACGGGATATCTGGACTTATGTCAAAGATAAGCTCCAGTCTTTTCTGTCTCGCCCGTATTGCGAACATACCTGCAACATCGCTCAGAAGCTCCTCAGTTCCGTAGGGGGAAGCAGAAAGCTCCATCATACCGGACTGGATTTTCGATATGTCCAGTATATCGTTTATCAAATGCAGCAGCAGCTTGCTTGCCGATTGTATATTCTGTGCGTCCTCAAAAACCTCACCGTTAACGTTTTCCCTCAGGATCATCTCATCAAATCCTATGATTGCGTTGATCGGGGTCCGGATCTCGTGGCTCATGGCTGCAAAGAACCTATTCTGAGCTGTTGTTATCCTTGCGAGCTCCTCCGTTATCTTTTTCTGTGTCGTTACTTCTTTTTTCAGCCTCTCCGTATATTCCTTCTCACGAAGTTCCATGAAATGGTATTGCGTCATGCCTATGATGGAAACTATCGCCACACAGAAGAATATTATAGGATAGCGTACCATGAACGACTCACTGTAGTACTGTAACATGTTTTCCCTTATCGGAGTATAGAAAACAATGATTATCAGCAGTTCATAATATATCGACAGGATTATACCGTATTTTACGCTTATGAAGTAGCATATGCCTATGGGCATGACCATGGCCCACAAGGTCGCAATCCCGTCGGTTGCTCCGCTTAAGAGATAATAGGTAAAAATAAATGCACAAAAAACACTTGCAACAACCACAACGATCTTTCTGTTACGAAATACTCCGGCTGAAATCGCACAGATCGCTCCGCCTATAAAGAAGGCATATGACGTAAGCGTTACCATACCCCTGTCCTGCAAAGTGTTTATTATCGCCATGATAAGACCGAGCGTTCCGGTAACTGTGCTGACATATGTCAACGCTTTCAGATGCGTTTCGAGTCTTTCTCCCTCAAATACCGGTTCATCAAGCTTTTTCCAGAATTCTTTTATCTTTTTGAACATTCGTTTTCCTCCTCTCCCAAAGGCAGATCGAAAGTTCATAACCCGGATTTAAAACCTGGGTAATTCATTTTACAGTATTTTGAAGGAATTTTCAAGAGAAATCTCTTTTTTGCAAAGGTGAAAGCCCTTTGCGCCTCCATTTTGGAGGTCACAATTAATGTTCAAAGTACCATGTAATCTAAACTTATCTGGACATTTGTCCGGATAAATTCAAAAAGCAAAACCAAAATTTCATCGGTATATATTGATATTGCCATATTCCGATGGTATAATCAA
>JAEEVO010000118.1 GCA_016290905.1 Lachnospiraceae bacterium | reverse complement strand
TCCCTGCACTTCTTCTGCCTCCGGACGTATGGTGTATACTTATCCTGAAAAAGATCTGCGTGCCTATCCCGGAACATTACGTGGTACGGATGACTGGGATAAAACTTATAAAATCAGAACATCTGTTGAAAGAGACATAAACCACATAAAAGACAATTACTGTCTTGCAGGCCGGCGAACACAAAACGAAAAAACATTGCACGCTGACCTTATCCTTGCCGGTATTACTCAACTGATCACAGTTATACTTGCTGATAAAATCCACCAGCATAAATATATTCGAAGCTTGAAACCTTTAGTTGCATAATCAAAATCATATTTATAAACAATAGCGCTTTATTTGCTATGCCTAAATTCACATAAACATCTTATTTTTTTAATTTTGACTTATTTTTTTATTTTAGGGGCTCTGCCTCACAATCCTACAGAAGAGTTTCGCAATCACCTAAAATGAGATTTAATATGGTAATGAATCCTATATCATTTATATCATAATTTGTCATTTAGGTCAATTAATGTTTGCTGTTCCGACAAATGATTTTTCATCCGCGGTGCACGCGGGATGCAGGGCTAAATTAAGTATTGTAAGATTTGACAAAATGTGCTATTATATTTAAATAGGGTTAATGGGACTATTACGCCCCGTTGTCAAAAGCAGAGTAAGAGAGGAACGCGTTTCCGGCATTAATAATCCTAAGCCACGGAATTATTATTCTTATTCAAAACCTAAGAATAAGAATAAAGAACGAATCCAAGGAGGATAATGAAAAAAGAAACAGTATGGGGAAAAAGCTTATTATATTTCGTAAAAGGAGAAAAACAAGTTATGAAAAAGCAAAAAAGATTACTGAAAAGAATGGTTTCAAGTGTCGCAGCATTTGCAATGCTGGCCGGCTTAATGCCCGGACAGATGTTGACGGCGAAAGCCAGTTCGAATACTGTTAATAAGTACGACACTGCAGTCACCACGTTGGGCGTTTCGGGCATTCATGATCCTCAGACAAAGGGTGATTATGATGATTCTACTGTTTGGGAAGGCGACTACGTTTATTACGGCGGACACCGATTCCGAGTACTGGATACCGATACCACCGATTTCAGCGCAGACGAAGGAACACTTCCCCCGAAACACACCATGTTATTAGACAGTGATAGCGTTATAGGGAAAGTTACGGGTGAGCACATCCATTTTGATAATGACGCTGAACCCAATACGGGAGCCGAAAGAGCCAGTGAATGGGAATACAGCGATCTGAAAGCATGGCTGAATGACAGTGATAATGGTTTTCTTAAGCGGTTTTCGGAGGCAGAGATTGCAGGAATCGCAAGCAGTACAAAACCCGACCCTGTTGCAAAAGACGGAAAAGGGGTTCCCAATATGAGATATGCACCCTTAAAAGACGATCGGGTTTTTGTCTTGGATGCCGTGGAAGCATCAAGGAAGGACTACGGTTATAGACCTACAAGCGGAGACGTAAGTTCTGTCGAGAATTCTCTCAGCAGAGTAAAAACAACCAATGATGATTCATATGATAATACGCTACAGTCTTACGAAGTTGGATACTCCGGCATATGGTGGTTGAGATCGCCTTTCTATTCCCCCAGATATCCACAGTATGGTGGTTTTGTTAACGGTGTCAGCGCTGTTGATTGCGACTCTAGGTTCTATGAAGGCGGATATTTTAGTACAAATATTGTAAACTATTACGACCCGGGGGCCAGCCCTGCATTAAACGTTGATCTGGATTCGGTTCTGCTTTCAACGCGCGTTAATAACAATAATGTTAATTATAATAATGAGTACAAGCTCACGTTGATCTATGATAAGCTTGAAACTGCTATTACACAGGGGAGGAATATCTCCATAAATAACGGTACCGTGACCGTTCCTTATACTGTGACGGATAAGAATCCGGATGACGGTATTCAAGCTGATTATATCAGTGTGCTGGTGGTAGAAGGTGACAGAACAACCGGAACGATCAAGAAATATGAGCCGCTAAACTCGTTAGATTTCAATAACGGAACAGCAAGCGGTGAAGCAACCATAAGCCTAAATGGCTTTGACAGCAGCAAGGATAAAATCTATATATTTGCGGAGGATACGCAAGATGACAACAAGGCGACCGACTATGCCAGTGCTCCGCTTGAACTCCTGCAGCCGGGAGCAGTGAGTGGTCTGGTTTATAACGGAACCGAACAAACCTTGTTGAATGATATGAATACGATTCCTACAGGATGCAGTGTTAAATATGCATTGTCGGAAAGTGCACCCGCTGAAGGAAGCTACTCATCTGAAATTCCCAAAGCCAAGAA
Organism: Lachnospiraceae bacterium; assembly: GCA_016290905.1. Classification (GTDB taxonomy): domain Bacteria; phylum Bacillota; class Clostridia; order Lachnospirales; family Lachnospiraceae; genus RUG11977. The sequence goes on along the minus strand of JAEEVO010000118.1, from coordinate 3,543 downwards.
TGCCGGTACTTATCGCATTTGGTACAAAGCGACTGAGAACAACGCTTCAAATACCATCGGCCCCAGCAGCATGACCGTCACCATTGCGAAAAAGAGGGTCGGAGTTTCCGGGGTTACAGCTTCGGATAAGCAGTATGACGGAACCCGTAACGTCACACTTTCCGGCGGCACCCTGAACTCGTCTGATATCGTATCGGGTGATGAGATCAGTATAGCATCTCTGGAAGGAAGATTTAAGTTTGCGGATGCAGGAGAGAATAAGCCCGTTACAATCACTAAGATCACTCTTGACGGAGCATCTAAGGATAACTACGCGGCCTACGCGTCTCAGAGCAATCTGACTGCTAAAGTCACGCCGAAACCGGTTATAGTTACCGGTATAACAGCTGTAAACAAAGAATATGACGGTACGAAGACAGCTACGCTCAATACAGGTTCTGCTTCAATAGAAGGTATAATGCCCATTGATACCTCTGTGTATAATCACCTTATAGTATCTTCAAAGTCCACTGCTGAGTTTGAGGATGCTGCATTTGGTATAAATAAGACAGTTAATCTTGGTATCAAGCTGGGTGGGTATTGTTCGTTAAATTATACGTTAAGTGAGGATAGCCAGAAAACAGCGACTGCAAATATTACCAAGAGCATTACAATCAAGGCAAATGACCAGCGTGTAGGACGGCGTGGAACGATTAAATCCGGCGTGGATAACGTTAGCGTAACAAGCGGTTCTCTTGAAGAAGGTCACAGGATCTCAAATGTTACGCTGACTTCCGGTTCTACGGATAGCCCCACTAACGAAGGTACGATAACATTGGAATCTGTCGTTATCCAGGATGCTGATGAAAATGATGTGACAGCTATGTACATCATTACTCCCGAAAGCGGAGTTCTGACTGTGACGGAAAAATATCAGATGACCGTAACCGCGCCCAATGTGACGGAGACCTACGATGGTAGGGCTCACGGAATCGTTGTAAACGTAACCGATCCGGAAAGCGGAGCGACGGTTAAATATGGTGAAACAGAGGGAACGTATGAACTGGATGAAAGCCCGACGATAACCAATGTATCAGAGAGTCCGAAGACCGTCTATTATAAAGTCACAGCCGGTGGTTATGAGGATTATAGCGGATCCGCAACAATCACAATCGAGCCGAGATCTGTTGTGGTCAGCGGAATTAAGGCTAACTCCAGAACCTATAACGGAGAAACAGGAGCGGAACTTGACTATTCGGATGTGAAGTTCAACGGAGAAACGATTAGCGGTCTGACCGTTACGGCGACAGGTGAATTTACGAGTGCATCTGCCGGACAAAATAAGACGGTTAACATCAGTAATATTGTGCTTGCCGGAACGGGCACAGAAAACTATGTGTTATCGGCGAGCGGACAGCAGACCACAACAAAAGCTGATATCTCAGCAGCACAGATTCCTGCCGGGAGTATTACAGCCCCCGTTAAAATTGAGAACCTGACCTACAACGGTTCTGCGCAGGATCTTGTGACTGCCGGAAAAGCTGAAGGCGGAACGATGATGTATGCGCTCGGCACTGCAACCGAAGCCACTGAAGCTTATACCGCATCCATCCCGTCAAAAGCCAATGCCGGAACCTATTATGTCTGGTATAAGGTAGTAGGTAATGGAAACTATAATGATATTGATGCAGAAAAGGTAACTGTCAACATTTCAAAGAAGCCACTGACCATTACTGCGGGCAGTGATTCAAAGAAGTTTGACGGAACAGCTTTAGTAAAAGATTCTTATACAAGTACTGAGCTAGCTGAGGGTGAAAGCATTGTCAGCGTAACCATCACCGGAAGTCAGACTAAAGATGGAACCAGTGATAATGTCGCAAGCAATGCAGTAATAAAGAAAGGCGATACGGATGTTACCGCAAACTATGAGATAACATATGTAAAGGGAATTCTTACAGTTTTAAAGTCTGATTCCTTATTAGAAAAAGTTCCTGTTGCAAATACCGGTCTGGAAGAAAACGGAACCAACAATGGAGGCACAGGAGCCGCTAACGGAGCATCATCCGACAGTGGAAGCAAAACCAATAACGGAACAACATCCGACTCAGGTTCTACAACAGATTCCGATGTCAAAGTAAAAGAGAATGCTGACGGAACTAAAACAGAAACTACGGTGACTACTGATAGTAACGGTATAACGACTAAGACTCAGACTACCAAGGATGCTGAAGGAAACACACTGCAGACCGTAACCCGGACTACAAAGAAGACGGACAACGGTACTGTTACGAATACTGTAACAAAGGATGCAGATGGAACTGTTTTAAAGACTGTAACTCAGAGTACAGAGAAAAACGATGACGGTTCCACAGTAACCACCAAGTCTACCGAAAACAGTGATGGTACTTATACCATAAGTACCAAAACTGTGACCACAGACGGAAGTACAGTTACAAAGACAGAGTCGAAAGATGCGTCCGGTACGGTATCTTCAAAGGTTACTACAAAGAATGACGAATCTACTACAGTTTATGAAGAAATCCATAATCCGGACAATTCCGTAGTAAAGCGTGATACTGTTACCAACAAAAATGGTACTTCAACCATCAAAGAAACAAAGACAGAATCGAATGGTAATGTAATAACAAAAACAGAAACAGTAAATAAGAACGGTACCGGAAGGTCTGATTCAACCACAGTAGATGAGAAGGGTAAAGAAATCAGTACTACTTCTACAAAAACTACAAAGAACAAGAAGGGAACCGTAAAAGTCAAGTCTGAAACAGAAAACATAGAGGCTACGGGCTCAGAAGTAAAACATGTTGACAGCACGGTAAAGACATATAAGTCAGGAAAAGTGGAGTCGAAGATAACAGAAACTAAAGCTGATGGATCTTCTGTTAAGACTGAAAACACCATAAAGGCTGATAAGAAAGGAAACCTTACCGTCACATCAAAGGTAACAGAGAAGGATGCTGACGGCAATACAACAAAGTCTACCACAACAGCTACCGTAAATGTTAAAAAATCAGGAGCCCTGACTCTTTCTAAGATCGATGCAAAAGGTGAGGTGGCAGTAATACCTGACTCGGTAGTATCAAACGGTAAGACATTTCCTGTAACCACCATCGGAAAAGGTGCTATGCAAGGCAACGAAACAATCACCGATGTAAAGCTGGGCGACAACATCACCAAGATTTCAAAGAATGCATTTAAGGGAGATAAGAACCTTGAGCATATCGAGCTCACCGATTCCATCAAGAGCATAGCGAAGAATGCCTTTAAGGGAATCGCGAAAAACGCCGTATTCACTATCAAGGCTGCATCTGAAAAGGAATTCAACAGAATCGTAGACCTTATAAAGAAGTCCGGCGTAGGTAAGAAAGTAACATTCGTATTCGAGAATACGTCAAAGTAAACACAAAATCCCGGAAGTGGCTAGCCCCATTTCCGGGATTCTTTTATCACAGGAACATCGCCATATAATGAGGCATAGATACAACCCTGTTTTCGGGGGTTCCTACGTTTCCGTCTAAAAATTTATAGGACAGCGTAATGCCTGAC
>JAEEVO010000117.1 GCA_016290905.1 Lachnospiraceae bacterium | reverse complement strand
AGCACTTTCGATTGAATTCGGAAAATTTCTTTTAAGACTGACAATGGTTGAAACAGAGAGAGCTATTATCATTATAAGTACAATTATACTTTTGAAAGAGCCCTTCTTATGACGGATATTTGATCTGATAAGCTTAATGACATCCATAGTGCACCTCCTACCAGGACATAGAAGAAAGCCATGAGTTTACCTGTGTCTCACGACTCTTTTCGTCCTCTGCTTTATAAGGATGCAGTGTCATATCTCCGATTATCTTTCCGTCTTCGATATAGAGAAGTCTTGTCGCCCTGAGAGCAGCACGCATATCATGGGTTACCATGAGGATGCTCTGTCCTTCACGGTTACATTCCGTCAGAAGATCCAGCACCTCTACAGTATTCTTACGATTGAGTGCTCCTGTAGGTTCGTCCGCAAATACAAGCTCCGGCGTATTAATAAGCGCCCTTGCTATAGCACATCTCTGCTGCTCTCCTCCCGAACACTGCGCCGGAAGTTGGGTTTTGATATCGGAAATATTCATTTTTTTAAGAAGACTGTCCGCAAAAGAATCGACTTCCTCTACAGAACGGCTCTTATCCAGATATCCGGGAACCGCTACATTTTCAAACAAAGTAAGATTACTTACCAGATGAATCTGCTGAAACACAAAACCAAAAGCGGTGCAGCGAAGCTTTGCCAGCTTTCGTTCGCTCATCTCAGTAATATTTTCTCCGTTAAAAATAACCTCTCCCGCGGTCGCTCTGTCCATTCCGCTGAGTGCGTAGAGCATGGTTGATTTACCGGAACCAGAAGCTCCCATGATCACGGTAAAATCACCCTCATAGATATCAAGATTTGCATCACTGATCACATGCACCTGTCCGCCGTTATGTGCAAAGCTTTTGCTCAGTCCCCTTGCTGAAAGAATTGTTTTTTTCATTTAAAATTTCTCCTCTTTACTTCATAAATCCATGATTCATGATCACAGTTTGCAAATTCCGGTAAAACGGAACCGCTGCTCCGCGTGAGCGGTGCAGCCATTCCATTTTAAACGGTGCGAAGCACCGCTATGTTGGCGCGTAGCGCCACTGGGATAGTAAATGGGATATTTTTTAGGTATCCCGCATGCTGATCCCGTTCATTTCCAACCTATAACAATGCCGTTTGTCAGTGATCCTGGCAAGACAGGCATCCGCATAGGTATGTTCCTTGAAAAGATCAAACCAGTTCTTTACCGGAAACTGCGATACAATGATCGTTGATCTTCTGCCATCCCGACCGTCGATCACTTCAAAGAGATCACGACATTTATCAAGGTCGAGCTCCATCAGACCAAAGTCATCTATCGTAAGCAGATCCAGTCGGGATAAGGCCCCTACATACTCGAGATACTCCGTTTTTAAGCGTGCCTGCTCAAGTTCGAGCATCAAAGTATTGGCGCGGATATAGCGGACTGTCTTCATCTTTCTTAGCGCGGATACGCACAGGGCATTGCTGAGATATGTCTTGCCACTGCTGGTCATTCCTGTGATCAGAAGATTCTTCCCTTCCTCGATCCAATGACATTCGGATAACTTCAGGATGGAGGCAGCATCAAGCTTTCTTGCGGGGTCATTAATGGTATCATCTATGTCAGCGGATGGATACCGGAGCTTTGCTGATTTGAGCAGGCGGTTGAATTTCTTGTCGTATCTCAACTGCCATTCGTTTTCAACGATGGCGGCAAAACGTTCCTCAAAACGGGTAAGATCGGCATTGGGATCATTCATCTGTTTTTCAAATGCATCCGCCATTCCGGACATTTTCATCTGCCGGAGCCGCTCGCAGGTAATGATCTCCATGGTGTTGGACGATGTGTCTCTCATTGATAGCTGTCCCTCCCTCTGATGTTATTATGCTCCGGCAGCTGTCCGATACTGTCAGCAGAGGTGGTATGCTTATCGCTTACTTTACTGAGGGCCTTCTTGAAGTAGGAATACTTGCACGCATTGGCATCTATGCAGATCTGCGCCGCTTCTTCTACCAGATGCCGCGGGACCTCATTACTCATGTGAAGCATGCCTTTGCAACTGTTGTACGCCTGTTCTTCATGCTTGGCACTGCGAAGGATCCGGTCGATAAGGGTGACCATGGCTTCACCGAATACACTGGCCCAACGACGATAGTAGTCTCCGTCATGAGCATTCAGTTCCTTGTAGTACTGATGGTGGGCAGGCATATGAGCTTCATCCGTGATGTATCGCGGGAACTCTTTATAGGAGCGTGGATGTCTGCATATGAGCCTGTTATTCTCATCGCAGATCCTTATTTCCGACATCGTTGCTTTAAGGATTGCAGGCTTACCGTGGTATGTGTACAATACAGAGTAATAGTGACCGTCATACTCAAGGTGATAATTGTCCGGTACACGCGTATAATACCTGTAATCACAAAGCGCATAGCTTCCTCCCGGCAGAGGACGCATCCGCGGTTTGTCATAGGTCTCGAACGCGTACATCCTGTTCTTACGGATGTCAGATCTCTGGCGAAATCCACCGCGATTGATGGTCTCTATTATTTTCCGGGCCTCTCTGTTGAGATCCTCCATACTGGTATGGATATCCTCTTTAAGCCGTTCTATCAGGTGCGTTTCAAGAAACCGCACATGATTCTCAACAGAAGGTTTCCCTTTGGGCTTGCGCGGAGGAGGCGGGATCACAACAACATCGTAAAAGTCCTCAAGGTCAGAAAATACAGAATTCAGCGTGAGTTCATCCTTTGAGTGCTTTGTAACAGCCGTCCTGAGATTATCCGGGACAAGGTACTTCGGTACCGCCTGGTAGTATTCAAGGGCGTGTACAACTCCGCTGATGAAGCTGGAAAGCTTCTCGTCAGGAAAGATCTCTGCGTATACGCAGCTGCTGAATCCCAGCGTTGTGGTGAATACATGTACTTTGCTGATCTCTCCGGTAGATGGGTCAGTTAAGAGCTCGGGCTGATCACCAACCCAGTCGATATACATCTTTTCACCGGGGATCCGTTCAACCGGCATAGAGACCTTCTCCAGGCCGAAGTTTTCACGGAGGAAATCCCCATACAGCTTATAGAACTGGGAGAGCTGATATCCGTCAGGATGTTCCTCCTTGTACTCAAGCCAAAGGAATGCGAGATCCGGGTGTTTCATCTCCACCATACGCTGGTGGATCCCGAAAAAGTCCGGAAGGGGCTTCTCTGATTGCCTGAGGTTTTCAGGTGGGTAGATCAGCGATACTACCTTGGCCGGTTCCATAGCTTTAAGGTCTTCAATCGTTAATCCGGACTCCTTAAAGCGTTCCATGATGAGTGTAACGGTACTGTTTCCGATCCCGTACCGTACTGTTGTGGTTCGGTAGCCAACGCCACCGAGGCGTAATTCTATCACGCCGACGATTGTTGAGTAACTTTGCATGCATTTGCTCCTTTCTGTTCTCAACTGATGATGAATAGGTTACATCATGCAGTATACAGAAAGGCGCACCGTTTGTTCAGAATAAATGTACAGCTACATCGGAATAGGCGCACCGTTTATTTCGGAATGTGCGCACCGATTGGCCGGAATTTGCATAACCCCCTCGCATTGTTAATACGGCTAATATTTTACATCATTTGGGGCCGTAGTTCAATGTAGAAAGAACTCATCAGAAAACAAAAAAGCTGTATGTGAGATATCCGCATACAGTCATTTTCTTAATTGTTGCGTCTTGTTCCCTACTGTTCTATAACAGCCGGTGATATAGTATTATCTTCTATTTCCCGGGCCAGTCCTTGATAAAAGGTTTAAGGCGTTTCAACACCTCTTTTACATCTTCCCCGGGCATTATTTTAGTCAGAGCACTGTTAAGCTGCGTTTTTGTCTCAGAAGCAATCATTGCCGATATAATAAGCTCTTTCTTTTCTTTGTATTTCTTATCCCTAAATGCCTTTTAGTGCTTATACTCATTGCGGATTACCTTTCGCAGAAAAACTCGATCTGTTCGCCAAGCGGCCCAAAGCAAAAAGCCATTCTGATAGGATACTCCGGATCCGAATCTATCACTTTGTCAACAGGTTCCACAAACACCTCATATCCGGCAGCCTTCACCTTATCTGCTATCGAATCCACATCATCGGTAAGCAGCGCAAAATGACGAATCGCTCCTAAACGATGCTCTCCATCAGCATTCGTAAAAACCTCAATATATCCGCTACCGGTATCTATCATAAAACCGTCAGACCATTCACGGATGATCTTCATTCCTAATACTGAGATATAGAATTCTTTCACTCTATTGATCTCTTCCTCTGTATTACATTTCATCGAAATGTGATGAATCCCTTTGATCATATTCTATGATTACCTTTCAATGCTACCGGCATATGGTTACTTAGCTGATCCGCTATTATTTCTTCAGGTGTGGTAAAAACATCTATTTCCTCTTTATACTCATATATACAATACAGAAGGCCATCCTCACCGACATAAACAACCGGCGGATAATAAAAGCCTATATCGCCTATGGGACAGACTTCCTGACCGGCAAATTCTCTTACAAGGTCAATGTCGTTCATTGCCTCTTCAAATCGTCTTTCCATTTCATTAGGCCACCTTGTTTCCACAAGATCAGCATAAAAAAACAGGATAATGTCATTATTGTATACTGGCTCATCCAATTCTATATAATGTTTCCTAAACACACCTCCATATCGTTTATATAGCCTTTCTGCCGCCGGAAGTAATGGTATTCCGGCTTTTTCATAGACCTCTCTGAAATGCCCAAGCTCCTGATCACTCACAACGGTATATGCCAGGCGAAATGCCTCATTAATGCGTTCCTTCTTCGTTCCCGTCAATTCGATGGCTATGCCTGTTTCCATTTGGGGCGTAGGCGAGATATTATTCAAACATTCCTGTCCGATTTCAATAGCTCTTTCAAGACTGTCTGCAGTGTGTTTAATATCAGGAATATCTGAATAATATATTTCATCAGGATCCAAATACTCGTCGATCACTTTTTTCTGTACCCATACTTCGAAATAATCCGGCTTCCTGCAGACAACAAATCTGTATAGTCTGTCATATGAGTATTCTTCATGTATACCATCTATTTGCATTTTCTTTCTCACTATTCTGTAAACTAAATAGTTATTGGTAATACACATCCGAGACAGGACATCTGTTCGTATAAAACGATTTGATATCGTGTATAATAACCGTATTGGCATCTTCTATAAATATAGCCTCGTCATATTGATTTACTCTGGCGTATTCAACATCGTCCTGTTCTTCTTCAGAAATTATATCTGCATCTTTTTGATGTGCAATATAGTTTTCCTGCAATTTCTTTGCAAGATCAATATACTCAGGCTTGTAATAGATCAAAGTTCTCCACATTTTAGACTCCTGCTACATAGTATAAAAGAACAAAACGCCGCAGATGTATTTTATCATATCCACGGCATTCTGTATTGTGTATATCAGATTTGCATAGACTGTACTATCACGCTCTTGGAGATTTTTCAGAAATATCTCCATCTGCCAACTTCTGAAACGCAATAACAGCAAGCATTTAAGCCATATGGTCAAATGCCGCTATGGACGCTTCGAGATCAAAGATCTCATCAGCCTCATCCCCCGCTAAAGCGGGTTTGGCAGTACCAAAGGTGAATCTGCCCCCGGCGATGATTTGTACCTTTTTCATAATTGCCATCCTCTTTCTTCACTTTATCACCATCAAAATACATACGGCCGTCTGCTTTGCCTCATCGGATGATCACTTTACTGTTTGGATAATAAGTAATGGTAATCGGTTCATAATACTTCAGCAGGTTTTTCTCGTGATCATATTCATAGTTTTCTTTTGACCTGAACTCTTTTGCTTTATCATCCGGGATCACCAGATAAATATCATTTCCTTCA
>JAEEVO010000116.1 GCA_016290905.1 Lachnospiraceae bacterium | reverse complement strand
CACCGTTGCCGAGATGAGCAGTTTCCAGCTTGATACTACCGATACATTCCATCCGTATATTAGCATGATCTTAAATATTACGCCGGATCATCTTGACAGGCATCATACGATGGAAAATTACATTAAGGCAAAGCTTGCATGTACCAGAAACCAGACTGAGGATGAGCTTTGCATTCTTAACTATGAGGATCCTGTGTTAAGAGATGCCGCAAAGGATATAAAAGCAAAGATCTGCTGGTTCTCTTCAAAAACCGTCTTAAATGACGGAATGGTTTACAAGGACGGCGTCATTTACGAGATGCGCGGCGGAGAGCCCAAGAAGATAATTGATGTCGACGATATGATGCTCATCGGAAGGCATAACTATGAAAACGTTATGGCTGCGGTTGCGGCCGCAAGGTTCATGGGAGTTTCAATTGAAGACATAAGGGTCGGATTAAAGGAATTCAAGCCTGTAGAACACAGGATAGAATATGTTGATACAAAGAATAACGTTAAGTATTACAACGATTCAAAGGGAACAAACCCCGATGCGTCGATCCAGGCGGTTAAAGCCATGAAAGGACCTACATTCCTTATCGGCGGCGGATATGACAAGGGTTCGACCTATGATGAATGGATAGAAAGCTTTGAAGGAAAGATCAAGAAGCTGATACTCATGGGACAGACAAGGGAGAAGATCGCAGAGTGCGCAAAAAAGCACGGCTTTAACGATTACATCTTTGTCGAGAGCATGGAAGAGGCTGTTGATTACTGCAAAAAGAACGCTGTTCCGGGTGATACGGTGCTTCTTTCTCCGTGCTGTGCAAGCTGGGGAATGTTTAAGAACTATGAGGAACGCGGACGCATATTTAAAGATCTTGTAAAGAAGGACTGATCAAATGGTAGAGAGCGGAAGGAAGAAAATACAGATAAAAAGCGTATTGAGCCATTATGATATCATACTGGCTATATTGGTTCTGTTTATCTGTTCCTTCGGTCTGGTAATGATATACAGCGCCAGCTCATACAGGGCGGAATATTATTACAAGGATTCGACACTGTATTTCAGAAGACAGGGGCTTTTCCTCTTGGGCGGCGCGGCTGTCATGATATTGATATCGCTTATTGATTACAAGGCTGTATTTAAAAAGATAAAAATTTTTAAATTCAGGATACCGCTTCTCATATTCTTCTGGCTGATATGTATCGGTCTTCACTGGTGGACATTCTTTAACGGATACTCGGCGGGCGGATCGGCAAGATGGATACAGCTCGGAGGCGGCATAAACTTTCAGCCGTCTGAGCTTTCAAAGGTATGCTTTGTACTGTTCGGAACGGTTATCGCCAGGAAAAACAGAAAATTGATGAATACCGGAAATATACTTAAGGATTTCTGGGGTTATTTAAGGTCAATGTTCTGGTTCGTACCGATACTTGTACCGGTTGCGCTTCAGAATTTGTCTTCTGCAATAATCCTTGCAGGGATGGTAACGGTAATGTTTTTTTGCATCAGCATGCAGAAAAAATACTTTTTGATTGTTCTTGCCCTTCTTGTTGTCGGAGCTTATGCAATGGTAAACATAAAGGAATACCGCTCGGAGCGTATGGGACATTTCTGGAATGATGAAAATATGGATTCCGGCGATCAGATACTTCAGGGCATGTATGCCATCGCATCGGGCGGTCTGATGGGCAAGGGACTCGGAAACAGTGTGCAGAAGCTCGGAAACATACCGGAAGTACACACGGATATGATATTTGTCATAATCTGTGAGGAGCTTGGCATCATCGGCGGCATAGCCGTAATAGGATTGTTCCTGCTGCTGTTGTGGCGGATATTCAAGATAGCGATAAATGCGCCGGATTTTGACGGATCGCTGATAGCGATCGGGATATTTGCCCAGATTGCGCTTCAGGTCATGATGAATGTAGCTGTTGTTACAAACAGTATGCCTGCGACAGGCGTACCGCTGCCGTTCGTAAGCTACGGCGGAAGCAGCCTCCTTATCCTGATGGCAGAGATGGGAGTGGTGCTCGGTGTATCCAAGAGAACTTATGAGCCTATAGATGACATTGAAACACCGGAAAAAGAAAAATAATCGATAAAAGACAATAACTATGGAGGGCACAATGAGAAGTAATATTAGAATCATTATAAAAATCGCAATATTGTGCCTTATAGTAGGAGGAGTCATAGTATATTTCGAAAGCTTTAAGCTCGTTAAGCTCGAAGTGGAGGGAGGAACCCACTATACCGCCGAGGAAATAGAGGAATTCCTCATAAAAGGCAAGCTGGATAAGTTTACACATTTCTTTTATCTGAAAAATGCGGTCTTTTCGGAGCCCGATCCGCTTCCTTTTGTTGAAAAGTTTGAATTTGAGATCATAGACAGGAATACAATAAAAGTAACGGTTTACGACAAAGTGGTCATAGGATGTGTCGAGCATATGGGAAGATACATGCATTTTGACAGAGACGGAATAGTTGTAGAAAATTCTGTTGAACCCGACAAGGGAATACCGGTGATCACGGGAATTGATTTTTCAAGGGTCGTTATCGGTGAAAAGCTTGAAGTTAAGGATGACAGTGTCTTTAAGAAGATCACAGAGCTTACCCTTCTCTTAAACAACGAGGGCATAGAGTGCGAGAGGATACATTTTGACATTCGCGGGAAGATCAAGCTCTACATAGGAAAGTCCGAAGCGATGCTCGGAAACGGGAATGTTCATGATGAACAGATCAAGGTCTTAAAAAAGGTACTTGATGCCGCAAACGGCGTAAATTACAGGTTTGACCTTGAAAATTACAATGTTGAGACCGGAGAGGTAGTGGCAAAACCTATCAATAATGATGAATAATTAAATAATTTTATAAAGATTTAAAATTTTTTGAAGATTATACTTGAAATTTTTCAACAATAAATGTATTATAGTATTATGTGTGATTTCTATTCATAAGGAGGACATGACCTTGGTCGAGATTACTAACGAAGAAAGCAACTATGGCGCAAAAATTATTGTAGTTGGTGTCGGTGGTGCCGGCAATAATGTTGTTAACAGAATGATAGAGGACGGCATACAGGGCGTAGATTACATCTGCGTAAATACGGACAGCCAGCAGCTCAGAAAGTGTAAGGCTCCCAATACCATTCAGATCGGTGAGAAGCTTACAAAGGGCCGCGGCGCAGGCGGAAACCCCGAAGTAGGACGTAATTCTGCTGAAGAAAGCAAGGAAATACTTACAGATGCTATCCATGAAGCCGAGATGGTATTTGTTACCTGTGGTATGGGAGGTGGTACCGGTACCGGCGCTGCACCTGTTATAGCACAGATTGCAAAAGAAATGGGTATTCTTACTGTTGCCGTAGTATCCAAGCCTTTTACGCATGAAGGCGATGTTCGTATGGCTCAGGCTATGGAAGGTATCTCAAACCTTAAAGAGCATGTTGATACCATGATCGTGATCCCCAATGAAAAGCTTCGTCAGCTCTGCGATAAAAAGGCGCGCTTCCCTGAGGTACTCAGGATGGCAGACTCAGTATTAAGACAGGGCGTACAGGGTATTACGGATATCATTAACGGTATGGGCGATATCAACCTTGACTTCGCCGATGTATGTACAGTTATGAGAGATAAGGGCGTTGCCCATATCGGTATCGGCCGTGCAACAGGTGATGAAAGCTGCATGAGCGCTGTTCAGCAGGCAATTGACAGTCCTCTTCTTGAAACAAGCATAGAAGGTGCCGACAATATCATTATCAACTTCTCCGGTGACCTTGTATTTGATGATGTTATCAATGCATCCAACTATGTTAAGGAGATCGTCGGAACCGATACGAATGTTATATTCGGTGAAGTTTATGATGATTCCGAGCCTGATACATGTTCGGTAACAATTATCGCAACCGGTATCAAGAACAGTCCCGATATTTCAGACAACGGACAGGTAGCCGCAGCTCCCAAGCCTGCTGCAGCTGCTCCTGAGGTAAAAGGGGGTCTTGGTTTCCTCAACATGAATAACGGCGCAGCAAGAAAGCCTTCTGCCAGCGCTTCAGTTCCCGGCATGGCTACCGGACAGGCAGCCAGACAGCCTGCTTACTCAAAGACTCAGCAGGCAGCAAGACCTGCAGCACCCACGCAGCCTTCAGCCGGACAGTTCAGGAGTCCGAAGTCAAACGGCAATGCAAATGCAAATGTATCGGACGGTAGTTCAATATTGATTCCGGAGTGGATATCCAGACAGAATAATAATTGATTAGAACACCTGATTTGATTCATTTCAAATCAGGTGTAATTTTTAACGAGGTCTTTATGTTTTTGCTGCTTTTGGTTGTTTTTATAATATTTAACGGAGCATTTACACTCGAAATACTGTTTTTCGGTATCGGTATAAGCCTCGCGGTGTGTGCGTTCAGCTGTATCTTTATGGGATACAGCCTGAAAAAAGAGCTTAAGGTTTACATGAAGCTGCCGCTCATCATCGCATATGTTTTTATGCTCATTTTTGAGATAATCAAGGCAAATATATGTACGGCGGTACTGGTTCTTAAAGGCGGGAAGAAGATTGAGCCGACCATCGTTTCGTTTCCTTCTCCTTTTAAGAGTGAGCTTGCGGGGACAATGCTGGCAAATTCCATAACACTGACTCCGGGTACCATTTCGGTATCGTTCAGGAACGGAATGTTTACAGTGCATTGTCTGGACGGACATTTGGGTGAAGGGATCGGCTCTTCGGGTTTTGTAAAACTGCTGAAAAAGATAGAGGAATAAGATCTGATGGAAGAATTTACGGAATTGGTACTAAAGGGTCTGATAATATTCAGCTCCGTACTGATCTTTATATGCCTTATAAGGGCGGTCATAGGTCCGAGCATACCTGACAGGCTTATGGCTATAAATATGATAGGAACACAGATAATAATCATAATAGCCGAGTTAACGGTACTGCTTGACGAGGCCTGGCTTGCGGATGTTGCTACGGTATATGCGCTTTTAAGTTTTCTCGGCGTAGTTGTACTGACAAAGATTTATATTGGGATATACAGGAAAAAACGGTTTGAAGAACAAGCCGGTGACACGGGAAATGACAATAATCCGGCCCGTGTTACATCAAAGGTCAGGGAAAGGTCTTCACAAAAGGGCAGGAAAAAAACATGAACACGGTAAGGTTGGTAATAGCAATTATCTGCTTCGCAATCGGTGCGATATTCTGCCTGATATCCGTACTCGGAGTATTCAGGCTTAAGTTTGCTTTAAACAGAATGCACGCAGCGGCACTTGCCGATACGGGCGGTCTGTTCTTTATAGTAGTCGGTTTGATGGTGTTATGCGGCTTTACCTTCATGACACTTAAACTCGGTCTGATAGTTGTTGTTTTCTGGCTTACTTCGCCGGTTTCGGGGCATTTGATTGGAAATCTGGTGAAAAATACGATGGGCGAAGAGCTTGAAAAGAACGCAAAACAAAAAACACTTGAAAAATAATATCGTAAAGTGTATTATTGTAATACATAATTTTTTTAATGAGGTTTAATGAAATGAAAAGTTTAGCGGCAAAAATCGGTCTGGCAGTAGCAATTGTATTCGTAGCGGTTGTGTTTTTACTGATATTCCTTGAGATGTCAAGCAGAAACAAATATGTCATCTCAAACAAGACGGATATGAACATAACCAATATCAAGCTTGTATTTCAGGATGAGGAGGAAGGCCTCCCGCTCCTTACGATATGTGAAAATGTAAGCGTTAACAAGGGCGAAAAGCAGAAGGGTAAATTTGAGACTATCAATTTCGGAGCAGCATACGGTGAGCTTCTTGTAGAAGTAACTTTTGAGGGTAAGGATGTAGTGGAATATGCAGACGGTCTTTTCTACGGAACCTTCGACGGTAAACTTGATCTTGAATTCTATGAGACGGATGGACAGTTAAGACTTCGCACCACTGCGGGAGAAGGCCTTTTCAACAAGACAACCAAGACGGCTCTTGACAATGAAGAAATCTATATCGACTGGACTATTGAGG
>JAEEVO010000115.1 GCA_016290905.1 Lachnospiraceae bacterium | reverse complement strand
AGAATACCATCCACTCATTTGCGCCGTCGATCTTAGCCGCCTCTATCAGCGAGGTCGGCAGGCCTTCCATGAACTGCTTCATAAGGAAGAGTCCAATGGGAGCCGCAAATGCGGGAATGACTATCGCCCAGTAAGTATCGATCCATCCGAGCTTGTTGATGAGGATGTAGTTCGGAATACCGGTAACATAGTATGAGAACATCATCGCAACGGTAACAAGCTTAAAGAACAGCTGTCCGCCCGGGAATTCATATTTTGCAAGTACGAATGCACCCATCGAAGCTATGATGAGGTGTCCCGCAGTTCCCGCAACAGTGATGAACACTGTGTTGAACAGGTATCTCGAGAATGTTACCCATGATTTACCCATCGTAACAAAGAGATCCGCAAAATTGTTCATGGTCGGATTCTTTGCAAATATCCTCGGAGGGAACATGAAAAGCTCATCCAGAGGCTTCAGTGCTGCATTTACCGCATACACCAGAGGGAATACCATTATCGCTGCCACAAGGAGCAGGAAGATATAAAGCGCTATGTCACCGGCTATTGAACGGTTCGGCTTTCTTTTCTTTACCAGCGGCTTGCGGTAAGGTTTTTCTTCAATTTCTTTCTTTCTCTTTTTACTCATTGTCAGGTTCCTACTCTCCTAAGCAAACTCTGAATTGCCTTATTTGTAAGGATCATCATCAAAAACAGTATCGTAGCGATCGCGCAGGCGTAACCCATTTCGAATCTTGTGAAACCGAAGTCCATAAGACAGGAAACGATAGTGTGTGCTGCGTAGTCCGTACTCGGGAAACCGCAAAGAGCAGCGGTTACATCGTGAACGCTGAATGACTGTGTAATGGCCATAACCGCACCGAATATAAGCATGGGCTTCATATTCGGAAGTGTGATATACCATAACTCCTGCCATCTGTTCTTAACACCGTCAACCATACCGGCTTCAAACTGCGATCTGTCAACACCCTGCAGACCTGCAACGAACGATAGGAATCCGGTACCAAGACTCATCCATAGGATAACGCCCATACATATCGGAAGCATGTATTGGGGATTTATAAACCATAATATAGGCTGATCTATAATACCCATATCCATAAGGATCGAATTTACATAACCGTAAGCATCTCCTCTGAAGAAGATAGAGAAGATCGTATAACATGTACCTGCAATTGAAGGTGCATAGAATATGATAACGGCTACGCTTCGTACGGCTCTGGGAAGTTCGTTGATGAGCCATGCGAAAAGGAATGACAACAGGTAACCTAAAGGTCCTGTGATAATAGCTATAACCAGCGTATTCTTTAAGCCTATCAGGAAGATATCATCCTCCAGGATAAGGCTAACGTAGTTAGCAAATCCGAGGAATCTCGGTGATTCAAGGATGTTGTAGTATGTAAAGCTGTAATAGATTGAAGCTACAACAGGATATACATAGAACATACAGAATATCACTGCGTAAGGAAGAAGGAACAGATAGCAGTTCTTAGCAAGCTTAGCCTTTTTCCATGCGGTGCTTACGTTGTGTTTTCTCAACGTAAAATATTTTTTCAAATACTCGCCCATAAAACTCTCCTAAATTTATTTTCTTAAAACTTTTGTAAATACTACCGGTTCTAATCTTCTATATAAGGCAGACCGAACTCCCTACGTTTCTTAACGATCTCTTCGTCTATCAGTCTTGAATAGTCGATGATCGTCTCACGGGTATCATCTCTGTCATTAAGAACTTTACGTATAGCATTTGAAATATGTCTTCCTGTAAAGTATCCGCCGGGTACTTCCATAATACCCATTGTGTGGTTCCACTGATCTTCAAGTACCTTAACGTTTTCAGCACTCCATGATAGATTCTTGAAAGCTTTCTTGTTTGCTGTTGCATATCTTGCCGAAGCACCGAGCAAAGCTTCTATCTCACGTCCGAAACGAGTCTGGGTCTCTTCGCTTACCCACCATTTCATGAACTCCCAGCCTTCTTCTTTGATCTTCTGATTGTCGGTTGAGATCATCATTGTTGCGTTTCCGGCTATGAATGCATTATAGTCGATATATGTTTCGCCCTTATCATTTGTCTTCTCGATACCGGGAACTGTTGTGAAGCTCCAGAGACCTCTGATTTCGGGTGCGGAAACCATAAGTGTGTTATACAATGAATAAGGTGAAATGATTATCGGCATTTCGCCCTGACGGAAACGTGTTGTTGCATCGTAGATAGTAGGCAGACCGTAGTCGTTGAAGAATCTTACGTATTCATCGAATGCTGCCATACCTGCTTCATCATTGACTATTGTCTTCATTCCGTCTTCTGTGTACATATTGCCGCCATGCTGGTAAAGCAATGTAAAGTACAATGAAAGGTCGGGATAAGTTGACATGATCGCTGTTGAAGCTGTACCTGTCGAGCTTGAACCTGCTGCTGAAGGAATACCTACCGAAAGGTTGTTACCCTGGATAGTGGGAAGCATTTCGATAAGCTCTTTCCATGTCTTGGGAGGCTTAGCATTTCCGTACTCGTCTACGAAACCAAGCTCCTGGAGAATATCTTCACGATAGAACATTACGTTGAAAGTCTGTGTCTCGGGAAGACCGTAAATACCTTCGCGTCCGTTCTCATCCTTTAAGCAGTACTGCTCATACGAGCTTCGTGTGAACTCGTCGGGATTAAGAACCTTCTGCCAGTCAGAGAACTGTGTGATATCTTCTGAGGCACCACGCAGAGCGTAGTTAACAGGCTGATCCGAACCAACCGTAAGAACGACGTCGGGTCCACGGTTTGCCATAACGGCATTCAGCAGTGAACCTGCCATAACTATCTCAACGTTAACCGGGATACCGGTCTTCTGTGAGAACTCATCATCGATCATGGCCTTTAATATAGTACCCTGATCACGACCTGTTGTAACCCAAACCTTAAGTACTTCGTAGCCCTGATCCTTTGCTTCAGCATCTGTTGTAACATTACCAACCGAGTTGTAATCTACAAAGAATGATGCAACGAATGACTTCATTTCATGCCAGATCTTTGTGAAAATGTTTTCACTGCTGGTCTCAGGCTCGGTGTTGATACCGTTAATCTCAATATAGTCAATATCAAGCTTTGTTGTTGTAAGGTTAAGTGTTGAAGTACCAAGAGCCGTAATGTTATCCTTAAAGGTTGTGAACTCCGTGGTTATCTTCTGAGGCTTCTCAATGAAACGCTCGAGCTGCTGTGCAAGTGTCTGTGCAGGTGCAATGTTTTCAGCCTTCTGACCGGAGAACGCAACGTAATCGTCAACGATCTTGTAGAGACGCATCATCTCAAGCTCCATAGCTTCCATAACTTCCGGATAAACGTTCTCGATACGGTAGTCACGGTACTGGTCGGGATTTGATCCTGTAAACACAAGGATCTTTCTGTACATCTGGTTAAGTCTGAAGGTTGAATCCTCAACTCTCTGAAGGATCGCACCAAGCTCACCCATTGTAGCTTCAAGCCTTAAAGTATGCTTTCCGGATGTAAGCCAGAAGCAGTAAGGCTCATCTTCTTCCTTAACGCCGCTTATCTCGTCTTCGCCGAAGCCGAGCGTCTTTGTATCCCAGTTATTGTCATAAGAGAATGAAACCTGTTCAACCTCTTTAAAAGGAATCTTTCCGTCAATGTATAACTTACGAGACGAAACGTTACCTCTTGAATAATTCTGACGTCCCTTTATGGTTATCCAATAGAATCCGTCCTCCGGAACTTCAATGTCCCACTCTATCCACTGACCGTTAAGGTTCCATGACTCACCGCCGATGTAGTTGAGCACTGTAGTGGTTACACTGCTGGGCTCTGTACTGGGTGACGATCTGTCATACTTGGGATAAAGCGAAGACTCAGATCTGAGAGTGGAATGCTCTCCCTGAACCTTCAGAACAAAATTCTTGGCGGTATCAGACATTCCGCTGAGACTGTGTGCTGAAGTCATCTCTGAAAAATACTCTTTATATCCTTTTAATTCTGTTATGGGCTTAAGCTTTAATTCCCTGATAACAAGAGGCTCATTTTCGCCGCCGAAGGTAATCTCGTTATCGCCCTTCTTAAAATAGAACATATAAGGCTCTGCTTCATATCCTCTGTCGTCATGAAGAAGTGTTTCCTGCCAATCGGTAACTTCTATCTGACTCCATCTGATCTCGTTGCCCGTTCCGTCTTTTCTGTCGTTTTTAGGCTGCTTGGGATCTCCGTCATCTTTCCAGATACGGGTAAAAGCAATGTTTTTGGCATCGCTGAACGGAGGCTGGGGATTATCGGGATTCTCAATATTTATATATATTGATCTTTCTGCCGATACACCGTGTGACTTGGGCAGAAGATACTTAAGATAAATATTGTAAAAACCTTCTTCGGGAACATTGACCTTCCAGGTTATCTTGGAATCAATGTCAGTATAAACGTCACCTGCCTGAGACTTTTCGTCAGTATAAGCTT
Source organism: Lachnospiraceae bacterium (assembly GCA_016290905.1). GTDB lineage: Bacteria > Bacillota > Clostridia > Lachnospirales > Lachnospiraceae > RUG11977. Next base: position 1,742 of record JAEEVO010000115.1, on the reverse strand, counting down.
TGACATTCCCTTCAGAAGAAACATAATTGGCAACATCAACCACAACCTCGTTCCGAGGCTTTGCTGCGCTGCTGTGCTCTGCAAGATATTTCTTGTAGGTACCCTGTCTGTCAACACCGAATACTTCCTTGTCAAGGTCCTTGCCTTCATACTTGTCGGCATAGTTCTTGACAGGTCGTAAAGAAAGAAGCACCAGTATAGCAATAATTGCTACAATTACGCTTAAGACGATGATGACTTTTGTTCTTTTCTTGTTTGAAGACTTCTTCTTTTTCATACCAACCTCTTAATTAGTAAAAATGTTTTTAATTACTTCACATAAATATACAACAAAATTCACAATTTGTAAACACTTTTGTTGTAAATTTTACTACATCTTTAATAATAATAAATATTATTTTATCATTCTTGTCTATAATTGCTTATCTTTATACTTTGATTGCTTAAGTTAATATTTTGTTATGTTCAGGATCAGCTTTTCGGTCTTTTCCCAGCCAAGGCAGGGATCAGTTATCGACTTGCCGTAAATCCCCTCTCCTATCTTCTGTGCACCGTCCTCGATATAGCTTTCAACAAGGAATCCTTTGATCAGTTTTTTAAGCTCCGGATTGTTCTTCCGGTTGTTCATGACCTCATCTATGATCCTCGGCTGTTCAAACGGATTTTTGCACGAATTTGCATGGTTTGTATCAATGATCACCGACGGATTGCTCAGATTGCTGTCCTTATAAAGATTCAGCACAGTTTCAAGATCTTCATAATGATAATTAGGTCTGGAACGGCCTTTGCTGTTCGTATAGCCCCTAAGCACCGCATGCGCATATTCGTTACCGAAAGAATGTACCGCCCACCCCCGGTAAATAAACGAATGTTTATGTTGAGCGGCATTTATCGCATTCATCATTACACTAAGATCGCCGCTCGTAGGATTTTTCATTCCAACCGGCACTTCAACGCCGCTTGCCGTAAGCCTGTGCTGCTGGTTTTCAACAGATCTTGCTCCAACGGTAACATATCCCAGTATATCGTCGAGATATCTGTAATTTTCAGGATAAAGCATCTCGTCCGCGCAGGCAAAGCCGGACTCCTTCACAACCCGCATATGCATCTCTCTTGTAGCTATGATGCCTTTAAATACATCGGGTTTTTCAGACGGATCCGGCTGGTGCAGAAGCCCTTTGTAGCCGTCCCCTGTTGTCCTCGGCTTATTTGTAAAAACTCTTGGAACGATAAGTATCTTATCTTCGACTTTTTCCTGAATGCTTTTAAGCCTCAGGGTATAATCAATAACACTTTCCTCATTATCCGCAGAGCATGGACCAATGACAAGCAGCAGCCTGTCATCCTTGCCGGAAATGATGTTTTTTATCATTGTCCGCCTTTTGTCAATGCTTATCCTTACAGCTTCTTCAAGAGGAAACATTTTCTTTACATCCATCGGGATGGTTAGTTTTTTTTCAAAATCAAGATTCATAATTGCCCTCTTTTACCTTATAAAAACTAATATATCAAATTACACAAAAAAATACAATAGAAATTGTTAAATTTTTACAAAAAAAAATTTCCGTTCCGAAAATCCGAAACGGAAATTTTGTAAATATTGCACATTTTTAAGTTAAAAATTTCTACTTATAAGATTCTTCGCTTCGCTCAGAATGACACTTTTACAAATTGTCATCCTGAGGAGTGAAACGACGAAGGATCTTAAATCAATTACTTATATAATTCAACCAGCTTCATAA
>JAEEVO010000030.1 GCA_016290905.1 Lachnospiraceae bacterium | reverse complement strand
CCCCTCGGAACGCGTCAGCAAATGGTATTATATCACCGTGTTTTTTACTTGTCAACACTTTTTTTTAATTTTTTTAATCTTTTTTTATAAAAAAATTTGGAATGCTTATTTCAGCATTCCAAAAACTATATCTACTATGAAATTGTGTTCATAGAACCATGTAAGAATCGAATTCTCTTTCACCATCTCTATCACGGCCGTTCCTATGCTCGAAGCTGCAAATGCCATCGCAGCTATATATAATACGGAAACGATCAGATATCCCTGCAGGAAACCTATGATACCTCCGAGAATCTCGTTTGCCTGTTTGATACCGGGAAGCTTGGCGACTATATCCAGCAGCAGCCCGGCTATCAGGACTACGACTTCCATTACGGCAAAGGTGAACAGATACGCGATCGCACTGACTATCAGTTCCGTTATCCTTTGGTAAATACTCTCTATCAACCTTTTGGAAGCTTCCTGAGTCGTAGCTGATGCAGCATCTCCGGCCTGTTTACATTTATCCAGGATAATATCTCTCAGCTGATCCGGAAGATCTATCTTATCCACATAGTCTTTAATAAGAGTATCAGTGGAAATATTTATTTTTTCCTCCAGCCTGATCTTATCTTCGACCCCGCTCCGTATATTTTTTGATATATCCATATGATTTGTTATATAATCCGCAACATACGGGCTGAGCAGGCCCGTCAGCAATATAACGATCAGCAGAGAAAACGTGTAAAACACTGTATGAATGAATCCTCTTTTGACGCCTATCACAATACATAAGGCCATAATGATGAACACTATGATCAATAAAGCATTTATCTCCATAAACCGGTTCCTTTCGGTACAAAAGGATAGACCTCATAAGCCTATCCCTCATTATTATCGTCAACCACCATTTCAAGTATCCTGATATCGCCGCCTCCGATAACGCAATATTTCTTATCACCTGCAGGATGTACGCTTCTTATGCCTCCGTCAAGCTTTGTCCTGCATCTTTCATTTCCTTTAAGATCATATATTATTATTGAAGAATTATTATAAAGGATCAATTCTTCTTTTTCTACACACATTCCTGTAAAGTCAAGACCTGTTACGATATTCCTCTTATGCTTTCCGTCAGTATCAAATATCGTGATCTTCTTTGTACCGTCGGTCTCGCTTTCCGCAAGACATATAACCTCTTTATCGCTGCATACGGCTGTCAGGCGTTTTGTCTCCTGTACGGCAAGCTCCGAAGAAAGCTGTTTCATCTTATATAATATACAACCGTCTTCACCAAATGCGCAAACCCTGTCATTGGTTATGAACCTGACCTCAGGTATAATCTTTCCTTCAAAGGAATAGCTTCCTACAACCTTTCCGGCATAATTCTGTCCAACATCTCCGAAATTGTAGAAGGTTACCCAGGAGGTTATGTTATCCTTTATAGTCATGTAAGAGGTAACAAGCTTCTGTCCGTCATCGGATATGTCAATAGATAACGGGAATCCGTCCTTTGCTATGCTGGTCTCTATATCAATCAGAAGTACTCCGTTTATATCATATACATATATGTGATCTTTTGAAAGCGAATCGGTCCAGACTGCCGTGACTCCCTGTTCCGCCACAACCACATCTACAATCTTTTCGGGAACATTTATGGGGTAATTCCCACCCTGTCCGTCGGTAATACAAAGAGTCTGCATGCCCTTATCGGCAAATGCACAGTAATCACCGCATATGTCAACTATGGGTTTCTTCATATTATAACTAATGTTCCAAATGGTTTTACCGTTTTTGACAGCCTCAGCGCCATCCGTATTATACTTGATATATCCCTCGCCGTATCTTGTATACTGGTTCTGGCTTGTCACCTCTACAGCTGAAACGACTTTCAGGACATAATCCTTAGGAGCAAAGAACATCCTGTACATAAGGATTATTATACTGCCTACAAGGCATACTATTATGATAATAACAGCCAAGGGGCTGCGCTTTCGTACAGTCCCTGCTTTCTTCTGTTCAGTTTGTTCAGTATACCTGTCCTTTTTTCCCAAATCGATCACCTGTCTGCTGCTATATTGTCACACGACCCTCAAGTGCCCTGAGCAATGTGACTTCATCAATATATTCAAGATCGCCTCCCACCGGAATCCCGTTGGCGATCCTGCTTACCTTTATACCTGCCGGTTTCAGCAGTTTGCTGATGTACATGCCGGTTGCTTCACCTTCTACACTGGAGCCCGTCGCTATGATAACCTCTTCAGTCTCCTCCTGCTGCAGCCTTACGATCAGCTCCCTTATCTTTATATCGGAAGGTCCGATCCCGAGCATAGGAGAAATAACACCGTTAAGGACATGATACAGTCCGTTGAATTTTCCTATGCGCTCATATGCTGCCATATCCTTAGTGTTTTCAACAACCATTATCTGTTTCTTGTCCCTGTTGGGATTTGAACAGATCGGACATACATCCCTGTCCGTCAGGCAGAAGCAGCTCTTGCAATACCTGACGTTTGTTTTTGCATCAAGAATGGTATCGGTAAATTTCTTCACTTTTTCATCAGGCATACCAAGTATATGAAAAGCCAGTCTCTGCGCCGATTTGCTTCCTATTCCCGGCAATGATCCCAGCTCTGCGATAAGCCTGCTGATCTTCTCACTATAATATTCCATATCTGTCCGAATTAATTAAAAACCGAATCCGCCAAGAGTTGAGCCCAGGCCGCCGGCTACGGAATTAAGCGCACCCTCCTGCTCTTCTTCCATTTTCTTCAATGCTTCATTGGCTGCGGCAATGATAAGATCCTGTAACATCTCTATATCATCGGGATCAACAACCTCAGGAGAAAGAGTGACCGCTGTAAGCTCCTTCTTTCCGGAAACTCTTACAGTTACGGCTCCACCGCCTGCCGAAGCCTCCCACTCCTTTGTCTCAAGCTCCTTCTGCTTCTCTTCCATCTGACGCTGCATTCTCTGAGCCTGCTTCATGAGATTATTCATGTTACCGGGGATGCCTCCGCCGAATCCGCCTTTTTTACCCATTTTGATATCCTCCTGTCTTAATCTGTCTTTTTTATATCAAATTTTATCAGTTTTCTTATATCCTTCTTCTTGACAGCAGTTCCGCCGTCATTTACTCCAACACTTATTTCAACGTCCCTGCCTATGATCCTCGCTATCTCGTCATGGAGAATGTCGATACGTGATGGCTGCTGAACGCCTCCCATCTCAGCTTTATACTGCATGGTCATGACATCAAGATTGTCCTTAAGCAGTATCATAAGCTTTCCGTGATCCTCATTGGGTATCGCGTCAGCGAGCATTGCAGACGCCAGCTTATCACGGCTGCCGAGCTTACCTGTTATGGAATCCCATATCTCAGCCACATGCCTGATATCCTCGGGAAGCGCCTTCGCCAGTTCCTCCGTATCCACGGTCTCTTCCGCTTCCTGTACATCCCCGCTCTCACCTTGAGCATCATTTTCTCTGATGGAGAAATCGCCCTTTTCAAACTTCTCTTCCAGTACGCGTATCCTGTCCAGGATTGCGTCATAGTTCTTCTGTGTTTCGGGTCTTACCATTTTGATAAGCTCCACTTCTATAAGAAGCCTTTTCTGTGAAGCATATCTTATCCTGTTCGAAAGTTCGGACAATATATTTATATAACGTATCAGCGTCTCAGCTTTGACTATGCCCGCCTCATGGATTATCAGCTCCATGTTCTCCTTTGAAAAATCCATAACCTCGTACGGATCCTCAACCGATTGGGCAAGAAGCAGGTTTCTCAGATACGCCGTAAAATCATAAACAAACTGTGTAAGCTCACGTCCCGTTGCGAGCACCTCATCCAGAACGGACATGCAGCCCTCGGCCTGACCGGCATTTATATGACGCAGCAGCCTTGCAAATACATCCACATCGACCGAGCCCAGAACATCAAGCACATCATCATATGTAAGCTTCTCTCCTATATGAAAAGCTATGCACTGATCGAGAAGGCTCTGCGCGTCACGCATTGAACCGTCAGCCGTTCTTGCAATGTACTTCATTGCTTTTTCTTCGGTCTCTATACCCTCTGAAGCCATAAGGTTCATAAGGCATTCCGCAATAGTATCCGTCGTGATCCTCTTGAAATCGTACCGCTGGCATCTCGAAAGAATGGTTATCGGTATCTTATGTACCTCGGTTGTCGCGAGGATAAAGATCACATATCTGGGCGGCTCTTCAAGAGTTTTAAGCAAAGCGTTGAAAGCGCTCGTGGAAAGCATGTGTACCTCATCTATGATGAAGACCTTATACGCTCCCTCGGTAGGCGCATATCTGGAATTCTCGATGATGTCACGTATGTTTTCGACGCTGTTGTTTGAAGCGGCATCCAGTTCAGTGACATTCATGGAAACACCTGAATCTATGCTCTTGCACATGCTGCATTTCCCGCACGGGCTTCCGTCTACCGGGGATTCGCAGTTTACCGCCTTTGCAAAAAGCTTTGCGACAGAAGTCTTTCCGGTTCCCCTTGTTCCGCAGAACAGATACGCATGACCGATACGCTTTGTTTTCATCTGATTTTTCAAGGTCGTGACAATGTGATCCTGCCCCATGACCTCTTCAAATCTTTGCGGTCTGTATTTCCTGTATAAAGCTAAATAGCTCATTCTCATCCTCTTTTAAAACTTGATTATAACCTAATTCGTTTAAAAACACAAGCGAATATTTACAGCTCCGTTTAGAACGCAAAAATCCGGTCAAACATACGTATCAGATCAAGACGCCCTTTTGCCGAAATGAACCCTGCCATAAAGGCTGCCTGGAAGGTCGTTTTGCCGGAAGTTATCTTCCCTACTACTTCCTTTGTGGTTGTTGCGAGCAGATCAGGCTTTTCAGCCTCCCCGTATCTGCATGTCAATCCCTTTGCACCCATTTCAAGGACTATCGTCTTGTTCATGTCGCTCATTTTTATGCAGCAGACAGCCTCTGTACTGCATTCGGCCTGCCTGAACGCTTTTTCAAACATTTTTATGTAATTCGATCCCTCTTCACCGTTCTGCCCAAGTATCGATTTGTACATCTGTGAAAGCTGCTCGACATCTTCCTTCTGTTTCTTTACAAAAGTATCGTCGGCAACATATACCGACAGCTGTTCGCTTTCCTGCGGCGTAAGCTCCATGCCCGTAGTCGGGATATCGCTGTGGCAGGCATTTATGCTGTTGGGAAGCAGGTTCGTCTTATGGCTTACTATCCTGTATATCTCTTCTGCTTTTCTCTCTATTATCGAGGTGTATTCCTGATTTGTTTCAAATTCCGCGCGGTTTCCTGCATATGTACAGATCCCGTCATATGCGCGGCCCCCGAGGAGCTCCCATGCATTTATGATCTCTTCCAGAGCATGGCGCTCACCCTTTGCGGTAGACACTACAACAGGGAACATGTACAGGCTCTTAAGCCTGGTCTTATCCGCATAAAGCCAGCACGAATCAAGGAATATCTGCATAAGCCCGCCGATGCCGAACCACTCCACGCTCACGGCGAGGATTACGGCGTCCGCATCCTTAAAGGTATTGGGAAGCATGGATATACCGTTCTTCTGCTCATAAAGATTGTACCTTGACACAGAAACACGGATTTCCTTAAGTACATCCTGTATTTTATTAATAACGTATATAGTGGGATCTTCTATCAGTCCCCTTCCGCCATAATAAATATTTACCTTCATGTAACCCCTGCCTTTCCCGTACATAAGCTTTTCGTGCCAGAAATGCACCCATATAGAGTCATTATACAACATTTTGAGAATTTGTGCAAGTGTCAGAATCATAATAAAAAGCCCCGGACAGACGATCTTCAATTTCGTCCGTCCGGAGCTTTTATCCGTTTAAGGTTTCAAACCGATACCGGCAGCGTCCCATGACAATCTCATCACCTTTTAGAATGGGGACCGGCTTATCGGGCTCCAGCCGTTCTCCGTTTAAGAAGCTTCCGTTCGTGCTGCTCATATCGCTTATGTATATTTCTCCCGAAACCTTTTCAAGCTTCAGATGCCGCCTTGATACTCCTGTGATATTCAAACAGAAATCGTTGTTTTTCTCATCCTTCCCGATAAAAAACGGGAAATGCGTGATCCTTATTTCCGGGTCGGAATCGGAAACGAGGCTGTACTCTTCACTGCGGGCAATACTATTTACGTCATATAACAGCTCTGTGGCTTCCTCAACAACAGGCATCACCGTTTTCTTTTTGTTTTTCTTATCCTTTCCGTAAAGATACTTAAATATATACAGCCCTCCGACGGCTCCTATCAGCAGCAGGCAGGCTATCCTTATCATATCCGGTTTCTGGTCTTTCCCGAGTAAAAGCTTAAATTTTACGGCAAGGGCGGTAACGATCACAAAAAAGCCTGCTGCCGCGATAATACATATCGATAGCTTTGAGCTGCCTGTCACCTTATCCTTATCCGTCCTCTTTTCCTCTTTGGAAAAAACCGCGGCGGGTCTGTCATCAAACAGGGCGCGCGGTGATATTACGGGCTCCTTCCCCGGTCTGTTCACATATATTATCTTATCCGATCCCTGCCGGTGGTTATCTGCAGGGCTTATGTTTTTTTGATTTTTCCTTTCTCTTTCCGTATCCCCCTCCAGAAAAGCTATCAGTTCCTTTACTCCGAAGCCTTCCTCCCTGCTCTTCATGTAAATGGTGTAGATAGTCAGCACGCTTTCCCTGTCATGGTAATCAACCCTGTTCATAAGATACTCGGAAAGAGCCGTTATCTGCTCGCTAAAGGAATGCCTGTAGCCGGGATAATATGCGATCACGGGATGGTCGTTTTTGTTGATATAGATATACCTTGGATCAAGTATGAAATCGGTTTCATCAAGCATATACCTTTCACCCTTGAGTACCGTTTCTGCAATCTTCTTTAAGATCATATTCAGCCTGCCGCCGGGAACGTTTTCTCTTTCAGTCAGCGCCTCCAACGTCCCCAGACCCTCGGTATTGTATTCATAAACCTTCTCATGGTCAATGACACTGATCCTTAATTGCAGCAGCCCTTCGATATGATTGTTAAGGAGCATTTTTTCCCTGAAATCGGACTTTACCCCGTCGCCTTCGTAAGTTATTTCATCAGTTATCCTTAAAAGATTTCTTTCCTTGTCCTTTGTTATCATCTCAGCTATCCCTTTTCCTTCTTCTTTTTTATCGCCCCGACTATCTCGTCAACGATCTCCGATGAAGCTTTGATCAGCCGTGCCGTCTCACTTCTGTCCGCCATCTTCCTGCTGCCCTCTTTTTTTATCTCGGAAAACGATCTTGTAAGTGCCCCTAAAAAGCCTTCGGAAGGCAGGTTTTCATCTATCACGAGCCTGACGTCCATGTTCCTGCCGTCCCTCGTTAATACGGCCGTCTTAACCTTTCCCCCACGGTAAGCCTTAAAGGTATTCGCAATATTCTTATTGTATGTTGTTTTCTTCTTATTTTCCGCCGCTTCACGTTCCATGATAAAAAAGCACATATCGTAATCAGCCTGTGCACATACCTGATCATGAAGATACAACACGATCCATATGATCCCGATCATCATAAATATGATGATCGGGACGACAAATGCGGCCTCAACCGTAAAAGAGGCCGATATCCCATTTTTATCATACTTAATTTTTGTCTTAATTTTCATAGATCCACCTGCCGATATTCCCCGACCTCCAATATCACTAAGATAATGTCATTCTGAGTGAAGCGAAGAATCTTTAAATTTCACGTCCCTATAACCGTGACGACATATCCTAAAAACGCAAACGGAATGTACGGAAGCGTACTCTTAAGCCTCAGTCTGCCTGCGATAAGCATGCCGCCGGAAAAAAGCGCGATCAGGCCGAAGGATACTATAACCGTCATAATTACTGCCGTAAGCCCCAGATTCATCCCCAGTATGACGATGATCACGGCATCCGCGAGTCCTATCCCGCCACGACTGACAAACGATACAAATATCAGGGCTGCTCCGGGTATGATCCCCAGAAGGAAAGTATCTATTCCTTCTTCCCGAAATATCCAAAACAGCGGAGATACCGCAAGTGCCGTCCCCAAAGCCCATATCGGGACCTTTTTTCTTCGTATATCCTCTATGGCCAAAATCAGAAGATATCCACCGAGTAAAAAAATCTGTATATATTTCATCATCTTCTCCGTCTGCTCCGTGCATCCTTTTTCATCTTTTCTTTCACAGCTTTGTTTTCCCCTTATAAGCCTGACATCTCTTACATTCACGCCGTTTTCCGACCTCTGATATCTTCACCTTTGATATTGTACGCTTAAGTCCCTGGCAGGTTGCGTCAAAGTGATATCTGTCTCCTTCGGGAGTTATATAGCAGGTTACGGCTTCCCCCTTGTTCAGTGCGCAGAATTCACATGCATAGTATTTGGCGCCGTTATCATTTCTTTTCGCTCCGACATCTTTGAAGGCGACCGCAGACGGCCTGACATTCAGTGCGGGACAGGAATAATCGTAATGATAGCATCTTCCCGTTTCCGTTATCAGGACGTATTCCTCTTCCTCCTCTTCTTCCTTCTCTTCCCCGGGCTTATCCTCTTCCTTAGGCTGTTTAACCTCAACCAGCAGCGATTTCACATCGGTTCCGGTGAAATACCTGTACCTGATGTAATGCGAAACCGGGATATAGATATCCGGGAATATCCCCATAGAAATTTTAAAGCTGTAGCTGCATCTGATGACCAGACATTTGTCATTGCCGTACAGAATGCTCCCGTCACAGTTCACCCCTCCCGCCGCCATATATTTTTTAATTTCCGCGGGAAGCCTGTCATCTATCACCTTCTCAAATATGAGTTTATCAGCTGTATTTGTTACGAGATTCTTCAGGCTGATCCCGTTTCCTCCATCCGGCAGCAGTGATGTCAGAGCTTCTATTGCCAGGGAAACCGCAACATTTTCAGAACTCCGGTATATCGACGCTTCGGCATTTGTCAAAGCTTTGTTCCTTATCTTTGCAACCGGTTCAATGACTCCCCCGTATTCACTTAAGTTCCTTGCCGTATAGTACAGCTCTCTCTGGATCACATACTCGGCTCTCATGAACAGGAACAGGTAACATAACGAAACGCACGCTAATATGAATATAGGAAAGGCCAGTGCCGCCTCTACGGTAACGGAAGCCTTTATCCTTTTTTCGACCATGCCCGGCACCTGTTTTGCCCCCATTGATTAACTCCTTTCATCTTAAGCAAAAGAAAACTTTTATATATTCAATTCAAAACAGACGCCGGTCACAGTCCCCGCTCGTTTAAAACGATACGGCATCATATACTGTAATCGTATACCGTGAGCCGATATTCAGTATATTCGATAATAATGAAGAGTACTTCGCCGGAGCAGAAAACTCCGCAGCGCAGGAGAATGATGTCAGCGCATTGCTCATCAGAAAATCCTCGTCATATTTATAACGGATATTTTCCTGTATCACATCCATCGTCCTGGCTGCCTGAGTCTCCCGTCCTTGTAGCAGCAACAGAATAAGTAAGTAATTCCCATAATCCAGATATGCCTCCGATTCGGCAAAATTATCCGCCTTCTGCGATACGAGCGAGGCGAAGAACGGAAGCTCCGCAAGAGTAAGGCAGAAGCTTTGGTCATTTGTTATAACAGGTACCTTTTTTCCCCTGACGATGGCTGCGGTTTCTATTACCGCCTGAGCCGCCGCCCATAGGAATAAGATCAGGTATTTCACTATAGCCACAAGGAACGGAAAGCCCAGGAAGCCCAGTATCGAGGTGGCAAGTATCTGTGCCTGCGACTTTAGCTCCTTGTCGGTCATCGTATATATGGTACAGACTATCAGCCTCATGAGCATTATCTTCGTAACAGCCGCCGAAAGATTGGCCTTGTCGGTTTCAAAGCCCGAGAGGATATACTCCACTTCATAATCGAGAACGGTATCTCCTGTCACACTCCTGTCCCTGTAATTTTTGAAATGATGCAGCATATACATCGATGAAAGCAGCTTGTTCCCGATCTTGGAAATACCCGAATCTATGAAATCCGCCAGATCGGATAATCCGGCACCTTCATCGGCGTCATCGAGAACTTCCCCTCCGCCCTTCTCGTCGGCATCCCTTGCAAGATTACTCATTTCCTGCTCACTGTTCTGAAATATCTTAAACCACTTGCTCGGAAGCAGTTCCGATATCATGGAATTATCCGAAAATTTTGTCCCGTTGGGGAAAAACAGCCCAAGATATCCCTCTGAAACATTTTTCTCAAACTCCTCGACGAGCTTGTTTTCCACATTGCTCGTTTTTATCTCGGAATAATCAAAGTAAAATCCCGAGTAAGAAAACGAGGAATACAGCTCTGTTATCCTTTCAGCCTTGCTTATCTTATCATCTACATCTTCCATTGATTCCTTCTTAACGGATGAAAAAGCATCAAGATCACAGCCGTTCAGGAGACTCGCATCATACTCCGCGGTACGCTTTATGCTTGCAAAATCGGTAGTCTTTATCCTTCCGCTTCCCATGCCTACATAAGCCTTCATGTAATCAAGGGACTCGGTAAGGCTTTCCTTTACTTCATCAGACAATACCGGTCCGAAGGTGGTAAGAAGCTTTTCATACTCCTCAACCATCGGGCGTACCTTTGCCTGCTTTTCCGCGGTACTGTCAACTATCTCTATGACGTCCTCCAAAAGATCAAGTGTCGTATCATGGAGATCCTCTATCTTTTCCGCAAGGTCTTCCGCCTTATCCAGAGTTTCCTCCATCTGAAGTTTTACTCTCATAAGCAGGTTCTCAAGCTCCGCTATTCTTTTCGTACATTTCTCTACGTAGGGTGCCAGTACAGATATGTCAGCTTCCAACAGAGGCTTCTCTGCCTCCAGAGCAGCTATCTTTTGTTCTGCTTCTAGCTTGAGCCTCTGATATTTATCTATTTCCTCCTGTTTGTTTTTCTTTTTTGATTTGCTTAACGATTCCAGCTTCTTATTATAGTTCTCTACAGACTTCTGTGCCGACTCGGTCTCCTTTATGACTTCTTCAAGCCTGTTTTGCCTAAGCACAAGAGTTTCCTCATACTTTTTCTTTTCCTTCTCCTTCTCCTCCAGTTCCTTACGGTCCTTTTCTGTCTCTTCAAGCTTTTTTCTGTATTCCGTGAGCAGATATATGTATGCCTTTACATTCCTGACCGGATCCTCATATTTATCCTTTACCTTTTCAAAAACGGCAGGATTGTTTATCATGGCATCGCTCATCGTAGCTTTTCCTACATAGAAACGCTTTATGAACTCATCCTCAACGGAAAACCCGAGAAGGGACGAACCCTTTGAACCCAGAGTCAGTTTAACCCCGTCTATCATGGTCATAAGTTTTGAGGTACATTTGTCTATGACTGACAGTTCGTTTTCAATCCCCAGCTTTTTCTCCATGACCTTTAAAACGGTCTTCTGGCTGCTTAAGTTCTTGATCCTGTCAATGACCTCCTCTATGATATCTCCGGCAGCCGCATATTTCTCGTAATCGACAAGCTGCTGCATGAACATATCCCCCGACTTGTCCATGAGCTTATCCCCCGATAAAACCCTTACTTCCGTATTTGTAAAGTCCCAGACATTCTCTCCCATATAGTACTTTATCTTCCGTTCGAGTTCATCCGTATCGCCCGTTTTGCTCCCGAAGCCTCCGTCTATCGCAAATATGTGATAGTCCGCAAACAGCGGTCCGCAAAAATCTCCCATTACCGATTCCGCAGCCGTCTTTAAAAGCATCTGCGCGTAACTCTCGGAAGCCGACCTCCTCGCACTTTCAAGAAACCCGAGTATCAAAGACATTATCAGCAATACAACCAGCGCAAGGAAAACACATATGGTTCCTTCGCCCTTTCTTTCCAACAGCATTTTCCCCCTGCTTTCTAGAGTGAATTCGTTCCCTGTGAGATCGAACCGAATGCATTATTGATGATCTCCATGATCTTGTCCTTGAAGATGATCACAAGTGCCACAAGCACCACCAAAATAAGCACGATTTCGACCACGCCTATCCCCCGGTTATCCATTGCAAGCCCGGTTGCTTTTTCTTCTCTTATCCGGATCTTCTCCTGTTTAAAACAATTTTCCACCAGCGGATTGACCTCTGCTTTCATATTAAACATTTTCAGTATCTTCCTTTCTTATAAACTAAATGAACTGAATGCCGGAACCACTACTATGGCTATGACAAGTATGAGCATCCCGAACATGGGGAGCAGCAACTTTGTGCCGGTCTCTTCTCCCTGCTTCCTTACATTTTCCCTTCTCTCGACTATGCTCTCCTTAGATTCCGTTTCAAGTATCTCTATGATCCCAGCGCTTCCTCTTTTTATGTTCCTTGCCAAAAGCGTTCCGAATTTGTTATAGGCCGGGACCTGACACCTTGTCCCAAACCTTTCATATACCTTTATCTCCGGCATTCCCAGCTGCATCTCCTTATCCGAGATCAGCATTTCTTCATAAGCATATTTAAAACTCTTTTTATGGTTTTTTCTGTCCGATTTCTTTTTATCCCTTGTCCTGACATAATCGGCACATATCTTTCCCCATGCGCCCCTGCATGTCATCCCCGCGGTGATAAGCATGACAAATTTGCTTATGATATCGGGATAATCCCTCATCATCTGCTCATTTCTGAGCTTCTTTTTCTTCTTTATGTCCTGCTTCATGGCCGGTATGATGATACACGCACCGACCAGTCCCAAAAACATGAACATAAGCAGACCGTTATCGTCTTTCTCTTCCCATCCTACCTCAACGTCCCCGACCTTCTCCGGAAGCTCGAACATTTCTTCTGTCTGTGTTTCCTCGTCAGTCCTTTTCAGGATTTCATCAAGCGCCTGTAAAAAGCTCTCTTCCTCGGTCAACAGAGGCGGATATATTGTTATAAGCTTTTCATAATCCCAGCTCTCATCATAGTAGAACAAAACGGCACGGAGGGAAACCATGACCGGTTCAACCAGTTCCGAATTTTTCAGATTACCGTCAATCCCTACAAACCAGGAGTTATCTTCACTCCATTTAATACTGATACTCGTACCCGGTATCCCGGTCATAAGGTTCAGATCCCCCCGCACACATTCCGGTTTATCCCCCTCTTTGAGGATGTGATTATCTATATAATACGCTGCGTCTTCCTTTAACTTTGCAAGCTCGTCTCCTTCAAGTCTTTTCTCACTGACTCTGACTTTGATCTCATTCTCTCTGGTAAGGGAACTGTTCATCATCAGGTCATATTCTTTTACTCCCATACCGGCTTCATTTCTTTTTAGATGCGTTGTATTAACCAGTATTTTTTCACGTGAATATGCATATGCAAAACAAATGATGCACGTAACACCCAGTATTGCCAGAATGGAGGCTATACATTTACAACCCTGTATTTTTTGAGAAATTTCAGGTTTCTCGTCCATATAAACCTCGCGCAAAATATCAGGACTCCCAAATATATCCTGTTTTCTTCCCCTGCGAAAGACACCGTAGATCAGCGATGCCAAAGGATATAAGCTTTTGAGAGGATGATCGTTTGAATCAAGCTTTTCTATGTCACCGTCCCTGTTCTTTGAGGTTATAAGCACGCCTGCAAGCAGCGCTCCGAGTACTACAAGTGCAACAACCATTTTTCCCTCCTTACATCTCTATTTTGACTATTTTGTCGGAGATCTTACAAAGTATAAGATAGATCAGCAATATTACCGTCATGAATATCATTCCGAACAGATTCCCGTACAGTGCCTTTACCATGTCGGGTGAAAACGCCCTTAGGTATATCAGCAGTCCGAACGGAATCAGCTTCATGATATCGGCTTCATATTTTTTTGATGCGATGACCGTACGCAGTTCCCTTTTCAGTTCAACCCTCGTATGTATGACATCCGCTGTGGATTTGATGATCATGATAAGATTGCCGCCGGTTCTTTTGGCAGTCGCAAAGATATCCGCAAAGCTCTTTATGTCATCTATCCCGCTTCTTTCGGAAAAGTCCAGGAAGACTTCCTCAACAGTCCTGTTGTTTGAAACCGCCCATATGATAAGCTGCATCTCCTTCATGATGAGGTCTTCCTCGTTATAGGTAAGCTTCATGTCAAGATACGCCTCCTTTATGGCGTTTTCTATGGAATATCCCGACTCCAGCGCCGAACTGATACAGTTAATGCAGTCACCGAACTGCATGTTAAGCTTCCATTTACGTCCCTCCTTCAGTTTTATTTTCTTTTCTCTTATATAATATGGAATATACGGCAGAAGCAGCAGCCCGAATAAAAGACTGTTGTAGCACAGCCATGCGAGAAATATAATGATAAGTGTTGGAAATCCTATAGCTTTAAGCTTCTCTGCTCCTGACATCTCATAAACCTCATAGTCCGGCACTGATGAGTTTTTCTTTGTTTTTGAGACCTTTTCCGATTTTTTGAAGAATGCCGGTAACGCGGCCATCCTTATCCCCCTCCTCTACAAAACGAAAGCACGGATTAAGTACAACTTCATTGTTTTCGAAACCCGAAACTTCCGTTATCTCAACAACCTTCCTGCTCTTGTCCCTGAACCTGCCAAGCTGTATAATGATATCTATGGCGGAGGCTATCTGTCTTCTTACCGCAAGAAGCGGTATATCGGCCCCCAAAAGAACCATGGTCTCCATTCTTGAAAGCATATCAACGGGAGAATTCGCATGTCCCGTAGACATGCCGGAATGTCCTGTATTCATAGCCTGGAGCATGTCAATACAGGCTGCGTCCCTGACTTCACCGACAATGATCCTGTCCGGGCGCATTCGTAAAGAACATTTGATGAGATCCCTTATGGTAATCTCGTTTTTACCTTCGACATTGGCATTCCTGACCTCAAGGCTTACAAGGTTGGGAATGCTCCTTATCTGGAGCTCTGCCGAATCTTCTATTGTGATCACTCTTTGATCTGATGGGATATAATGCGATAACGCATTCAGAAATGTGGTCTTTCCGGATCCGGTACCTCCCGATACAAAGATATTGTATCCGGCAACCACAAGCTTTCTTAAAAACTCCGCAGCTTCTTCGGTAAGTGAACCGTAAGCAATAAGTTTATCTATGGTCATAACTTCCTGCGGAAATTTTCTGATAGTTATGACCGGTCCGTTTATGGCTATGGGCGGAAGGATCATATTCACTCTCGATCCGTCCGGCAGACGGGCATCAACGATAGGGCTGGCCTCGTTTATGATCCTGTTGGATCCCGCTGCGATCTTTTGAACTACATCATCAAGTTTTTCTCTGGTATCAAAGCACATATCGCGCCGCGAAAGTGCGCCCGCCCGTTCAACAAAAATGTCATCGGTCCCGTTTACCATTATCTCGGTTATGGAGTTGTCATCAAGCAGCTCCTGCAGGACATCCAGACCTCTTATCGAAGCGTAAATATAAGCTTTTAACCTTCGTTTCTCGCTAAGAGACAGATAATGCTCACCGGAGTAATTCAGCACAACGTCCGCAATATCACGGTTTATCTCCTCGTCTTCAGCAAGACCTTTGTTCTGTGCACGGCGTACAACCTCTCCGCACAGTCTTTTCCGTTCGTCCTTATCTATTATGTCTCATCCCCTCACTTTCTTCCATAAATCTTCCAAGCCTGCCGTTAAGCAGGTCTTCATAGCTGTATCTGCCTTTAAGCAGTTCATCTTTGGGGACTGTAACTTCTTTTAAACGTTCCAACAGATCGGCCCTGTCGCAGAACCTGAGCTGACGCTTCCATTCGTTAAGCTTCAATATGCTGCCGGGTTCGTCATTTTCCGTAACATAGATTTTCTCGGACGTAAGAAATACCTCCATGCTTGCGGCACCGATGATCCCTACGTCAAATATTATGTTTTCATAATCCGGGATTTTGCAGACCACCTGCAGAAGGACATTCATGCTCTGAGGCGACAGGTCGTAAAGGTCGAACCAGTGGGAAACCCCGCTGATGCACTCAAGATTACCGTGCTTGATCGTAATCTCACGGATAAAATCCGGGATATACGCCTCTTTTTCATCAAGATAAAATATCAGGTCTGTCAGATCCCTGTTTTTCGGATCTTTATCGGTTTCGGGAAGTATAAAGAAAGGATCGAAGGTTATAAAAAGGGTTTTCCCCTGAAGAGAGTAATATTTTGCAAGGGCAAGCGCAAAGGTGGAGCTGTAGCTTCCGCCGATCGGTGAACAGACGCTGTATATCCTTTTATCCCTTATCTCTATGACGGATTCCGGGATATCGGCCTGTATTACCATCCTGAAGCGGGTCATTATCTCTTCCATGATCTTTTCGGAAGCCTGATATTTAAAGATCGGAGTGGACTCACAGACCGTCTCGTTTATAATGCTCACTTCGGACAGTGGACATACAAGCTTTGCACCCGAGCCTTCCTTATATTCGTGAAAAAGCTCTTCGTCGCACAACAGTACGTCTATCCTGTTTCCTTTTATATATTCGGAATAAGCTCCGCCGTCGGTAAAAACCATTACCTCAAAAGGTGAGTCTCCGTTTTGACCGAATCTTTTGGCGAGACCTTCCGCATAATCCTTGTCACTTGTTCTGATGGCCAGTATTCTCTTCATAGTAATCCCTATGCTAAAAAAGCATCCTTTCCGGGCAGTATGCACCCAAAAATAATGTCAAAAAAAGGTACAAAAATAAAACCTTAAAAACCATTTCCGATTATCAAAGGGGAGGTTCCTGATCTTAGGAAATCAGATAAAAAAAATATTATGTGCGGAACTTAAAAACATAAGCCGGCAAGTTCCGAAACCGGTTAATACAAAAATGCCATCTAAAAAGTATGTAAACAATATACCGTAAAATCCTTTGTTTGTCAAGGGAAAAATCGACTTCTGCCGAATTTTTTTTTAAAATGCTTGCATATATTTAATCTTTGCATTATAATGGCGTGTGAAGTTTTTGATACTTAGTTAAATTTCAATGTAATCAATTAAGCTCAGAATGACATCGGCTTATTGACATTGAGTTAAATACAGGAAAGGAAAAACCGCCCCGCGGTAAGCTTAAAGCCATGAACTACGCAGAAGAATCATTAAAGAAGCATTATGAATGGAAGGGAAAGATAGAAGTCATCTGTCGTGCACCCTTAAACACCAGAGATGACCTTTCACTTGCATATACCCCGGGCGTTGCCCAGCCCTGTCTTGAAATACAGAAGGATTACGATAAGAGCTACGATCTCACAAGAAGATCCAATCTCGTGGCAGTTATAACAGACGGTACCGCGGTTCTCGGTCTCGGTGATATCGGACCCGAAGCCGGCATGCCGGTTATGGAAGGCAAGTGCGCGCTGTTCAAATCTTTCGGCGATGTTGACGCAATCCCGTTATGTGTAAGATCTAAGGATGTTGACGAGATCGTAAAAACAATCAGTCTGATCTCCGGTTCCTTCGGCGGCATCAATTTAGAGGATATTTCCGCACCACGCTGTTTCGAGATTGAGAGAAGACTCAAGGAGATCTGTGACATACCGATCTTCCATGACGACCAGCACGGAACTGCCGTAGTTGTCCTTGCAGCAATGATGAACGCACTGAAGCTCACCGGCAAAAAGCTTGATGAGATCAGGATCGTAACCAGCGGCGCAGGCGCAGCGGGAATTGCCATCATAAAGCTTCTTATAAAAATGGGCTTAAAGGATGTAGTGCTTTGCGACCGTAAGGGAGCTATATATAAAGGAAGGGAAGGTCTCAATTCCGAGAAAGAGGAAATGGCCGAGATCACAAACCTCCAGTTGAGAAAGGGCAGTCTTGCGGATGTCCTTAAGGGCGCAGATGTTTTCATCGGCGTTTCGGCACCCGGATGCGTAACACCCGAGATGGTCAAGTCCATGGCAAAGGATCCCATCCTCTTCCCGATGGCAAATCCCACACCCGAGATCATGCCCGACCTTGCAAGAGAAGCCGGAGCTGCCGTAATCGGAACAGGCCGCAGCGATTTCGCAAACCAGATAAACAACGTGCTCGCATTCCCCGGCATCTTCAGAGGTGCGCTTGATGTAAGAGCTTCAGATATAAACGACGAGATGAAAATCGCAGCAGCAAACGCCATCGCAGGATATATCCCCGATGACAAGCTCACAGCAGACTACATCATTCCTTCGGCACTCGACAGGAATGTCGCAAAGGCTGTTGCAAAGGCTGTTGCAGAAGCCGCTGTGAAGACCGGCGTTGCACGTATCAAACCATAAACCATTTTTAGAATAGCCAATTCAGATAAAATTCTAAAAAGAACCGAGGTACACTATGCTTACAGAATTATCGATCAATCCGAATACAAACCTGTTGGAACAGGATCCCTATGCATACCAGCTTCAGGATGTACCTGAGCCGGAACTCTTCCGCCAGATCTATCCTTATACAGAGGTTCCCAAGATTCCTTTCAACTACCGCAGGGTACCCATGAACATGCCCAAAGATATCTTCATTACGGATACTTCATTCCGCGACGGACAGCAGTCAAGGACTCCATACACCACCAAGCAGATGGTAAATATTTATAAGATGCTTCACAGACTGGGCGGTAAAAAAGGCATGATCCGCCAGACTGAATTCTTTGTTTACTCCAAAAAGGACAGGGATGCTCTTGAGGAATGTATGTCCTTAGACTACGAATATCCCGAGATAACCACCTGGATCCGTGCTTCCAACCAGGATTTCCTCCTTGCAAAGGATCTGGGCATAAAAGAAACCGGTATACTCGTAAGCTGTTCTGATTATCATATCTTTAAGAAAATGGGACTTACCCGTGCGCAGGCTCTCGATAAATATCTGGGTATCGTTAAACAGTGTCTTGAACACGGACTCCGTCCCCGCTGCCACTTCGAGGATATTACAAGAGCCGATTTCTACGGCTTCGTAATTCCTTTTGCAAGCGCATTAAGACAGCTCTCCGATGAAAGCGGCATACCGATAAAGATCCGTGCCTGCGATACCATGGGATATGGTGTTCCCTATCCGGGCGTTGCTCTTCCGAGAAGCGTATCCGGTATAATCTACGGTCTGCTCCACTATGCAGGCTTCACAAGCGATATGCTTGAATGGCACGGGCACAACGATTTCTATAAAGGTGTGGTAAATGCTTCCACCGCCTGGATATACGGCTGCGGCGCCGTAAACTGTTCCCTTCTCGGTATCGGTGAACGTACCGGCAACGTTCCGCTCGAGGCCATGGTAATGGAATATGCTTCTCTTCGCGGAACCTTCAACGGAATGGATCCCAGGGTCATTACTGAGATTGCTGAATATATTGTAAACGAAACCGGCTATGATCTTCCTCCCATGACTCCGTTTGTAGGCAGGAACTTTAATCTTACACGTGCGGGGATCCATGCCGATGGTCTCTTAAAGGACGAAGAGATCTACAATATCTTTGATACAAATAAGATCCTGAACCGTCCCGCCGCCGTTTCTGTTACGAATACATCGGGACTTGCGGGTATCGCATGCTGGATCAACAGAAGATACAGACTCGAAGGTGATGACGCGATATCCAAGAAGCACCCTGTTGTCGAAAAGATCAAGGTCTGGGTCGACGAGGAATACGCATCCGGCCGTGTAACGCTTATAAGCGATGAAGAGCTTGAGGATCAGGTTGCACAGTATAAGGACGAGCTTATCGCAAGCGGTGTAAAAATAAAGTAAGCTTCCATTGTTGGCATTCGCTTATCTCATAATAAAAGGAAGTACATATCGCGGTATGTACTTCCTTACTTTTTTATTTTTTAAGTTTAAATCCGAAATACTCAAGGGCATTTCCGTATGAGATGTCACTTACTATCTTACCCAATATCTCCTCATCCCACTCATATTCCCCGTTCTCGACAAAGCCTGCGATAAGGTTGCACAGGATCCTACGGAAATACTCATGTCTCGTGTAAGAAAGGAAGCTCCTCGAATCCGTCAGCATCCCTACGAAATTTCCGAGGACACCTTCATTTGCAAGCGAACGCAGCTGTGCTTCCATTCCGTCCCTGTTATCGTTAAACCACCACGCCGAGCCGTGCTGCATCTTGCACCTTGCGGATGAGTCCTGGAAGCAGCCCATGACCGTCTCTATCACGGCGTTATCATTCGGATTGAGGCTGTATAATATGGTCTTCGGAAGTTTATCGTCCTCTGCCATGAGATCGAGCAGCTCAGCAAGACGTGCACCGTTATCCGAACCGAGTATCGCATCATACCCCGTATCGGGTCCGAGAAGCTTGAACATCCTCCGGTTGTTATTTCTCTTGCAGCCGTAGTGAAGCTGCATAACCCAGCCCAGCTCAGTATATTTTGCCGCAAAATATTTAAGCATTGTAAGCTTATAAAGATTTGCCTCAGATGCTGATACCGGTTCTCCGCAAAGAACCTTTTTCAATATCCTGTCAGCTTCTTCTTCGTTCAGCTCACATCTCTCCGGCAGATCCGTAAGTCCGTGGTCTGCTATCCTGCAGCCCCTTAAGCCAAAGAATTCAAGCCTCTTATCAAGAGCCTTATACAGGCTTTCCAGACTGTCTATCTTAACGTCTGCTGCCTTTGAAAGAAGCTCAAGATACTCCCTAAACCCTGAGATATCGATATTTACCGCCTTATCCGGACGCCATGCCGGAAGGACCGCCGTTTTCATATCGGACGAGGCAAGTCTTTCATGCCATTCAAGCGAATCCGCAGGATCGTCGGTAGTGCATATCACATCGACATTCGAAGCCTTTATTATGCCTCTGGCACTCATCTTCTCGGGCTCTTCCTTAAGCTTTTTGTTGCAAAGCTCCCATACCATGTCCGCGGTCTTGCTGTTCAGCGCACCCTCATATCCGAAATATGCCTTAAGCTCAAGATGGCTCCACTGATGCACCGGGTTGCCTATAGACTTTTCAAGAACCTTTGCGAATTCTAAGAATTTCTCGTAATCGGAACCGTCTCCGGTCACAAACTTTTCCTCAACGCCGTTTGCCCTTAAGAGGCGCCACTTGTAGTGATCCCCGCCAAGCCATAGCTGTGTGATATTTTCAAAATGCCTGTCCTCGTAAATCTCTCTGGGATTTATGTGACAGTGATAATCTATTATGGGAAGCTTTTCGGCATAGCCATGATACAGCCTTTTTGCATAGTCGCTTTTAAGGAGGAAATCTTTATCCATAAATGCTCCTCCGATCATCTCTGTACCCTGCCCGAAGCATCGCCTCCGGCAAGTTTCTTAACTTCGTCAACGCTTACCATGTTGTAATCGCCCTCTATACTGTGCTTTAAGCAGCTTGCAGCAACGGCGAATTCTATCGTATCCTGACCGCTGTATCCGTTGAGGCACGCATAGATAAGTCCGCCGCCGAAGGAATCTCCGCCGCCGACACGGTCAACGATGTGTACCGGATATGTACGGCTGAAATAATAATCCTGACCGTCATAGAGCATGCCTGCCCAGTCGTTATCATTTGCCGAGATCGAACCTCTTAAGGTTATCGCAACCTTTTTAAAGCCGAACCTGTCGGCAAGCTTCTTTGCAACATCCTTGTACTTCTCATGGTCAACCTTGCCGGATGTTACATCCGTATTTTCTGCCTTGATGCCGAAAACATCATCCGCATCCTGCTCGTTGGCTATGCATACGTCAACGTATTTGCAAAGCTCACCCATTACCTCTCCGGCCTTTTCCTTTGACCAGAGCTTATTGCGGTAGTTAAGGTCACAGCTGACGGTAATGCCCTTTGCTCTTGCAGCCTTTACAGCTTCCAGACAGATATCGGCAACATTGTCGCCAAGTGCGGGAGTGATCCCCGTAAAATGGAACCAGTCTGCACCTTCCAGTATATCATCCCAGTCAAACTCTGACTTCTCTGCCTTTGAGATGGCCGATCCAGCCCTGTCGTAGATGACCTTTGAAGGTCTCTGGCTTGCACCCTTCTCAAGATAATAAATACCGAGCCTGTCTCCTCCGCGGAGGATCTCGTCGGTATCAACGCCGAATCTCCTCAGTGAGTTAACACACGCCTGTCCTATCTCATGCTTGGGAACCTTGCTTACAAAAACAGCATCAACTCCGAAATTGGCAAGTGAAACGGCTACATTAGCCTCTCCGCCTCCGAAGGTTGCACCGTATTTCTCTGCCTGAACAAACCTGTAGTAACCCTCAGGAGCCAGTCTGAGCATGATTTCGCCAAATGTAACAACTCTCTTCATAATTTTTCTCCTCGTATAATGTGTTTTTTTCCATACTGATGGCATTACATCATATGTTTTTTATTAGGTTATATATTCTTTATAGTCTCTACGGCCTCTTTGCAAAGCCTCTCTATCTCATCGAAACGTCCTTCGCTTATCAGCTTCTTGTCAACCATCCAGCTTCCGCCGCAGGCGATTATCTTCTTGAACTCAAGATATTTTACGATGTTGCCCGAATTAATGCCGCCGGTAGGCATGAACTTCATGTTACCGTAAGGTGCCGACATTGCTTTGATAAGGTGCAGTCCGCCTATAGCCTCTGCAGGGAATATCTTAACAACATCAAGTCCGAACTCCATAGCGGCCTCTATATCGCTCGGGCTCGAGCAGCCGGGAACCATGACGATCCCGTTGTCCACGCAGTGCTTGACAACCCTCGGGTTAAGTCCGGGGCTGACACAGAACTTTGCTCCTGCTTTTGTTGCACGGTCAGCCTGCTCGGGCGTAAGCACAGTGCCCGCTCCCACAAGCATCTCCGGAAATTTTTCAGACATTATCTTAATAGTCTCAGCAGCGGCATCCGTCCTGAATGTTACCTCTGCACATGGTATTCCGCCCTTTATCAGTGCCTCTCCGAGTTTTTCCGCATCCTCAGCTTTTTCGATCGCAACTACGGGAACGATCCTGATCTTGGCAATCTTCTCTAATATTTCGTTCATTGTCTTCCTCCATAAACATTTGCTAAAGTGCCCCGAACCGGGTGACACATATCTGATTATACACCTAAATTTTATTTTTTGCCACAAGTATATCAGAAGTTTCAAAAAAAATTTTTTTCCTGTTAAATCTTTTCATAAAAATGCCGATATAATATAAGTAGTATAACAAAACAGAAGATATCCCCCACCTCTTAGCGTAGCGAAGGAAAGCGTTTTCGAGGTGACATTAACAAAATATAAACATGGAACGGACGCCGGGATGTTTTTCCGGTATTCCGGACCGGGACGGAGTATATATGGCAAATTATGTTGATATCAGGAATGTATCGGACGGATATATAAGCAAGGTCAGACAGGATCTTAAATTTAAGACAGGCAACTTCATATGGAAGATTTTCTTTAACATACCCTTGAACCCGGCCACCGTCAACAATCAGAACCTTTCTGTAACCGATGCCGCAGGAAAGCCGTTGAATACAAACATAACCTATAACTCCGAGCTTCTTGCAATAGAGATTTCCCCTAAGGAAGCTTACGTACAGGGAGAAACTTATTTTCTCCATATAAACAAGCTTGTTGAATCCAAGGGCGGCCAGCGTCTTAAGGATGAGATAAGCATAGAGTTTGCGGTATAACAAAACTCTGAATGCATTTTCGGGATGACATTGAGAAAATCCCCGCTATAAAATAAAGCGGGGATTTTGTATTTTACAGGATCTCCTCAATATAGAGCTCCGGATTTCTGAAAAGATTGATATATTCGTTTCCTACCCTTATCATAGGTCTTGATTCTTCCTGTTTGTTCATGTATACGATCGTTCCGATCGTTCCGTCATTAAGCCTTACCCTGTAACCCATATAGCACATCGTTATGTGTTCAAGGAACTTGAGCAGATACTCCGTATCATACAGAGCCAGACCGTTTGACTCGAAAATCTTGACTGCCTCAAACGGGCATCTTGCCTTCCTGTACTTTCTCGGAGCGGTCATGGCCTCATATACATCGGCAATGGCGACAACCCTTGTCAGCTTGTCGATCTTATCACCCTTTATGCCGAGAGGATAACCCGATCCGTCCATACGCTCATGATGCATAAGCGCCGTATACTTGACCCTCTTGTCAAGCTTCATGTCCTCCAATATCTTAAATCCGAGAGTCGTATGGGTTTTCATGATCTCATACTCTTCGGGAGTCAGCGCCTCAGGCTTTTCGATTATTTTTCTCGGGATCTTAAGCTTTCCTATGTCATGGTAGATGCCGCATACGATAAGCGTGTTGATCTCCGATGTGGTAAACCCCAGCCAGCCTCCGAGTACCGCGCTGATTATGGCAACATTCAGACTGTGTGCGAAAACAACCTCATCATAGGTCCTCGTACAGTGAAGCAGATCGAATACCTGGATGCCCGAGCGGCATGTCCCCAGAATCTTCTTTACTCCGTTTGACAGGGTTGTACTGTCGGTTACGTTACCGCCTTCCCTTATGATGACGCGCATCTCCTTTTCAAAAACAGACGCTACCTCGGAAAAATTCTCATTGAACGCAACGTATTCTTCGGTCTCGCGCAGCTTCTCAAAAAACGAAAGCTCATCTACGCCGTCGTTAATGTCCGTTCCGGAGCCTTCCGGATATATTTTTATAAAAGGTATAGAATGGAAACGCATCCTGGTGATAGCCTTTTCGGTAAGCCTCGCTTCCGCAGGGAAAAGAAGCTGTCCGCCATCATTAAACACGTCTTCTGCCACCAGCATACCGGTTTTAGCTTCATTTATACCGATCCTTTTTATCTGCATGTAAACCTCCCTGTTCCTTAAAAAAGCACGTCTTATCAAGTAACTATCATCATATTTATTATAATGCATAAACACCGATTGTCAAAGGTTTTTGAAAAAAATTTTAAAAAAGCAAAAAAATAGTTTACAAAAATGTTACAAAGATGTATAATAGGGTACATTAGGAGATATTTCGGGGATTATCCATAAGAGAATCACAGAAAGGATATGCGCTTTTTAAGGCATAACACCAGACATTAACAATGAGCAAATATATTATCAAAGGCGGGAAGCCCCTTGCCGGTGATGTAGTTATAAACGGAGCTAAAAACGCCGCACTCGGTATAGTGGCAGCAGCTATCATGTCGGATGACATGGTTACAATCGAAAACCTTCCCGATGTATGGGATATAAATGTTCTTTTAGACGCCATAAAGGAAATGGGTGCCATAGTTGACCGCGTAGACAGACATACTGTTAAGATCGTAGGTTCTATGTGCAGCTCGATAGTTGATAATGAAAACATGAGAAAGATGAGAGGTTCCTATTACCTTCTCGGTGCTCTTCTCGGTAAATATAAGCGTGCACAGGTTCCTCTGCCCGGCGGCTGCAATATCGGAAGCCGTCCCGTAGAGCAGCACATAAAGGGCTTCAAGCAGCTCGGAGCAAAGGTTGAGATTACCTACGGCGGTATCCTTTCCGCAGAAGCTGCCAATTTAAGAGGAAGCCACATATTCTTCGATATTGTTTCGGTAGGTGCTACCATCAATGTCATGCTTGCCGCAACTCTTTCATCGGGACTTACCATCCTTGAGAACGTTGCAAAAGAGCCTCATATCGTTGATGTAGCCAACTTCCTTAACAGCATGGGTGCAAATATTAAGGGCGCCGGTACCGACGTAATAAAGATCCGCGGTGTGGAGAGGCTTCACGGAAGCACATATTCCATCATCCCCGACCAGATAGAAGCAGGTACGTTCATGCTTGCGGCAGCAGCTACACGCGGTGACGTTCTTATCAAGAACGTTATCCCCAAGCATATGGAAGCTATTTCCGCAAAGCTTTCCGAAATAGGCGCTGAAGTTATCGAAAACGACGACTCCATAAGGGTTGTTGCGACCGAGCGTCTCTCCAGCGCACAGATAAAGACCTTTGCATATCCCGGTTTCCCCACCGATATGCAGCCGCAGATGACCACTCTCCTCGCTTTGAGCAACGGCACAAGTACCGTTACGGAGAACATCTTCGACAACAGGTTCAAGTATGTTGACGAGCTTACCCGTATGGGTGCAAACATAAAGGTAGAAGGCAATGTAGCCATCATAACGGGCGTTGGCAAGCTTACGGGCGCAACCATCTGTTCTCCAGACCTTCGTGCCGGAGCCGCTCTTGTCATGGCAGGACTTGTTGCAAAGGGCTACAGCGTTGTTGAGCAGGTTGAGTACATTGAACGTGGCTATGAAGAGTTCGAAATAAAGCTCAGAAGCCTTGGCGCCGACATCGAAAAAGTCAGTGATGATGTAGACGAAGTCCTTTATGTAAAAAAACTCAAATTAAAAAACATCTCATGAAAAGCAAACCCCTGAAGCATTAACTTCAGGGGTAAATTTTTTGTTATATCCCACTCGGAAGATCCTGTGCAATTATCACATTGCTCCTTACATGCCTGCTGCGTTCCAAGGTCTGCTTGATATAAGCCTCTCCGTTCCTCTGTTCGGCATTATCTATAGTCTTTACGAGATACTTCTCCGTTCTTGCAAGTGCACCCTCATCGGTTGCACGCATGATCCCGGTAATCCTCTTTACCATCAGGTCATATGCGTCCTCTTCAAAAACAAAGCCTGCTTTCCCGACCTTATAATCAACATAATCAAACAGATCGTCCTGATTGAACGTAGGGATGCTTACGCGCGGTTTGAACAGTTCTTCAAATGCTTCCCTGCCCTTAAACAGCTCATATAAGGGCTTCCTGTAATCCGTAACGACTATCATTACGTTTCTCTTAAGCTTCTCTATAATCTTGTAGATATCCTCGACGGCTTCAACCTCAAGGCTTCCGGCCTGATTGATAACAAGGCACCTGCCCTTAAGTTTATCGGTCTTCTCGGTCAAATCGATCTCATTTACCTTCGACGCTTCTGTCCAGACCGTCTGCATGGACGATATGAGCCCGCAGTCGGCAACGAATTTTGCAAAGCCATGCGCGATAGCCTTTTTGCCGTTACCCTTCTGACCTATTATGCAGTAATTCATCCATGCGGCCGACTTATCAACCAGCTGCTCGAGGCATTTTACTATCTGCTCGCCCACATCCTTCTGACATGCGAAGAATCCGAAATAATCCTCAAGACTCTTCCCTGAGCTCTTAAGTATATCATAAAGCGGGCTTTTTTCCGAAACGGGTACGCATTTAAGTTTTTTGGGTACGTATACTCCTTCTTCCCTCTCTGCCACGGTTACCTTCTCATATGTCTCGGAAGGCTCTTCCTTACGAACTTCCTTTTGTGCCTCTTTTTGAGGAGCCTTCTGTTCCTTTACAGGTGCGGCTGTATCAAGTGCTTTCTCTTTGGCAAGCTTTGCCATCTGTCTCTGCTGATCCAGATACTTTTTCTTGTCTTTCTTACGTTCCTTCTCTATGAACCGCTGTTTTTCAAGCTCAGCTTCTTTTTTCTTAAGCTCTTCTTCCTCTCTTGCTTCCTGCTTCCTGCGTTCTTTCTCCTGATGTCTTTCCTTCCACCTGGCCATCCAGCCTTTTTTCTGCGGAGGCTCTTTTTCTTCCTGTGAAACAAATCCAAGCTCTCGCTCTACAGCGTCAAGAAGCGGAGAATTCTTTTCGTCCTTTTCTTCGGGAATATCGTAGGTCTCTTCTGCGGGTAAAGGTCTTCCGGATTTCTTTTCTTTTGCGGGCTTTGCCTCATCACGCCCCCATACCCTTGTAAACTCTTTTGTGAAGTCCCTGGTATTGTCTTCCTTCCTGCCGGAATCCCTCATGCTTTCCTTGACTTCCTTGGCAATACTGTCTTCCATAAGTACTGCTTCTATCTGTCTTGCAAGCTCGTCCGTGCTCAGCTCGATCTCCTTATCCACAGACTTGATACCGCTTATCATGATATTCTCGGGCGGAATTACCCTTATCGTATCCTCTTCAGCCTCTGCGAGATCCTCCTCGGTATATTCCTCCTCAGTGTAATCAACCTCGTTATATGCTTCAAATGTTTCGGGCTCCTGTGCCTCCGGTGTCTCTCCCAAGGAATCCGGTATTTCGGGACCGGCTTCTGCCGAGTCTGCCGCATACTCCATGACAGCATCACTCACTTGAGGTTCCTGTATAGCAGGGGCGTCATTCTCAGATATGTACGTATCGACTGTATCGGTTGTTTGAACTGACTGATCTGTTAATCCCTCTGTAATGTTTTCCATACCGGTTTCAGTGCTTTCCGTACCTGTTTCAGTATTTCCTGTACCGGCTTCAGCGCTCTCCGTATCCTTCCTGCCTTCGTTTCTCTCTACTGCAGGCTTTCTCGCAGGGTTAAGCTCCTTCAGGCTTATCTCACCCGAATAATACGCCTTAAGAGCTTTTGCCTTGTCGACATACTCGCCGTCACCGAACCACAGGATAACCTCGTCACATACCTTCAGGCACTTGTCGACCTCCTGCATCTTATGATACAGCTTTGCCAGCTCATATCCCCAGTTATCAGTGAACTCAACGCTCTTAAGCTTCTCGAGGGATTCTGCCTGCTCCTTTATTGGGCGTCCCTTAAGCCTGTCTATCCTATATTTGAATATGTAGTTAAAATAATCGTTCGGAGCCATCTTCCTGTAATCCTCGAAATAAGTCTCCGCTTCATCCGCCTTCTTCAGTCT
The DNA here is from genome assembly GCA_016290905.1 of Lachnospiraceae bacterium. GTDB lineage: Bacteria > Bacillota > Clostridia > Lachnospirales > Lachnospiraceae > RUG11977. The sequence continues at coordinate 1,959 of JAEEVO010000030.1, read as the reverse complement.
TATGCAGATATTTGCAAGCTCCAAAGCGACACGTCTGTTCTTCTTTCTGTCATAAACCAGGGCATAACAGTCCTTTGCCTTGCCGAGCATTCCGTTTTTTAAGAATGTCTCGCCAAGGATCATGCAGTCGTAATTATCCTTAAGTCTTTTCGGATCAAGACCTTCCGCACGCTCCAATGCTTCTTCGTTTTTCCCCTGACGAAGCAGACTTTTGATTTCCTCTATAACCACAAAATTCTTATACTTATCCATTTACTTTATCCTTTATGTACCCAGAGATCTGTATTGTTGATGTCACCTTGAAAACGCCTTCAGCATTTTCGAGGTAACAAAACCGATGTTCCGCGTCAGTTTTGTTATCTCACTGTGTGGCAAGTATAAGCTCCGTCAGCGAATGCGCCCCTCTCATCTTAAGCACTTCCTCTACCGTTCCGAAAGCCTTGCTTACACCGTTTTCCAGATAGCAGATATGTGTACTGATCTTCTCGACCTCTTCCATGTAATGACCGACATAGATGACCGCTACGCCGTTCTTCCTGAGCTCGGTTATCGCATTTAATATCTGCATGCCGGACTGTATATCTATGCCCGTCGTCGGCTCATCAAGTATGACCAGCTCCGGTCTGTGCAGCAGCGCCACGCCAATGTTAAGCCTTCGCTTCATACCGCCGGAATAGTTCGATACCCTTTTCTTAAGCATGGCCTCATCAAAGGAAATGATCTCACATACCCTTTTGATCTCATCTTTAAGATCGTCGGGATCGACTCCGTAGCTCTTGCCCCAGAACTTCAGGTTATCCATACCCGAAAGCTGTTCGTAAAGAGCTATGTCCTGAGGAACGTATCCGAGCTTTTTCCTGATCGCATCCGGTTCCTTTACGATATTCACACCGTTAAACAGGATTTCTCCCGAATCAGGCTTTTTCAGGGTTGCTATCATGCTTACACAGGTTGATTTTCCTGCACCGTTCGCGCCGACAAGTCCTAAGACCTGACCCTTATCGACAGTAAACGAAACTCCGTTTACGGCATCGGTTCCCTTGTATTTCTTGGTAACATTTATCAGTTCAAGCATACATTACTCCTTTTTGCTAAATCTGTTATAGATATAAATCCCCGCCGCGCTCAATAACGCCGTTATGACAAAGACCGCTATCGCAAACCCGTACTGTCCCGTTCCGAGTGCGTCTCCCCCGATGGTCGAGGTTATGATCGCCGGGATCCTGCATACGGTGCAGATAAATATCAGCAAGGGCATCGAAATATCCGTAAGCCCGCCATAGTAGCATAGCATATCCTTCGGCGTTCCGGGCACAAGAAAAAGTATCATGAATATGATTATCTTCTTCTGCGAAGTCTTTAGGAACTTTAGATTCTCTATTTTTTCCTTTTCAAAAAATATCTCAAGCACAGCCTTCCCGAATTTCCTAACGATGAGCAAAACAAAGATGCTGCCTATCGAAGCCGCCAGGATACAGAGCAAAGTCCCCTCGATCGTCCCGAAAACATACCCTGCGGCAATCTCCAGCGGTTCTCCCGGAACAAAGGCTATCAGTATCTGAAACACGAAAAGCGAGACATATACAACAGGTCCCCAGGCTCCTTTTTCATTCACCCAGTCGCGAAACTCCTGAGGATTCCCTGCCGACCTTATCAGCGGGATACCGATAAACCATCCTGCAAGCCCTATCACTACGATCGACAGTCCGATAAGTATTCCCGCTATGATTTTCTTCTTTTTCGGATCCATCAGCAAAATCCATCCGTATAAATTTTAGTTGACATAAGAGGCAAAACAAGTTATACTGTTAAAGTCGCACAGCCGGGGAGTCAGCGGTGCCCTGTACCTGCAATCCGCTATAGCAGGGGTGATGTCCGGTCTCGGGTAGCATATTGTCGGGCTGCCCTTCATAAGTGATGTTGACGTTTGGGTCTCGCGCAATGGCAGCCTGTGAACCG
>JAEEVO010000029.1 GCA_016290905.1 Lachnospiraceae bacterium | reverse complement strand
GAAGATATGGGAACAGATGACAACCGCATATGATTTCGGTATCAGGGATATCTGGATCGTAAATGTGGGAGATCTTAAAAACCAGGAACTTCCGCTCAACTACTTCATGGATCTTGCGTATGATTTTGAGAAATACGGAACCTCCGCACCCGGAAACTATGTGGGATATCTCAGAAAGTGGGTTGACGATCAGTTTAAGGGCTTGGAGAGCGAAGACAGAGATCTGATACTGGAGATCGCAGACGGATATACAAGGCTTAACAACATAACAAAGCCCGAGGTTCTTTCGGACGAAACCTACAGCTTAAGGAATTACAGCGAGGCTCACTGCGTGCTGAGGCTGGTAAAGGATCTCGAGAAGAAGACCGAGGCTCTGATTGAGGAGCTTGATGAGGCTCACAGGGATTCGTTTATGAGCCTTATCGGGTATCAGGCTTTAGCAAGCTTTAACCTTATAAAGATGCAGATCTATGCGGGCATAAACAAGAGAAATGCAATGGAAGGAAGAGTTACGGCCAACAAATACGCCGGTTTTGTGAAGGACTGCATCGCAAAGGACAGAAAGTATACCGAAGATTTCCACAACATGCTTTCGGGTAAATGGTACGGAATGGGGCTTTCGAAACACATCGGATTTAAGGCATGGAATGACGAGGGCTGCAGGATGCCGGTTATGGTATATATCGAGCCCGAGGCTCATAACGATCTTGTTGTTGCGGATGACAATTCCAACTTCTACAGCTGCGGAGGCGACTGGACAAGGCGTCCTGTAAGGCTTACAGGCTTCGACTATATGGGAAGGGGCAGCTTCAGCATTGCAACGGCCGGCTCCGAGCCCGTAACATATAAGATTGAATGTGATGACAGCGACATCATATTTACAGGAAAGGATAACAAGTACATTCTTTCGGGCATAGCCGATGCGGAGCATGATATAAGCATAAAGGTTGATGCCGCTGAAAATGCAAAGCTCGGCAGACATGAGTTCACAATAAAGACAAGTGCGGGCTTTACAAAGGTATATTTTGAGATAAAGGACAATACACTGATAAAGCCTGTGTTTGAAGATGGTATAAATAAATTCAACGGTAAGATCACCCAGGTGCCCGCCGCTAATTATTTCAAACTGAAGGAAAGCAGCGAAGGAAGCTTTAAAGAAATAGTGAACTTCGGAAGGCTTCTCCCGGGGGAGAAAGCATCGGCTATTAAAGCATATCCGCAGGAAAGAAGCTTTAAGGAAGGACCTGTTGCAGAATATAAGATAGAAACGCCGGTTGCCGGGGAATTCAGGCTTATAATGTATACAGCGCCTTCAAATCCTTCGTCCTTCGACAACAGGATATCCTGCATGCTGAAGGTTAATGACGGGGAAGAGGTTAAGGTAAACACCATACCCGAGGGCTACATAGGCGGGGATAACAGATGTAATCCCTGGAGACAGGCGGTGCTTGAAAATGTAAGGAAGACCGAAATTGTGGCAGAGCTGTCAAAGGGAGTGAACACAATTTCATTAAGACCGCTAAATGCAGGTTTTGTGCTTGAAAAGCTTGTGATCGCAAGATCGGACGTAAGCCTTCCCGAGTGCAGGCTCGGAGTATTGTGATAAGTTCCTACTTATTATATAGCTTTATTGTAACAAAATTGACTGACCGTATTTACGGCTAAAGGGCGATCATGAAAAAAGAATGCACAAGATATCAATCTCTTGTTGAGCCGTTTCTTGAAGGAAAGCTTACGGGCTTTGAAAGACAGAGCTTTGTCGAGCATATGAAAAAATGCAAGATATGTCATGAGGAGCTTGAAATCTACCATGTGATATATTCTGTGGTTGATGAGCTGAATGATGATTCCGGCGAGGAGACAAACAATTATATGGCTACTCTTGAAAAGAGGCTGGGAACGGTCAGCAGGAAGGATGCCATATTTACAAACGTGAAGGCGGCATACGGATTTATCGCTTTGGGTCTGATATCGATAGCGGCCGGTATAGTACTGCTTATCATGTGAGACAAATTCATTATACGGGGAAAAGAAATGGATTCAGATTACCTGCTTTTAATAGACGGTTCAAGTCTTCTTACGACTCAGTACTACGGTAATCTCCCTAGAGAGATATTGTTTGCGAAGACGGAGGAAGACAGGAAAAAGTATTATCATAAGATAATGCAGACCAAAACAGGCATTTATACAAATGCCATATACGGCTTTATGAGGACTCTGCTAAAGATAATTAAGGAACAGAAACCGAGATATCTTGCTGTGGCATGGGACAAAAGCCGTAACACGTTCAGACGTGAGATCTACAGCGATTATAAAGGAAACAGGGGCGAGACTCCGAAACCGTTAAAGGATCAGTTCATTCTCTGTGAAGAGCTGTTAAAAACAATGAACATAAAGCAGTTCATGGATGACAGGTTTGAGGCGGATGATTTCTGCGGTACTTTGTCGAGAAAATTCGAAGACGGCATACCGGTGAGGATACTTACAAAGGATAACGATTATCTCCAGCTGGTAACGGAGAAAACGAATCTCTGGCTCATGCATGCAACAGCCTCAAAGACGGACGAGCTTTATAAAAAATACGGGATAAAGCAGGACGGCAGTGTGCCCGAGAGGGCTTTTTGCCTGACACCCGAGCTGGTAAAAAAAGAGTTCGGAGTTGAGCCGAAATCGATCAATTCCTTAAAGGGCCTTCAGGGAGACTCTTCAGATAATATAAAGGGTGTTCCAGGTATAGGCCCGGCGACTGCTGTGGCACTTATCGCCCACTACGGAAACGTATCCGCCCTGTATGACGACATAAGGGATCTGGATGAAAAAGGGCAAAAGGAAAAAGCAGGCATCTGGAAGAGCGAGCTCGGGATTACCCGGTCTCCCTTCGGTCCGCTTCTTAAAAAAAGCGATACGGAGCTTGTAGGGGAAGAAGCAGCCAGGATAAGCGAGAAGCTTGCTACGATAAAATGCGATATCGATCTTAAAGAAGTAACTCTTGATTCACTTGAACTCAATATAGACTATGCTTCAACGAGGCAGGAATTCCTTAGGCTTGAGTTTAATACCCTTAAGGTTGAAGAAGCAGGAGAAAATAAAGATGCCGTAAAAAAAGATACGGAAGAGATAACCGATCTGAACCGGTTCTTAAGCTTCATTGATGAAATGATAAGAGAACGTTCAAAGGCGGATACCATAACCGGGCTTTCCTTACTTTATGACGACAGTGTACGTCTCATGGGAAACGATACCGAAAAATTGCTCGGTGCGGCATTTTCTCTGGAAGAAAAAAATGTTTTTGTACATGCCGAAGGCTTCATTACGGGAAGTCTCCTGGCAGATCAGGTAAACAGGCTGATAGATTCGGATGTTCCGCTGGCTGTTGTCAATATAAAAACAGTCATGAAGCTTCTCGGAAAAAGCTCTTACGGGAAATGCTCGGATGTTTCCATTGCCGCCTATCTCTTAAATCCTCTGTCAGGAAAATATGCTTATGAGGACATCGCCCTTATCGCAGGGCTTGATATCCCCTCATCAAGACAGGAGATCATAGGTAAAGCGGGTTTAAAGGAAGCACTTAGGGAAAACAGGGATAAAGCCGTAAGGCTTGCCGTGACGGAAGCAGGTGTTGCTTTGGACAGCTGCGGACCGCTTTTTAAAGCCCTGAAAGAAAGTGAGATGGATGAGCTTTATAACGATATAGAGCTTCCGCTGACGGTTATATTAAAGGAAATGGAAGAGAACGGCATCCTTGTGCTAAAGGAGGAACTGGTCAGCTTTTCCGAAAGGCTTGATAAGGATATAAAAAGTCTTGAAAAAGATATATATAAAGACTGTGGGGAAGAGTTCAACATAAATTCTCCGAAACAGCTTGGTACCATATTGTTTGACAAGCTGAAGCTTCCATATGGAAAAAAGACGAAAACAGGCTATTCCACTTCGGCGGATATACTTGAAAAGCTAAAGATGGAGGATCCCGTAGTTGAGAAGATACTGAATTACAGGCAGCTGACAAAGCTGAAATCAACCTATGCCGACGGACTTTATGATTACATAGACCCGGATGGAAGGATAAGGACAAGCTTTAACCAGACCGTGACTGCGACAGGCAGGCTTTCGAGCACGGAGCCTAATCTGCAGAACATACCCATAAGGGAGAGTCTTGGCAGGGAACTTAGAAAGGTTTTTGTCGCAGATAAAGGAAAATGCTTTGTTGATGCGGACTATTCCCAGATAGAGCTGAGGATCTTGGCATCTCTTTCGGGAGATGAGAAGCTGATAAACGCTTACAAGAATTCGGCGGATATACATTTAAGCACCGCTGCGGCAGTCTTTAAGGTACCGGTTGAAGAGGTTACCAAGGAACTGAGAGGAAAGGCCAAGGCCGTCAACTTTGGTATCGTATACGGTATCAGTTCCTTCGGACTCGGGACAGGGCTTAATATCCCGAAGAAAGAAGCGGAGCAGTACATAAAGAGCTATTTTGAAACATATCCCGCGGTTAAACAGTATCTTGACAGGATGGTTTCGGAAGCGGCGAAGAACGGGTACAGCGTGACAGTCTGCAAAAGGAGAAGACCCATACCCGAGCTGTCCTCCTCAAATTTCATGCAGAAATCCTTCGGTGAAAGGATAGCCATGAATTCACCCGTTCAGGGCAGCGCGGCGGATATAATCAAGCTTGCGATGCTACGGGTAAGCAAAAGGCTTAAAAAGGACTGCCCCGAAGCAAAGCTCCTCCTGCAGATACATGATGAGCTTCTGCTCGAAGTAAGTGAGGACAAAGCCGATCTTGCCGAAAAAATACTTATTGAAGAGATGCAGAATGCCATAAGCCTTCCGGTAAAGCTCGAGGTCGGAGCCGAGAGAGGCAAAAACTGGTATGAGGCACATTAGGAGACGGATTTGAAAGTAATTGGCTTAACCGGAGGGATTGGAAGCGGGAAATCCTTTGTAGCAAAGATTGCATCGTATTTTTTCCCGGTGCTGCACATCAATACGGATGAGATGGCAAGGCAGCAGATGATGAAAGGACAGATAAGCTATAACAGGGTTGTCGAAGAGTTCTCAAAGTATTCTGATGAGCTGCTTAGAGAGGACGGGGAGATAAACAGGCCCGTGCTTGCGAAAATAGTATTTAATGATGCCGGTCTGTTAAATAAGCTTAACAGTATAACACATCCCGCCGTCATAGATGGCATAAAGGAAATCATAAGGGAAGAGTCCGGATACGGCGAATACGAAGCTGTCATGATCGAAAGCGCACTGGTTTTCGAATCAGGGATCGACAAGATATGCGACGAGGTATGGTTTGTACATGCTCCCGTATCCACAAGGATCAGACGGCTTAAGGAAACCCGAGGGTATTCGGACGAAAAGATAAGCTCGGTATTGGACGATCAGCTTGCCGAGGAAGAATTCATAAAAAGATCCGACAGAGTTATCGAGAACGATGACGGAACAGGTGTAGAGGAAATGTTTACTGTACTTTCCGATATGCTGCTGGATGTTACGATAAAGTAAGATAATAAAAATATATAAATAAAAGGAGATTTGTCATATGGGCGCTATGAAGTTTCCGGATAATACGGTTTTTGGTCTTGATATCGGAACAAGGAGTGTTGTTGGAACGGTAGGCTACAGGAAGCCTACGGGAGAATTTGTCATTCTGGCTCAGAAGTCATTGTGTCATGAGACCCGTGCGATGCTTGACGGACAGATTCATGATATAAACAAGGTTACGGAAACTGTCTGCAAGGTTAAGGCAGAGCTTGAAAATGAACTGGATGCATCCTTAAAGGAGGTCTGCATTGCGGCAGCGGGCAGGGTACTGAAGACGGTATCCTTAAGGGTGGAATACGATCTCGGTGACGAGATGCCCGTTACAGAGGATATGATCTGTGCAATGGAGCTTATGGGAATGGAAAAGGCACAGGCAAAACTCAGGAGCGGCGAAAACGACGGGACAGAGTTCTATTGTGTAGGATATTCGGTAGTTAAATACTATCTCGGGAACATTGTATTAACTAACCTTGAAGGTCACCGGGCATCTGTCATTTCGGCGGATATCATAGCGACATTCCTTCCCATGGATGTTATTGACGGTCTCTACAAGGTATGTGAGAAATCAGGCCTTCAGGTACTTAATCTGACGCTTGAGCCCATAGCGGCCATAAATATTGCGATACCGGAAAAGTTCAGACTGTTAAATCTTGCGCTGGTTGATGTGGGAGCAGGAACATCGGATATCTGTATAACAAAGGAGGGAAGTATAATCGGATACGGAATGCTGCCGTGTGCGGGAGATTTTCTTTCCGAAAGCATCATGTATGAACTGCTGACCGATTTCCCCACGGCAGAGAGCATTAAGCTTGCGGCTTCGACAAAGAGAAAGAAGGTTGCATATAAGGACGTTCTCGGTGTAAGGCACTCCATGGAGATTGCAAGGGTCAACGAGATACTTGCCGGCCCGGTTGAAAAGCTGACGGGACTCATTGCCGATAAGATCAAGGAACTGAACGGCGACAAAAAGGTAGGCGCCGTATTCATCGTAGGCGGCGGCGGAAAGAATCCCGAGTTCGCAAAGGCTCTTGCAAAAGCAATGGAGCTTCCCGAGCAGAGGGTTGCACTTAGGGGCAGCGAGGTATTTTCAGGAGTTGTTACTCCCGATCATAAGCCCGTAAAGGATCCGATGCTGGTAACTCCCATCGGTATCTGCATGAATTATTACGATAAAAGCAATAACCTGATACATGTTACTATAAACGGTACGGAGATAAAGCTGTACAATAACGGTAAAACAAATGTCATGGATGCCGTTTTAAGCGGCGGGATGTCCGATTCGGATGTTTTCCCGAAGCGTGGCAGGGATCTTGTGTTCATGGTTAACGGCACTGAGCGTATCGTTAAAGGCAAAAAGGGTGAGTATTCCGTGATCACGGTAAACGGTGAAGAGGGCGCAGTAACGACTCCGTTAAAGAGCAACGACGTGATAACGATAAAGCCTTCCACTGCGGGAACAGACGCGGAATGCAAGATCGGCGATCTGAAGGAAGCACAGAATGACATATTCTTCATTGTTAACGGAAAACGGGCAGGCTTCCCGAGACTCATCTACGTAAACGGAAAGAAGAAGGAAAAGACCGATGCCGTAAGCTCAGGCGATGATATAAAGATATTGGATAACTATCCGTTAAAGCGTGTGATAGAGGCGCTCAACGCTCAGAAGGGCTTTAAGATCACGGTTAACAATAAAGCACTCGATATGAATGCATACGATCCGGAAGAAAAGATCTTTGAAAACTACATAATAGACGTTGAGGCAGAGAAGAAAGAGGATTTTTCAAAGCTTGTAAAGGCTGCTGAGATAAAGCAGGAGAAGCCTGTTGAAAAGCCGGCTGAGAAACCTGTTGAAAAGCCCGGACCTGTGATCGAAAAACCTGTCAGGGATACCTCAAAGATCATTACCGTATTTGTAAACGGCACCCCGGTAACGCTTTCCGGAAAGGCGGAATATACATTCGTTAACGTTCTTGATTTCTATCCGTTCAATACCGCTTCAATGCAGGGCAACAGGATAGTCTGCAAGAGAAACGGAATTCCCGCAGATTTCTTTACACCGGTATTTGAAGGCGACAAGCTTGATCTGTACTGGTCAAAAGATTGAATAACAGGTAGGTAGGAAAAGTGGAATTTTGCAGCATAGCCAGCGGAAGCAGCGGAAACTGCATATTTGTGGGGACTTCCGAGGCAAATATACTGATCGATGCAGGAATAAGTTCAAAAAAGATATGTGAGGGCTTAAGAGGGATCGACATAGATCCGTCCGAAATAGACGGGATCTTCATAACGCATGAGCATATAGACCATATCCAGGGCCTGCAGGTCTTTGCGAAAAAATATAATATAAGCATTTACGGTACGAAAAAAACTTTAAGGGCGATAAACTCAAAGTTTAACGGCGATCTTGAGGGGTGTCCGATGATCGAGATCACTCCGGATATTGACATTTGTCTGAAAGATGCTATAATACTTCCGTTTGCAGTTTCTCATGACGCGGCGGACCCGGTAGGCTACAGGATAGAATCCGGGGGCAAAAACTTTGCCGTAGCAACGGATATGGGCTTCTTTGACGACTATATCGTTGAAAAGCTGAAAAACCTTGACGGCATATGCATTGAAGCAAATCATGATATAAACATGCTCATGGTAGGGAAATACCCGTACCACTTGAAACAGCGTGTTGCAGGACCGAAGGGACATCTTTCAAATGATGCCTGTGCGGATCTTCTTTGCAGGATATTCTGTGACAGGCTGAAGCACATTCTGCTGATACACTTAAGCAAGGACAATAATTACGCCGAGCTTGCATATGAGACCGTGAGAGCCGAGCTTCTTACGAGATGTTGCGATCATGAAGTGTCACTTGAGGTGGCGGGAAGAAATACTCCATCGGATATTTTTTCAATTTTGTAATATTGTAACATTTATGACATATTTATGTAACATATCTATTTGATAATAGGATTGTCAGATAGTCATAAGCATTTGATAATAACGGAGGTAAGAAAGTTGCAAAAAGTTGTTATTACTGTTGTTGGCATGGACAAGGTCGGGATCATGGCCAAGGTTTGTACTTATCTGGCTGAGAAGAACATCAACATTCTCGATATCTCTCAGACGATCGTTTCGGGATATTTCAACATGATGATGATCGCAGACATGGGAGAAGAACAGAAGGACTTTGAAAAAACAAAGACAGAACTTGATGAGCTCGGTCAGAGCATAGGCGTACAGATCCGTCTTCAGAGAGAAGAAATATTTGCAATGATGCACAGGATCTGAATGTAAGCTATATTAATATGAAAGGAGCAACAAACCTTGATTAACATTTCAGAAGTAACAGAAACGAATGAAATGATACAGCACGAGAATCTCGATGTCAGGACCATCACAATGGGTATCAGTCTTTTTGACTGTATGGACAGTTCTCTTGAGAAAAGCAGGAAAAAAATCTACGACAAGATCTGCAAAAAGGCAGGAAGGCTTGTCGAAACGGGAGAACATATCTCGAAGAGTTACGGTATCCCGGTAGTTAACAAGAGAATATCCGTAACACCCATAGCAACGGTAGGATCATCCTCGTGCATGAATGAAGAGGATTATATAAGCCTTGCAGAGACACTTGACAAAGCTGCTGAAAACGTCGGGGTAAACCTGATCGGAGGATATTCCGCGATGCTGGCCAAAGGCAATACGGATAAGGAGCTTGTTTTCTTAAACTCCATCCCCGAGGCTTTAAAGCGTACATCGCGTGTGTGCAGCTCGGTAAATGTCGGCTCTTCACGTACCGGTATAAACATGGATGCAGTAAGGAAAATGGGAGATATCGTAATAAAAACAGCCCGGGCATCATACGGTACCGAAAGCTTAGGCGCAGCAAAGCTTGTAGTATTCTGCAACGCACCCGATGACAATCCTTTCATGGCCGGAGCGTTCCACGGTATTACCGAGGGAGAATCGGTCATCAATGTAGGCGTAAGCGGTCCCGGTGTTGTTAAGAAAGCACTTGAGGCAGCAAGAGGCCAGAACTTTGAGGTACTCTGCGAGACCATAAAAAAGACCGCATTCAAGATTACGCGAGTAGGACAGCTTGTTGCAAGAGAGGCTGCACAACAGCTTGGAGTTCCTTTTGGTATTGTCGATCTGTCACTGGCTCCCACACCCGCAGTAGGCGACAGTGTTGCCGAGATACTTCAGGAGATCGGTCTTGAATATCCCGGAGCACCCGGAACAACCGCCGCACTCGCACTTCTCAACGATCAGGTAAAGAAGGGCGGAGTCATGGCCAGCTCCTATGTCGGAGGATTAAGCGGTGCATTTATTCCCGTAAGTGAGGATCAGGGAATGATCGATGCCGTAGAGGCAGGCGCGTTAACGCTTGAGAAGCTTGAAGCGATGACGTGTGTCTGCTCGGTCGGCCTTGATATGATAGCAATACCCGGAGATACCCCCGCTGAGTCTGTTGCAGGCATAATAGCGGATGAAATGGCTATCGGCATGATAAATAATAAAACAACAGCAGTAAGACTTATTCCCGCAATAGGAAAGAAAGTCGGAGAATCGCTTAATTTTGGAGGACTGTTCGGATATGCACCGGTTATGCCGGTAAATGGTTTCTCCTGCCGCGAATTTGTAAACAGGGGCGGAAGGATACCGGCACCGATACATAGTTTCAAGAACTGATTGCAGGAAAATTTGAAGAGGTAAAGATGAAAGAATTTGATGATGACGATCTGGAGTTTGACGAGGAAGATATTCCCGATGTCGACTTATCCGATCTTGACTTGACGGAGAATGACTCCGCAAAGTCACAAAGCAAAGAAAACGTAAAAGCTGATGATTCGGAAGCTCCTTTTGAGAAAAAAGAGATTGATGATATGATCAGGACGGAGGCCATGAAGGCCCTGGATCTGGAAGAGGATTCAAAAAATATTGCTCCGCTCGTACATGATGATGAAGTAATTAAAAGACCTGATTTTCTGGACAGCGATGAGGAGGATTTCGGATTGGGAAGTAAGGAGAAGTCCGAACATTTCGGACTGACGGTTAGTAAAAGTACGGATATCGAGGGTGCGCCCGAAGTACCTGAGGTACCGGAAGAAAAGGAAGAGTCTGACGGAGACGGGAATGATGACCCTGACCCCGTAACAAAGAAGCCCAGGAAGAAGCTCAAGATAGCATTACTGATCATTTTTGCCGTTCTGGGACTGCTCATAGGATGCGGAATATTCCTGGCCTTTACAAAGGCGGGCAACAGACTGGTGATCAAAATGGCATCAGGTCTTATTTATGACAAGATGGGAACCAATATAAACAGGAACAAAGATACAAAAGAAGATACAAATGTCGATCATACAGGCGATCCCACGGATGATGAAGTGGATGTTCCCGAAATCGATATAAAGGAAGACGGTGAGGATTCCGGAAGCGGAGAAATAATAAATCCTCAGTCTGCAGCTTATGTTAAGACGTATCTTTTGTTCGGTATAGAGAAGATCGGCGGAGGCGCCAATACAGATGCCATAATCCTCATGTCGATAAACACACATGATGATACGATAAAACTCACATCCATAATGAGAGACACTTATGTGGATATACCCGGTGCATATTCAAATAAGATAAACTCGGTATTTGCACACGGTATGATGATGGAAAAGAGCGAAGACAGGGCAGCACAGGAAAAGCGCGGAGCAGAGCTGCTTATGACGGTTATCCAGAATACATTCAACATCGAAATTTCGGGTTATGCATATGTTGATTTCAAGGATTTTGAAAGTGTAATAGATGTTCTGGGCGGTATAGATCTTGAGCTTGGAAGCTCAGAGGCTTCATATCTAAACAATACAAATTACATCTCAAAATGGGAAAACAGAAATGTACATGCGGGTATGAACCACCTGAACGGAAATCAGGTACTTGGTTACTGTCGTGTAAGAAAGAGAGCAACGCCTGACGGTAACGGCGGAACCGTAAGCAATGACCACGGACGTACATTAAGGCACAGGAAGGTTATAAATGCCGTTATACAGCAGTGTAAGGATATGTCATATATTTCACTTCTTCCGAAATTATATGAATGTCTGGGATATGTCCAGTCCAACCTGACAAAGGAACAGATTGAGCAGCTGCTGGCCGATGTTTGGGAACATAAGATAACAAAGGTTCAGGAGTTAAAGCTTCCCTTAGACGGAACTTATTGGGACAGTGCTCTTGAAGGAAAGTATAACGGAAAGAGGAATATTTATTACACTCTTGTTATGGGAAGCAAGAGGGAAGAAAATATAAAACAGCTTCATGATTTTGTTTTCACGGGTGATTATCTGGGTGAATACAGCGTGGAATAATAAATGAAGGATAAAAGTTAAGGGGAAGTTATGGAGATACAAATGTGGAGGGAGATACTCGAACCCTATGCCTTGGCAGTGGATGAGCTTAAGGTAAAGTTCGAGCACGTACAGAATTCTTACAGAAACGCCGGCTTATATTCGCCTATCGAGCAGGTAAACGGAAGAGTAAAATCGATATCGTCACTGCTTGAAAAAGTGCAGAAAAAGCATATCGGACTGGATGATATCGAAGACAGGATAGACGATATAGCCGGCATAAGGATAATCTGTCAGTTTGTGGAAGATATCTACAAAGTGGCGGAGCTGATCGGAAAACGAAGTGACATGATCATAATAGAGGAACAGGATTATGTCAAAAATCAGAAGCCTTCGGGATACAGAAGCTATCACATGGTCGTAAAATATGTTGTTGAAACGCTTCAGGGACCGAAAGAGCTGCATGTTGAAATACAGATAAGAACACTGGCAATGAATTTCTGGGCAACAATAGAACATTCGCTGCAGTATAAATATCGTCAGAACATGCCGGCGTCCCTGCGCGCAAGACTGCTTAAAGCGGCCGACGCGATCGGAGTGCTCGACAGTGAGATGGCTCTTGTACGAGAGGAAATAATGGATGCTCAGAATACCTTTACATTAAGGTCCAATCTTGTGGCGGATATCCTGAATAACATCCAGAATCTGTACAAGGCTGCAAATAAGCGCGAGATTATCAAGATACAGGATGAATTTTTCAAGATATATGCTTCCGAGGACCTGGAGCATCTTGAAAGATTTGCGCGTGAGCTTGATACTATTTCGGAAGGCTACAGGGCACAAAGCCTGAGATGATCATATGGAAAAAGACAAAAGCTGGCTTCCGTCGGGATTTCTGTCCGCGATGGAAGCCTTACTTGGAGATGAATATAAGAGTTTCGTTGACTCTTATGATGAAGAATACATGAGGGGATTGAGATGCAATACACTGAAGATATCCCCAAAGGATTTTGAAAATAAAGTATCGTACGTCACGGATAAGGTACCCTGGACACATAACGGTTTCTATTCGAGTGAGGACGATCAGCCCGCAAAGCATCCATACTACTATGCGGGGCTTTATTATATTCAGGAACCCAGTGCAATGCTGCCGGCCTCACTGCTTCCGGTAAGACCGGGAGATAAGGTGCTTGATCTGTGTGCGGCACCCGGAGGCAAGACAACGGAGCTTGGATCGAAGCTTAAGGGCAGGGGCCTTCTTATGTGCAATGATATAAGTGCGTCAAGGGCAAAGGCATTGCTTAAGAATGTTGAGCTCTTCGGTATTAAAAATGCTGTAGTGACAAGTGAGGATCCGAAACAGCTTGCGGGAAGGTTTGAAGGTTATTTTGACAAGATACTCGTGGATGCACCCTGTTCCGGTGAAGGAATGTTCAGAAAGGTTCATTCCATCACGAAAAACTGGATGCAGTACGGGTCGGGTTATTATGCCGATATACAGAGGGAAATACTTCCGGCGGCAGTGAAAATGCTTAAACCCGGCGGATATATGATCTTTTCTACCTGTACGTTTTCTGTTAAGGAGGATGAGGAAAGCCTGAGATTCATATCTGAGAGCTTTCCGGAGATGGAGCTTGTCCCGGCCGTGGATTTTTCCGATGAGCGTTTTGCCGGATTTAAAAGAGGCGGCTTGGGTTTTGATGAAGCCATAAGGATATATCCTCACAGATGCAAGGGCGAAGGACATTTTACGGCACTGCTCAGGAAAAAAGATACAGAAGATGACGCAGAAGACAGAAACAGATCATTCCCGACTGCGGAAGATAACGAAAATTTTGCAGCTGATGATGAGACGGCCGTAAACAGATATGATGCTTCCGTCAGAAAGAAATATAAGGCTTTAAACGAGGAGACATTTGCTTTCTTTGAAAGCCTCGGCATGAAGATTGAATTAAACAGGCTGCGTGTTAAGGATGACAGGGTGTTTCTTCTTCCGGAGGATATGCCGGAGGTGAACGGGCTGAGAGTTTTAAGGACGGGACTCTTTTTGGGTGAGATAAAACAGGGACGGTTCGAGCCGTCACAGGCACTTGCCTTAGCCTTAAAAATGAAAGAATACAAAAATGTGCTGAATCTTAAGATTGACGATCCGAGAGTCGTAAGATATCTTAAATGTGAGAGCATAGATGTTGAAGAAGACGAGGCACAGAACGGGCTTTGTCTTGTTTGTACCGACGGGTATCCGCTGGGCTGGGCAAAGATAGACAGGGGAAGGCTTAAGAATAAATATCTTCCTTCCTGGAGAATGATGTAAACGTTAAAGCTATGGAAAGACTTGATAAGATATTATCAAATTTCGGGAATATGACCCGTACTCAGGCTAAGGAATACCTGAAGAAGGGCAGGATTACCGTTAACAATCTTATAGTTAAGGACGGCAGCCTTAAGGTTTCCGATGATGACGAGATAGGGATCGACGGGAAGACCATTAACAGGACAAGATTCAGATATTTCATGCTGAACAAGCCCTCCGGATATATTTCTTCTACGGAAGATGAACCGGACGGTTCCGCAAGGAATGTAATAAGCCTGTTTGAATGCGAAAAAATAAAAGGACTTTTTCCTGTAGGGCGTCTTGACAAGGATACGACCGGACTGCTTCTTGTAACCAATGACGGTGAACTCGGACACAGGCTCACATCACCCTCGGCAGGTATAGATAAGACCTATGTCGCAACAGTAAAGGGCATACTTTCGCCGAAGGATGCGGAAGCATTTAATGCGGGAATGGAGTTTAAGGATTTTATCGCAAAGCCGGCAAAGCTGGATATAATTGAAACAAACGAAAAAGAAGGCAGTTCCGTTGCGAGAGTGACTATAAGCGAGGGTAAGTTTCATCAGGTAAAGAGGATGTTTTTAAAGGTCGGATGTGAAGTGACCGCGCTTAAGAGGATATCGGAAGGAAAGCTGATGCTGGACGAGAACCTGAAACCGGGAGAGTACAGGGAGCTGTCACAGGATGAGATTGGGAGATTAATGGAATAATGGGCTTGTTTGACAATACGGAAGCTGTAATATTTGATCTGGACGGAACACTGATAGATTCCATGTGGGTCTGGAAAAAAATTGATGAGGACTATCTGGCCGGATTCGGGATAGGGCTCCCCGATGACCTGCAGGAAATACTGGAGGGTATGAGCTTTAACGAAACCGCCCGTTATTTTCAGGACAGATTCGGGATCACGGATGACATAGAGACTATCCAGGCGGAATGGAACAGGATGGCCTGGGATTTTTACGAGAACAAGGTAACACTGAAGCCGGGTACGCTTGAGCTTTTGAAAATGCTGAAGGCAAAGGGGATAAAAACAGGTATTGCCACGAGTAATTCACCCGAGCTTGTGAAGATAGTGCTTACGAATCTGGGAGTATGGGAGTATTTTGACGCTGTACATACATCGGGCGAGGTGAAACACGGAAAGCCGTTCCCGGACATATATCTGTATGTTGCGGAAAAGCTAAAAGCGGAACCTGAGAAGTGCTTTGTGTTTGAGGACATACTGCCCGGCATTCAAGCAGGAAAGGCAGCAGGCATGAAGGTATGTGCGGTGTATGACGAACAGTCGCACAAGGAGCTTAATGTAAAGATAAAAGCCGCCGACATTTATTTCAGGGACTTTTCTGTTTTGGTAGATTGTGAGAAACTGCTGTAATACGACGTGGAATTTACTATGAAAATGAGAAAAAAATAAACCGAGAAGGAAGGATAAGATGAATATCAGGAAAAAAGGAGAGCAGGGATACATAGGTTTCATGAAGTTCTTCAACCTGCTTGTTACCATAGTAATGTTTGCGATAGCCGCGATACTCTTCATCATCGGGTTATCGGTATTTGAGAGCAAGGCCAACTGGCTGACCATTGTCGGTGCGCTTTTTGTGATACCTGCCGCAAGGTTCATGACCGTATGGTTTCTATTCCTGCCGTACAAATCCGTGACAAAGGAAGAATACGATAAAGTATTTTCACAGACAAAACAGGGAAATCTCCTTTATACGGATGTGATCCTTACTTCTGTGGAGAGGGCATATTGTGCTTCATTTATGACGATCACATCTGATAAGATACTTATATATACCAATTCGAAGAAGAACAAAATGGATAAAATGCAGGCTTATCTTGCCGACATAATGAAAAGAAGGGCTTTGGCATACAAGGTAACCTGTACTGACGAAGAAGGCAAATACATGGCATTGCTTAAATCAGCGGATTCATTTGCCGAAAAGAGCTTTGATGACGAAGATGACAGGAAGGCAGCCGAAAACGAACGCGAAAGATTGTGCGAGGTGCTTGAGAGCTTTATGGCATAAAACGGTAAATATGTTTTACGGGAGAAAAGCATGAAATCGGTAAATGTCGGAAAAAATGAAGCAGGACAAAGACTTGACAGGATACTTACAAGGCTTTTCCCCAATGCGGGAAAAGGCTTTATTTTTAAAATGCTCAGAAAAAAGAACATAGTTCTTAACGGGAAAAAGGCTGAAGGAAACGAGAAGCTTAACGAAGGCGATGAAATAAAGATATTCCTCTCTGATGAAACGTTTGCGAAAATGTCCGGCCGGGAGAATGACAGCGTTTATGAGGGAACGCGCGGAAACGAGAAGAAATCGGTCGACATTAAACCGGACGGGGGCACGGTTAAAGAATACGCGAGAAGGATAAAGGACATGACAGTATATGAGGATGATGATATCATTGTCCTTAATAAACCCGAAGGAGTCCTGTCCCAGAAGGCAAAGGAGAGCGACATATCCCTTAACGAAATGCTTACGGCATATATGCTTGATAAAGGAGAAATCGACGAGGAACAGCTGAAGACATTTAAGCCGTCCATGTGCAACCGGCTTGACAGAAATACGACCGGTCTGATCTGCGGAGGAAAGAGCCTAAAAGGATTGCAGTTCCTGTCGGAAATATTCAGAAACAGGACTGTGGACAAGTATTATCTCTGTGTTGTAAAGGGAAGGGTCGAAGACTTTAAACGTATAGAAGGCTATCTGGTTAAGGATGAGAAGACAAATACCGTAAGGATACAGAAGGAACAGAATAGAGATGCGGTGCATATCGTTACGGAATACAGACCTTTAGAGATTGAAGACGACAGGACAATACTCGAAGTAAAGCTTATAACAGGAAAGTCGCATCAGATAAGGGCACATCTTGCATCCATCGGTCATCCGATCGCGGGAGACGCAAAATACGGAGATCCGGTGTTTAACAGATGGGCAAAAAAACATTACGGAGCAGATTCGCAGATGCTTGTCGCATACAGACTGGTATTTCCCAAGGACTGCAAGGGCTTTTCGAGACTGAACGGTATGGAAATAAAACTGTTGCATAAAACTGATTTGAGTGGTATATTTTATATCAAGAAACAAGATGCGGAGCATCGTTTTGTTACCGGGGAAAAGCCAAAGGCATTTTCGAGGTGACATTGATTAAGGCAGATTACAAGAAATGACAGATTACGTTGAAACGATAAAATATATCGAAAGTATACCATGGACCATGCGGAAACCGGGACTTCACAGGATGAGGGAACTCATGGAAAGGCTCGGAAATCCGCAGGACAGGCTAAGGTTCATCCATATTGCGGGCACCAACGGAAAGGGTTCTACATCGGCTATGCTTGCAGCGGTAACGGAAGCTGCAGGATACAGGACCGGATTGTTTACTTCACCTCATCTGTTAAAGTATAATGAGCGTATGAAGATAAACGGCATAGATATAGATGATGAAGCTTTGACCGAAGTTATATCGAAGGTTGCCGACGCGGCAGCAGGCATGGAAGAGGAGCCTTCGGAGTTTGAGATACTTACGGCAGCAGGTTTCCTTTGGTTTGAAAAGGAAAGCTGCGATATTGTCATACTTGAGGTTGGTCTCGGCGGTGAACTGGACAGCACAAATGTCATCAAGACCAAGGAGCTTGCGGTGATCACTCCTATAGGGTATGACCATACAGCGATACTTGGTGATAAAATAGAGGACATAGCCGGTGCCAAGGCAGGCATAATCATCCCGGGCTGTGACGTAATAATGGCTCTTCAGAACGGAAAAGAGTCCGATGCCGGAAAGGTTGAGAAGGTGATAAGAAAAAACTGTGAGGTTAAAAACGCTTTCCTTCATATTCCTGACGGGGACGGCATAGAAGAATTATCATCGGATATCCATGGGATCGTTTTTCGTTCTTCATATCTTAAAGAAACAGTGAGGCTGAACCTGACGGGCGATTATCAGCTGATGAATGCCTTGACGGTGATTGAGTGCATCAAAGTATTAAACGAAAAAGAAAAGCTTTTTTTAACCGAAGAAGCGGTTTTAAAAGGGCTTGACAAGGTAAAATGGGCGGCAAGGTTTGAAGTACTGAATGAAGATCCCGTATTCATACTGGACGGAGCCCATAACGAACATGGTATAAGAGCAGCTGTCAACGGTCTGAAAAAGCTGTTCGGCGATGAAAAAATCATTTATATTCTCGGCATACTGGGTGATAAAGATATAGACGGTATGCTATCGTTGCTTTATACAAACGCAAAGAGCTTCATCACTCTGACCCCGGAGTCATCTAGGGCGCTTGAGGGTGAAAGACTGGCAGATCGTTTAAGATCCGACGGATTTGAGGCGGTAAGCTTTAAAAAACCTAAGGAAGCTGTCAGCTATGCATTTGATTTGTGCAGGAATGTGGAAGGAGCATGTATATGCTCGCTGGGGTCCCTCTATCTTGCGGGGGAAGTAAGAAAAGTATTTGTCAATAGGTAAAATATAAAGGTGAAAAATGTATAAGGTTGTTTTATTCATCCAGTGTATCAGCATACTTGCATTATTCACGGAGTGCTGGCTGGTTGTCAGGAGCTTCAGGGGTAAGGTGCATTTTTATCTGTTCCTAAGCTTTGTGGCTACTCTGATAAACAATATAGGATATTTAATGCAGCTTTTGAGCAGGTCGGAAGAAGCATATTTTACAGCTTTGAAGATGTCTTATCTGGGAAGGGTATGGACGGCATTCGCATTGTTTTTGTTCATCACCGAGTTTGTAAAATTCCGTCTTCCGAAATTCAGTAAGGAAATACTGGGATTTATAACGGCTGCATCCTATGTTATAGTTGTAACGACAAAACAGACCGGCCTGTATTATAAAAGCACTTACTTTGAGCTTTCGGAAGGCTTGCCGGTTTTTGAACATGAAGACGGGATTTTCCATCATTTCTTTACGGGAATAATCGTTTTTTACAGTGTCATGGGATTGGCGATATTGATCCGGGCAAAATTAAAGGAAAAGAAAACTTTTGCAGGCAAACGTATCTCGATGGTCATTTTTGCGGTCCTGACCGAGGGTGTGTTTACGATAGTTGAAATGTTAAAGCTGATACCTTCGGTTGAAAAGGTATACGATATTACGATGATCGGATATCCGATCGGTTCGATCTTCATGTTTATCGCTATTTTCAGATATGAACTGCTGGACACGGAAATACTGGCACGGGAGTTCATAGTTGATGAACTTTCGGAAGGAATAATAGCTACCGACAGATACGGGGAGGTAAAGTACTATAACAAACCGGTCACAGGGCTTTTCCCCGAGATTGAGAGTGAGTCTGAGAAAATAGTTGCATTGCTTAAGGATCATATTGAGACAAAAGAGCCCATAAGGATGAACGGACGTATTTTTACTCCCGAATCGAATCTGCTTTTCCAGAAAAAAAGGGAAGTTGGATGTGTATATTCCATAATAGATGATACTGTAAAGTATCAGACAATGGAAGCGCTCAATGAAGAAAGACGCAGGGCAAATGAAGCCAATGCAGCTAAAACGGCATTCCTTACAAGCATGTCCCATGAGATCAGGACACCTATAAATGCAGTTCTGGGCATGGATGAAATGATACTCAGGGAGAGCAGGGAAGAGGATACGCTTTCTTACGCACACGATATCCAGACTGCAGGGAATACACTTCTTGCACTCATTAACGAGATACTTGACTTCTCAAAGATCGAAGAAGGAAGGATGGAGATTCTTCCTTCACGTTATGAGCTTTCATCCGTGATATTCGATCTGGTTAACATGATCAGGATTAGGGCCGATAAAAAAGGGCTTACGTTTAAACTGGACGTAGATGAAAACATTCCCCATCTTCTTTACGGGGATGAGATCCGTATAAAACAGATAATATCAAATCTCCTTACAAACGCCGTAAAATATACGGAAAAAGGAGGCATTGAACTTAAATTATCATATCGTAAGGTTTCTACTGACGACATTCTGTTAATAGTAAAGGTATCGGATACCGGAATAGGCATGAAACCCGAAGATATTGAAAAAATGTTTGCTCCGTTTGCAAGGATTGAAGAGATCAGGAACAGATCGATAGAAGGAACCGGTCTCGGCATGAGCATAGTGAAACAGCTTCTTGCCATGATGAGCAGCAGATTAGAGGTAAAAAGCGAATACGGGTCGGGTACGGAGTTTTCTTTTGAACTCAGACAACGGGTCGAGAAATGGGTCCCGATCGGTAACATTACCGAGAAATATCAGCCGGATAAGACTCTCGAATACAAATACAAAGAGCTTTTCCATGCTCCAAATGCGCGCATACTCGTTGTTGACGATATGGAGATCAACATTGAAGTCATAAAGCGTCTTTTAAAGAAGACGGAGATACAGATAGATACCGCAGCCTCCGGTCCCGAAGCGATAAAGCTGGCTGAGAAAAACGATTATGATGTGATATTCATCGATCATATGATGCCGGAAATGGACGGTATCGAGACACTTAAACGTATGCAGGAGAAAATGAAGAAAATTCCTGTATGTGTTGCTCTTACCGCAAATGCGGTCATGGGAGCCCGTGAGATGTACTTAAGTGCAGGCTTTTCCGATTATATGTCAAAGCCGGTAGTGGGCAAACATCTCGAAGAGCTTCTTAAGGAATATATACCGAAGGAAAAGGTTGACAGTTCTTTTGTGGAATATGAGGAAGAAAAACGGACCGATCTGCCGGACATTCCCGGAATATCCGTAAAGGACGGCGTTAAGTTCTGCGGTTCCGAAGAAAGCTTTAAATCGATACTCAATACTTTCCACCGAACATACAAACAGAACTCGGATAAGATTAAACAGTATTTTGATGAAGAGGACTGGAAGAATTACACAATAAAGGTTCACGCGTTAAAGAGCTCGGCAAGGATCATAGGTGCATCCGGTCTTTCGGGGATTGCGGCAAGACTTGAGGAAGCGGGCAAGAACGGCGAACTCGATCTGATACGCCAGGAAAACGGGGTATTGCTTAAAGAATACGAGGAGCTTGACAAGAGACTTGCATTTATGGACCGGGATTCGGATTCGCTTATGGAGATGACGGAAAGCATGCGCAAGGATGCTTTCAATACCATAATCGAGGTTGCCGGAGACATGGACATGGGTATGATGGAGAACATCATAAAGGATTTGAGAGAATACAGGTTAAGTGAAACGGATGTCGAAGCAGTAAAAGATATAGAGAACCGACTTATGGAACTTGACTGGGAAGGTATAATAGATACCGCAAGGAAGGTAATCTGAAAGCGAGGTTTAAGTACATATGAGAAATGACATCAGGAATAGGGTCATGATAGTAAGTGGATCTGATAGTTTTCTTGCTAAAAGTCTTATTTCAAAGATTGAGGCGAACGGTCAGCCGACCTTCTATACGAGGGGAAATGAACAGGAGATCGAAGCCAGATATAATCAGATAGGTCTGATCATTCTGTTCATGAGCGAAGAAATTGAGGCAATGACCGATACAATCCTGTATATCAAGGATATGGCTCATGATATTGACAGAAAGATCATACTCATAGGTGACGACGAACAACATGAGATTGTTGAAAAGCTTATTCCGGAAACAATAATATTAGATTACTTCAGACGTCCGCTTGTCATGGAGGATCTGCTAAAATGCATCTCCTCATACATGGCAAGGCATATGGGTAACGAAAAGAAAAAGACCATCCTTATTGTCGATGATGATATCACTTATATGAGGACGGTATATGAATGGCTCAAGGAGAAATATCATGTCGGTATGGCTTCAAATGCCGTACAGGCGATAAGCTATCTGGCAAGGAACAAGGCTGATCTGGTTCTGCTTGATTACGAGATGCCGGTCGCAAACGGGCCCCAGGTATTACAGATGTTAAAGAATGATTCTGAAACCGGAAGCATTCCCGTTATGTTCCTGACAGGACACAGTGACAGGGAGAGCGTGCTTTCAATCCTTAATCTCAATCCTGTTGATTATCTGCTTAAGTCAATAGATAAAGCCAGTCTCCTAAACAAGCTCAAAAGCTTTTTTGAACAATCTGAAACATAATAAGAACCATAGGTTCGGAAAGAGGTGTATATGTACAAGTCGGACATTGAAATTGCACAGGAAAATGAAATGCTGCCTATCGATGAGATAGCCAAAAAGGCGGGTATTGATGACAAATATGTGGAGCATTACGGAAAATACAAGGCAAAAATCGATCTGAGCCTTCTTAATGAGAGTACAAGGCCGGACGGAAAGCTTATCCTTGTAACGGCCATAACTCCCACACCCGCGGGCGAAGGAAAGACCACAACAACGGTAGGTCTTGCCGACGGACTTCAGAAGATAGGCAAAAACGTTGTAGTTGCACTTCGTGAGCCGTCGCTCGGACCTGTGTTCGGTATAAAGGGAGGAGCTGCCGGAGGCGGATATGCACAGGTGGTTCCGATGGAGGATATCAACCTTCACTTTACCGGTGACATGCATGCGATCGGAGCAGCCAACAACCTGCTTGCGGCAATGCTTGACAATCATATATATCAGGGTAATTCTTTAAGGATCGATCCCAGGCGTATCACTTGGAGACGTTGTGTGGACATGAATGACAGACAGCTACGTTTTGTTGTTGACGGATTGGGCGGCAAGGTTAACGGAACACCGAGAGAAGACGGATACGACATTACCGTTGCTTCCGAGATAATGGCAATCTTATGTCTGGCTTCGGATATTACCGACCTAAAGAAGAGGATTGCAAGGATAATAGTAGGTTACAATTATGACGGAGAACCCGTGACTGCAGGTGAACTTCATGCTGAGGGCGCAATGACAGCGCTTCTTAAGGATGCTTTAAAACCCAACCTTGTACAGACTCTTGAGCATTGTCCTTCATTTGTACACGGCGGACCTTTCGCAAATATCGCACACGGCTGTAACTCAGTTGTGGCTACACGTATGGCTCTTAAGCTCGGCGATTATGTTGTTACCGAGGCAGGCTTCGGCGCAGACCTCGGTGCAGAGAAATTTCTTGACATCAAGTGCCGTTTTGCGGGACTTAAGCCCAATGCGGTAGTAGTTGTCGCAACTGTACGTGCATTAAAGAATCACGGCGGAGTACCCAAGGCAGAGCTTAACAATGAGAACCTTGAGGCTCTTGAAAAGGGTATGCCGAATTTATTACAGCATGTTGAAAACATCACAAAGGTTTATAAGCTTCCCTGCGTTGTTGCAATCAATGCATTCCCGACAGACACAGAGGCTGAGCTTGAACTGGTAAGAAAGAAGTGCAGCGAGCTGGGCTGCAATGTCGCTCTTTCAAAGGTATGGGAGAAAGGCGGCGAAGGCGGTGTTGAGCTTGCGGAAGAGGTTGTTCGCTTATGTAATGCTACCGATGATAACGGTGAGCTTCTGAACAAGGACTTCACATTCAGTTATGACCTTGATATGTCAATCGAGGAAAAGCTGGAGAATATCGCAAAGAAGGTTTATCACGCCGACGGCGTTGTATTTACCGCTCAGGCAAAGAAGGATATCGCTAATCTTTCACAGATCGGTTTCAATAATGTACCTATCTGTGTTGCTAAGACACAGTACAGCTTCTCGGATGATGCAAAGCTGCTCGGTGCACCCAAGGGCTTTGAGATCACTGTACGTTCACTTAAGGTTTCGGCAGGTGCCGGATTTATCGTAGCGCTTACCGGAGACATCATGACCATGCCCGGTCTGCCCAAGGTTCCGGCCGCAGAAAAAATTGATGTGGACGAGAACGGAAAGATTTCAGGGCTGTTCTGATTAATGATTTAGTTTTTCTCAATATGACGGAAAGCACGGCATATATATTCCCTGTTCACCGGGAAAAAACAGACATTTTTGCAGGCGGACAAGAACGGTCCGCCTAAGAGTGCAAAAAGTCTGCGCGGAGCGGACGGTGAACAGGAAACACATATGCCGTGCTTTCCTGTTTTCATTCAGAAATACTATGTATTTTTTGATTTTCTGTCTTAAAATCAGCTTTCCGGCGTACGAGTGAAAATTCTCATGTCCCGATAGGAAAAAGCTCGATAATTATGGAATATTCCATTTGACTAAATTTTCTGCATGTGCTATAATATCTTTACAGTAAAGATAGTAAAGCTAATCATAGAATTGTGAGGTGACAGTATATGACAAAAGCATTGAATTTTAAATTTGATGACAGTATGATTTCTGATATAGAGAAGCTTACAGAAACATATCACATTACAAAAACAGAATTTCTTAAAGAAGCCATTTCGGAATTTATCGAGAAACTTAAAAAAGATCCATATTATAAACTTACTGCAAATGTTAAGGCGGCGAGCGAGGAAGAAACAGAGGAGATCCTTGAAGAAATAGATAACATGACAGATGATGATCTTTCCATTTCGTCTTCTAAAAGATTTAATGTTTGAAAGGAATGGTTCTTATGGGAAGAGGGAATGGGTTTTCATATGAAATACAGTATACTAAAGCTGCAGACAGATTTTTTGAAAATCATGAAGATGTACGGAGTGAATATGAAGAATCAATAAAAGAACTTCTTATCGGAGATCATCCTGAGAAAATAGATGTTAAAAGGATCAAAGGAAAAAGGAATTCGTATTATAGGATAAGATTAAACAACTATCGTGTTATCTATACGGTCATAAATGGAAAAATCATTGTTATAAGTACACTTTTAGCAGGCTCTCGTGGTGATGTTTATAAAAAAATGACAGGATTAAAATAACTTGTGATACGTGCTTGACAAAGATCTGCTCACATTGTAAGATGCAGACATAAAACCAGACAAAAGGGGTAAGGATAAATATGGAAAATATAACTTTGGACGGATATCTGACAATAAATGAGTTCATAGATAAGCTTGGAAGCAAGGAGGCGGTTCCCGGTGGAGGCGGAGCTGCGGCACTTACGGCATCGCTCGGTATCAGTCTTTGCAAGATGGCGGCAAATCTTACGGTCGGTAAGAAGAAATACGCAAATGTTGAAGACAGGATGTACGAGATTATCGCTGAATGTGACAGGCTTTCCGAAGAGTTTGTAGGACTTATACAGAAGGATGCGGACGGTTTTCTTCCTCTGTCAAAGGCATATGGGCTCCCTACGGAAACAGAAGAACAGAAAAAGTTTAAAGAGATTACATTGGAGCGAGAACTTGTAAATGCGGCAGCGGTTCCTTTTGAGATCATGGAAAAGTGTGCGGAAGCCATAAAGCTTAGTGCAGAGGTCGCAGAAAAGGGAAGCAGGCTAGTGGTAAGTGACGCCGCATGCGCTGTTAAAACGTGTATCTCAGCACTTGAATGCGCGTCTCTTAATGTCTATATAAATACCAAGTTTATGAAGGACAGGGAGAAGGCGGCTGAAATGAATACAAAATCCGACAGGCTGATAGAAGCTTCCAAGGAAATTGCGGATAAGGTATTTGATGAAGTAACGGCTTCTCTTAAAGCGTGAAGCAGAGGTTTGTATGATAAAAAAAGATTTACGGAAAAAAATAAGATCGCTCAGGGATTCCATGAGCAGGGAAGAAAATCTAAGGCTATCCGCAAGGATAGCCGCTAATCTTTTTAATACAAAAGAATACATTGAAGCGGAAAACATCCTGACATATGTTTCGTTCGGCAGCGAGGCAGATACTCACGGTATCATAAGGGATGCGCTGGAAAAAGGAAAAAAGGTGGCTGTTCCGCGGATTGATTCGGGAGTCATGGTTTTTTACGAGATAAAAGGAATAAGCGAGCTCGTGCAGGGGTATTACGGTATCCACGAGCCTGATGAAAGCCACAATATCCCGTTTGTACCGGACAAAGCACTCATGATAGTGCCGGGGATGGTATTTGACAGAAATCTTAATCGTATCGGGTACGGAGGAGGCTTTTATGACAGATATCTTTCCGAGATGTCGGCCAAAGACTATCTGAAGTATGGACTGGCATTTGATCTTCAGGTTATTGAGGAAGTTATTGAAGCAGACGATTTTGATATTCCGGTATTAAAGCTGGTTACAGAGAGCGGAGTATTTGAGTCAAAAAATATTTATTGAATAGATATTAGATTTGTGGTATCATATAATAGTGCCATTGGGTTCAGTGTATCAAAATGCTGATTTTTTATCAAAAAGGAGATATTATGGCTATAGTTGTAAAGGGCGCAGATGTTGCCGGAAGCATAAAGGAAGACATACGCGTCAGAATTACAGAGCTTGAAAAAAACGGGAAAAAACCGAAGCTGATGATGATAAGCGTCGGAGACGATCCGGCAAATGCATCCTATGAAAGAGGGATCCTCAAGGTTTTCGGAGAGCTTGGCATTGAAACGGAGAAAACTGTACTTGATGCAGGTATAAGTCAGGAAGGTTTTGATGAAGCCTTTACCGGGGTTAATGAAGACAGCTCAATAACGGGTATACTTGTGTTCAGGCCTCTGCCGAAGCCATTAAGCATAGAGTTCGCAGCAAAGACCATAGATCCCCGTAAGGATATAGACTGCATGGGTTATTACAATCAGGCTGCTCTTTCAATGGGACGCAAGGACTGCTATTATCCCTGTACGGCGGAAGCTGTTATCAGATTTCTTAAATACGAGAAGATAGATCTTGCATATAAAAACGTTGTTGTAATAGGCAGAAGCATAGTTGTCGGCAGACCTCTGGTATCCATGCTGATATCGGAAAATGCCACCGTTACATGCTGTCATACAAAGACAAGGGATATTTCCGACAGGATATCAAACGCCGATATAGTTGTTACAGCGGCAGGTTCAAGGGCACTTCTTAAAGGGGAAATGCTTAAAAACGCTTCCCCAAATCTTTTCTGTATTGATGTAGGTATCAATATGAGAGAAGACGGAAAAGGAATCTGCGGTGACATAGATTTTGAAACTGTTGAACCTTTATGTGAGAAGATTACTACTGTACCGGGCGGAGTAGGTTCGGTTACAAGCACATTGCTTGCGGAACATGTGGTAAGAGGCGCGGAGCAAATGTGATCTTTACTTAAATTATCGGGAGGTAATTATAGTGGATTTTGAGGAAATTAAGAAAAAAGCAGTTGACATAAAGAACGATCTTGAGCCTAAGGTTAAGGAAAAGGCCAAAAAAGCCGGTAAAGCCGTTTCTGATTTTGTGGATGAACATATAAGGACAAACGGTGACGACAGTATCAAGCCGGAAGAGACCGAAATCGGAGAGGCAGATTATGTTGATGCTGACGAAATAGCCGAGGAAGAAAAGAATGACAGCGCTGTAGAGACGATATTCAATTCTTTTAAGAAGAAAAAGAACAGGAAAAAGGCTAAGAGCGTAAAATATAAGAACGTTGAGGAAGAAGACACGGCAGCCGGTGACGCTGAGGATACCGAAACAGGGACTGCTTCGGATGAGTTCGTGGGAACAGAAAACAAAACAGATGCCGAAAACATTTCTGATGAAGAAACAGAAAACGGAACAGATGCCGAAGGAGAAACGGGTGGATCGATTGAACGTATTGACGGAGAAGTAGTAGGTTCCGTTAAGGATAAATACAATCAGTTTGTTCAGAATGTCATGCCCAAGGTTAAAGATACAGCATCAGCTGTCGGCAGCAAGGTGAAGGACGCCGCAACGGTTGTCGGCGGCAAGGTCAAGGGAGTCGCTGAAGACATCACTCCCAAGGTTAAGGATACCTTGAAGGAAGTCGGACCCAAAGCAAAGGAAGTTATGGGAAATATCGGACCTAAGGCAAAGGAAGTTGTGGGAAGCATCGGCCCCAAGGCTAAGGGCGCGGTTGAAAGTATCGGACCGAAGGTAAAGGAAGCCGCAAAGAATATTGGTCCAAACGTCAGGGACGGTGTGAAGAAGGTCGGTCCCAAGGTATATGAAGGTGCAAAGAAGACCGGCGAGACCATCAGCTTTCAGGGCTACAGATTAAGAAAGACTCTCGGCAGGAAAATGAAGGGAGCCATAAAGCATAAGCTGGGTTTGAAAAACAGTGATGAGGATGGGATAAAATACTACGAGGTAAAAAACAAGAGCAAGAGTAAGCTTGTTTGTCATACGAAAACCGTTCTTGCCCACAGACACATGGTATTTAAACATTGTTTAAAAGCAGGCATACCGATCCAGGGAGCATTACATGACCTTTCGAAGTTTTCACCTTCGGAGTTCTTTTACGGTGTAAAATTCTATCGCGGTGACAGAAGCCCGAATGAGGGAGAGCGCGAAGACCACGGCTTCTCATATGCATGGATGCATCACAAGGGAAGAAATAAGCATCACTTTGAATACTGGAATGATTACAATATCCAGGCAAACAAGGCGCTTCCGGTAAAAATGCCCTTGAAATATGTCATAGAGATGTTCTGTGACAGAGTTGCGGCTTCAAAGATTTATCTGAAAGATAAGTATACGGATCAAAGCCCGTACGAATACTTTGATAAGGGACGTTCAAGAAGGACAATACATCAGGAGACCAGTGATTTCCTGGAGAAACTTTTAAAGATGCTCGCCAAAAAGGGTGAAAATTATACTTTCATGTATATAAAATGGTACAGGAAGCATCATAAGGATTATTGAATAAAGAGTAATTAAAGGAAGGGCAAAGACCAATGAATCTTATTAAAAACAATGTATTTCTGGTAAACGGCGAACTGATAGAGGCCGATGAGGCAGGACTTAAGCTTTTGAACGAAAAGGGCGTTAATGCTCAGGATGTATCTTTAAGAGACAATACCCTCGGTTTCCGTATCATGAATAAGCACAATACAAGCGGAGATACCGAAAAGTTCAAGATCAAATTCGACAAGATAACCTCTCATGATATCACATATGTTGGTATCATACAGACAGCAAGAGCCAGCGGACTTGAGAAGTTTCCCATTCCCTATGTCCTTACCAACTGCCATAACAGCCTCTGTGCGGTAGGCGGAACGATAAACGAGGATGACCATATGTTCGGTCTTACCTCCGCGAGAAAATACGGAGGAGTATATGTTCCCCCTCATCAGGCCGTAATCCACCAGTTTGCCCGTGAAATGCTGGCAGGCTGCGGAGATATGATCCTCGGCTCCGATTCACATACCAGATACGGTGCCCTCGGTACAATGGCCATAGGTGAAGGCGGCGGAGAGCTTGCAAAACAGCTCCTTGGACGTACCTATGATGTCAACAGGCCCGATGTGATCTGTATCTACCTTACAGGAAAGCCTTCCTACGGCGTAGGGCCTCACGATGTTGCGCTTGCACTTGTGGGAGCTACATTCGATAACGGCTTTGTTAAGAATAAGATCCTTGAATTCGTCGGACCCGGTGTAAAGAATCTGAGTGTTGACTTCCGTATCGGCGTTGATGTAATGACGACCGAGACCACCTGTCTGTCATCCATATGGGAGACAGATGAACAGGTTGAGGAATGGCTTGATATACACGGAAGAAAGAACGCATATAAAGAACTTAAGGTTGAAGGAACCGCTATGTATGACGGAGCTGTAGTCATCGACCTTTCTGAGATCAGGCCCATGATCGCTATGCCTTTCCATCCCAGCAAGGCATATGCAATAAGCGAAGTAAAAGCTAACCTTAAGGACTACTTAAGAGAGTGCGAAGAACGTGCAAAGGTAAGCTTTGGCGACAAGTGCGATTATTCGTTAAGTGACAAGATAATAGACGGCAAGCTTTACGTTGAACAGGGTATCATTGCAGGCTGTGCAGGCGGCGGATTTGAAAATATCTGCGAAGCGGCCGACATACTTAGGGGAGCAGACATCGGAAACGATAAGTTCACCTTAAGCGTATATCCCGCATCAATGCCTATTTACATGGAACTCGTAAAGAACGGAGTGGCAGCAGACCTTATCGGTGCAGGCGCCGTTATCAAGACTGCGTTCTGCGGACCCTGCTTCGGTGCAGGAGATACGCCCGCTAACAACGCATTCAGCATCAGGCACAGCACGCGTAACTTCCCGAACCGTGAGGGTTCAAAGATACAGAACGGTCAGATCTCTTCGGTTGCGCTTATGGATGCAAGATCGATTGCCGCTACCGCTGCAAACAAAGGCTTCCTTACAGGCGCGGATGAGCTTGAAGGCATCGATTTCACAAAACGTAAATACTTCTTCGATAAGACAATATATGAAAAACGCGTACTTGACTGCGTAGGACATGCAGAGCCCGAAACAGAGATTCATTTCGGACCCAATATCAAGGACTGGCCGAGGATGAATGCACTTTCGGACAATCTGCTTGTAAAGTGTGTAAGCGAGATACATGATCCCGTAACCACAACAGATGAGCTTATCCCTTCGGGAGAAACTTCTTCGTTCAGATCGAATCCTTTAGGACTTGCAGAGTTTACGCTTTCACGCCGTGATCCCGATTATGTGGGTGAGGCAAAGAAGGTAAGGGCTGTTGAAAAAGACAGACAGATAAGGATCAACAGGGCACAGGGATTCGATACTCCCGAATCAGAGCTTGACCAGTACGGATTTGCAAAGGATGCCGGCGAGTTAAAGGCTGAGTATGAAAAGATACTTGCAAAGGTAACCGGTAAATTCGGTGTAGCTGAAAAGGATATCAGTGTAGGCAGCACGATTTTCTGCAATAAGCCCGGAGACGGGTCGGCCCGTGAACAGGCCGCATCCTGTCAGAAGGTTCTCGGAGCATGGGCAAACATTGCGGCCGAATATGCCACAAAGCGTTATCGTTCCAACCTTATCAACTGGGGCATGCTTCCTTTCCTTTACGACGGAAACGAGATCCGCAAGGGTGATTATGTATTTGTTCCGGACATAAGAAAAGCTGTTGAGGAAAAAGCAGATATCATTAAGGCATATATCATCGGTGATGAGATAAAAGAGGTTGATTTCAGGCTCGGTTCATTGAGCGATGATGAGAGGAAGATAATACTTGACGGATGCCTGATCAATTTCTACAGGAATTGATCGCCTTAAGGTAAGGATACGGCCGGGGGGTGACACCATGATAAAGATCAGAATAAAGAA